>NZ_CP020083.1:600000-900000 GCF_003431825.1 Blastomonas fulva | reverse complement strand
GAGGTGACGATGATGAACAACATGATCGCAGGCGGGCTGCTCAGTGTCACCGAGCCACAGGTGGTCGACTGGGACGGGCTGCCCGAGGCGCATCAGGCGATGTGGGACAACCGCCACACCGGCGCGACCTATGTGGTCAACCACGCGCTGCCTGCGATGGGCCTGCGCAGCCGGGACGAGCTGCTCGAATACTGGGCCGCGTCTCAGGACATTTTGGGCGACATCTGAAAGACATAAGCCGCCGGACACGGCGCGGCAGAGGAATACCGACATGACAAGCAGCAAGAGCAAAGCGACCAAAGCAGGCGCAACTGACGGCAGGCTGGCAGGCAAGGTGGCCCTGGTCACCGGGGCTGCGGGCAATCTTGGCGGCGCGATCATCCGCCGCTTCATCGGCGAGGGCGCGACCCTGGTGATGACCGGGCGCACGGCCGAACGGCTCGAGGCGGCCAAGGCGGCACTGCTCTCCGAGACCGGGGTCGACGAGGCGCGCGTGTTCACCGTCATCCTTGATGGCGGCGATCCCGATTCGGTCCGCGCGGCGATGGGCGAGGTCAAGGCGGCACTGGGCCGGATCGACGTGCTGGTCAACAATGCGGGCTCTGCAGGGCCTCGCCAAACGCTCGAGAACGTGCCGCTGACCAAGGCCGAGATGGAGGCCAATGGCGACACCGAAACCGTCGCCGACGCGATGCGCAATCTGCTCGGCGTCAGCTGGAACCTGACCCGGGCTGCGGCCCCGATCATGCCGGCGGGCGGATCGGTGATCAACATTTCGACCATCTTCGCGCACACCCGCTATCATGGCCGCACGGCCTATGTGGTGCCCAAGGCGGCACTGAACGCGCTCAGCCAGGAGCTCGCCAAGGAGCTCGGAGCCGAGGGCATCCGCGTCAACACCGTGTTCCCCGGCCCGATCGAAAGCGAGCGCATCCGCACCGTCTTCGCCTCGATGGACAAATTGCAGGGCGAGGGCGACGGTGCCACGGCGGACTATTTCATGGGCCGCATGTCGCTGAAGCGCGCAATGGGCGGCGCCAAGCCCGCCAAGACGCTGCCGGTGCCCGGCGATATCGCCGATGCCTGCCTGTTCCTCGCCAGCGACGAGTCCTCCGCGCTCAACGGCAACGAGATCGACGTCACCCATGGCATGGAAGTGCGCAAGGATTCGCGATCGACCTATATGACCCGCCCATCGATGCGATCGCTCGACGGCACCGGGCTCAGCGTGCTGATCGCGGCGGGCGAACAATGGGAAGACGCGCTCGAGATCGCGCGGATTCAGCTGCTGCAGGGCGCGCGCGTGCTGCTGGGGCTGACGCGGCAGGTCGATGTTGCGCAGGCCGAGGCACGGGTGCGCGCGCAGAATCTGGGCGATGGCATCGACATCATGCGCTTCAACCGCGCCGAACCCGATGGCATGGAGGCGGTACTGCGCGCCTTTTCCGATGCGCACGGCCCGATCAACAGCGCGATCATCCTGCCGGTCAAGGCATCCAACCTGTTCTCCGCAACGCTGGCGGGCGCGACCGATGCCGATGTCGATCTGCTGCTCGATATCGAGCTGTCGGGCGCGATCGCGCTTGCCCGAACGCTGGCGCGCTACTGGAAGCAGCGCACCGATCTGCTGCAGGATCCGCGCTACGTCTTCATGTCGTCGCCCACCGATGGCAATGGCGACCGCTTCGGGCGGATCATGACCGCTGCGATCGCGCAGTTGATCACCATCTGGCGCGACGAATCGCGGGTCGAGGCGCTGCACGGCCGCCAGCAGCGCGCGGTCTGGGGCAACCAGATCATCCGCTATACCAACGCGGAGGAAGACAATATCCGCTTTGCTGCCGGGCACGCCACGCGGATCGTGTTCAAGGAACAGAAGATCACCGAAACCTCGCTGTACCTGCCCGCCAACATCGGTGAGGAAACCGGCGCGCGCAAGGCGATGCTGGGCTTTGCCGAGAACATCACCGGGCTGCATCTGGGCAAGGTCGCTTTGATCACCGGAGGCTCCGCCGGTATCGGCGGCCAGGTCGCGCGGTTGCTCGCGCTGGCGGGCGCCAAGGTGATGATGGTCGCCCGGCGCGAGAGCGAGCTCGAGGCCGCGCGCGAGCGTATCGTCGGCGAATTGCAGGATGTCGGTTTCTCGGGCGTCGAACGGCGGATCAAGTTCATCGCCAATGTCGATGTCAGCGATTTCGATTCGCTGCGCCGCGCCGCCGATGCCACGATGGAAGAGTTCGGCCGGATCGATTATCTGATCAACAACGCCGGTGTCGCGGGCGCCGAGGACATGGTCATCGACATGCCGCTCGACACCTGGCGCTGGACGCTCGATGCGAACCTGATCAGCAACTATCTGCTGATGCACTATGTCGTGCCGATCATGAAACGCCAGGGATCGGGTTATATCCTCAATGTCTCGAGCTATTTCGGCGGCGAGAAGTTCCTTGCCGTCGCCTATCCCAACCGCGCCGATTATGCGGTGTCGAAGGCGGGCCAGCGCGCGATGGTCGAAAGCTTCTCGCGCTTTCTCGGCCCCGAAATCCAGGTCAACGCGATCGCGCCCGGCCCGGTCGACGGCGACCGTCTCTCGGGTACCGGCGGCAAGCCAGGCCTCTTCCTGCGCCGCGCGCGCCTGATCCTCGAGAACAAGCGGCTGAACGCGATCTATGCCGCCGTCATCGAATCGATCCGCGAGGGTGCGGAGGTGACGCATGTGCTCGGGCGTCTGGCGCGCAACGATACCGGCTATCTCAGCCACGACCGTTCGACCCCCGACCCGCTGCGGCTGCTGTGTCTCGAACTCGCGCGCGAGGGCGACGGCATCTGCACCTGGGACCGCTATCTGCTCACCCCCGAGATTGCCGGACGGCTGCTCGCGCGGCTGCGCTCGGCGGGATATCTGTTGCAGAATGCCGACTGGCAGGAGCGCAGCGGCACCGCCGATGGCCTCACCGGCTGGCTGATGGTCACGCCGCCCGATGACATGCCGTACCTTCCCCAGGATCGCATCGGCAAGGAAGCCGACAAGGTCGGGCGCGGCGTGCTCTCGCAGCTGCATCTGGGCGCGATGCCCAAGGAAAGCGAAGTGGCCCAGGCCACCGTGTTCTATCTCGCGGACCGCGCGGTCAGCGGCGAGACGTTCATGCCCTCGGGCGGGCTCAGCGTCGAACGCTCCTATACCGAGCGCGAGATGTTCGGCAGCCCCAAGCAGGAGCGGCTCGACCGGATGAAGGGCACCACCGTGTGGGTCATCGGCGAGCATCTGGCCGATTACATCGCCGAGACGGCCAACCATCTGATCGGCGGCCTGGGCGTGGCGCGGATGGTGCTGCTGACCCGGACCGAGGCCGGCGGCGCAGGCGTGCTTGCCATGCTGGACGCGGAGGTCGCCGACAAGGTGACGGTGCGCGTATGCGGCGCGGACATCGAAGGCGCGATGGATACGGCGCTGACCGACTTCGGGCGGCCCACCACGGTCGTCTCGACGCCGATGGCGGGCCTGCCCGACCGGTTGTTCGATGACGGCGCGATGCTCGACCCTGCAGAATTCAGGGACCTGTGCGAGGAGAACCTGACCCACCATTTCCGCATCGCCCGCAAGGCCTCGCTCTATGATGGGTGCCAGCTGGTGCTGGTCTCGCCCGATGTGCCCTTCGGCCAGAGCGGGCCTGCATTCGCGCTCGCCAACTTCGTCAAGACGACGCTGCACGCGTTCACCGCAACGCTGGCGGTGGAAAACGAGCGGCTGGTGCACGATGTGCCCACCAACCAGATCAACCTCACCCGTCGCATCCGCTCCGAAGAACCGCGCAACGCGGTGGAGCATCAGGAAGAGCTCAAGCGCTTCGCCCGCGCCGTGCTGCTGGTCGGCGCCCCGCTTCCCGACGCGCAGGATTCACGGTATCGCGCGCGGATCTACCGGGGGACTTCGATGACGGTGTGATTGTGATTGATCTATGGTTGTGCTAGTGTGTGTACACATGAACACAAAGGTGGCGCGATGAACAGCACAACCATGACGATCCGTGTACCATTGGAAGTGAGCGACAAGCTCTCGCGCCTGGCCAAGGGCACCGACCGCAGCCGCTCCTATCTCGCCGCTGCTGCCGTCTCTGCCTATGTGGATCGGGAGCTGGAGATTATCGAAGGCATCCAGCAGGGGCTTGCCGATGTGGAAGCGGGCCGAGTTGTCCTGCATGAGCAGGTCGTCGCAGAGGCCGAGGCCATCATCGCGGAAGCACGCCAGGCCAGAGCAAAACGCTGATGCGGCGGGTGGTCTGGTCGGAGCGGGCGCAGGCCGATTATCTCACAGCGCTCCGTCATATCGCTGACGATGATCCTGAGGCGGCCGCAAGGGTGGGGCGCGCCATACAGAGGACCGGCGAGCAATTGGGCGAATTCGCGACCGGTTATCCAGGTCGGATCACCGGTACATACGAAAAATCGGTGCGACGGTTTCCCTATATCATCGCCTACACGATGGCGGATGATGGCCGGACGGTGGCAATCCTGCGTGTCATCCATACGTCGCGCGATTGGCGCGAGGATGGGTGGCCGGACTAAAGACAGGTTCCCCATTCTGGACGCCCAGGCCGTGCCAGCATTTCATTGGTCGTTTCGTGAATGGCGGCTGGCAGTGATTTGGTTAGTCCCTGATAAAATGCCAAGGCATCCTTGTTGCTGCACAGTTCCCCAACCGGCCTGTCTCTTTCACCCATTTGCACCTTGAAGCGCTCCAACCCGTCTGGCGTCCATCCATTGGCGAGAAACTTGGCATCTAGACGAGCGATGTCCTCGTCAAGGGCTGCGCGGAAAGCAGGGCTTTCCTCTTGTATGCAGCGTTTGCCGATTTCGCTGATGCTCTCCAATATCGCAGCCCAACAAACCGGACCCATAGTGGTTGATCTTGTGGGATTCGCCCCTTGGCTGATTTCGTTATCGGCAGCTCTATCCGCCGCCGATGGCTGACTCATTGCAGCAACTGTGGCAAAGCTGAAGGCGTATATTGATCCGAGTACAATGACTGCCATTATACCAATGAATGTCCGAGTCGAATCTTGTGCCATTCGTGTAGAATAGACGTGAGCTTTTCCGAAATATAGAAATTCGTTCGTGAAAAAATTCGGTTTCGGCCGCATCAATCTCAACCAACTCAGACCTTTAAGTCCCCACCAAATACAGTCCGCGGCCATACGCTTTCAGCCAGCTGTCGGCGTCCTTGCGGTCGCCTTCGAAGAGGTGGTCGAGCCAGGCGTAAAAGTCCGCGCTGTGGTTCATGTGTTTCAAATGCGCAACCTCGTGCGCGACGACCGAGCGGCGAACCTCGTCGGGCGCCATCACCAGCCGCCAGTTGATGCGGATCGTGCCGTTAGCCGAGCAGCTGCCCCAGCGGCGCGCGGCGTTGCTGATCGCAAGCGACGGGGCAGGGACGCCCGCGCGGGCGCAGTAATCGGCGAGGTCCGCAGCGCACAGGCGCTTGGCCTCGGCCTTGAGCCAGCGGGTGAGGCGGGTGTCGATCAGGTCCGCTGCGCCGCCCAGCCGGATCGTGCCATCGGCGATGCTTACCCTGCGGCCATGGCGTGCATCCCAGTCGATTCGGTGCTCTGTGCCGCGATAGGGGATCAGCGCCCCCGGTTCGATCGCGACATGCGCGCCGGCCTTGGCGAAGCTCGCCTCGATCCAGTCGGCCTGCGCGCGGGCAAAGGCGATCGCCTCGCCCAGCCGGGCATGGCCGGGCAGCGTGATCAGCAGCGCGCCCCTGGCGGGATCGGTGCGGAGCCGGATGTTGTGCGCACGCGCATGACGGCGGATGACCAGCGCATACTCGCGTTCGCCGATCGTCAGCCGCCCGGGCGCCTCGGGCGATGCGGGCGCAGGCTTGCGGGCAAACAACCGCGCGATCGGGGCCGCCATCCTGCGGGTCGCGCTCACAGCTCCGTCTCGATGATGTGGTTCTCTATCGGCCCGGCGTGCACTTCCGAGATGACCTTGCCGACCACCGAATGCCCGCCAGCATGCATTGCGGCCTGGCTGCCGGTCAGCAGATGGTGCCAGTCGGGCAGCGGCAGGCCCTGCGCGCGCAGATTGTAGGCGCAGGTCGAGGGCAGCCAGCTGATTGATCCGACATTGCCGCGCGTCAGCCTCAGGCAATCGGGCACCAGCGCGCGGCGGTGGCGGTAATCGGAGCAGCGCGCGGTGCGGGTGTCGAGCAGGCGGCAAGCGACGTTGGTGGGGTGGATGCGGCCCGTGTCCTCATCCTCCACCTTGTGCAGGCAGCACTTGCCGCAGCCATCGCACAAGGCTTCCCATTGTGCGCGGTCGAGGCTCGCCAGCGGTTGTTCCCAAAAGGGCGCGTCGTTTTGGGAGGTCTGGCGGCCAGCCGCCATCAGGCCGTCCATTTGTCGATTTCGGCAGCGATCTGCTCGGGGCTGCCGTCATAGGGAAGCAGCGCGATCGGCTCGCCCTTGGGCCCCATCAGATACGCCTGGCGGCTGTGATCGACCAGATAGCCCTTGGCATCGGCACCGACTGGCTTTTGCGCCTTGTACATCACCAGATACGCATCGGCGACGCTCTTGATCTGCGCGGGCGTGCCCGTGAGCCCGATCAGCCGCGGATGGAACGCGCCGACATATTGCTTGAGCACCGCGGGCGTGTCGCGCTCGGGGTCGATGGTGATGAACAGCGGCTGGATCTTCGCCGCGCGCTCGGGCTGCTGCTTTTCGAACAGCGCAAAGCCCGCCGCGATCTTCTGCAGGTCGACCGGGCAGACATCGGGGCAATAGCTGTAGCCGAAATAGACGATGCGGTGCTGGCCGGCAAAATCGGTATCCTTGACCGTCTTGCCATCCTGATTGGTCAGCGTGAAGGCGCCGCCGATGCGTGCGCCTTCCAGCGGCGCCTCGGGCTTGGGCGCTGCGCCCGAACAGCCGCCAAGCGCGGCGGACAGGGCAAGCGCGATGGCGATTGCGGGGATGAGGGCGGGAGCGAGGTTGGGGGTTTTGTTCATGACAGGTTTGTCTGTGCTCTGCTATGCAGCCGCTTTCAAGGGGGCTTGGCGGTCCGTGGGTCCATTGGCCGCATCCCCGGCGCAAGTTTTCAAGGACGATGCAACCTGTGACAGCCCGATACAATAGCCTTTCCCGCCTGTGGATCGCCGCCCTCGCGGCGCTGGCCCTGCTGGTACCGGCCGCGGCCAGCGCCCAGTTTTCCGACAGCTACAATTTCCTCAAGGCAGTGCGCGACCGTGATGGCGACAAGGCCACCAAGGCGCTCAACGATCCGGGCAGCACCGTCGTCAACACCAAGGACCTGAGCACCGGCGAGACCGCGCTGCATATTGTCACCGCGCGGCGCGACCTCACTTGGATGGGCTTTCTACTGCAGCGCGGCGCCAACCCCAATGCGCGCGACAAGAACGGCGTGACCCCGCTGATGGTGGCGACCACGCTGCGCTTTGTCGACGGCGCCGAAACGCTGCTCAGCCGCAAGGCCAAGGTGGATGACCCCAACAATTCGGGCGAGACCGCGCTGATCCGCGCGGTGCAATTGCGCGATCTGGCGATGGTGCGGCTGCTGCTCAAGAATGGCGCCAACCCTGACAAGCAGGACACGATCGCAGGCCAATCGGCGCGCGATTATGCCAAGGGCGACTTCCGCAACCCGCAAATTCTGGAGGCGATCACCTCCAGCGACAAGGAGCGCAAGCAAGGCGCCGAAACCCCCAAGGTGTTCGGCCCGACGGGGTGATACCGGGGTTCCATTGCCACTGCTTCGGCAGTCACGGCGCAGTATCTGCAGACAGGCAGGGAACATTGTCTGCGGTCCAGTCGATGTCGTAGGTCGCAGGCACCGGCTTTGCGCGTGACGGCGGCATGTCGACGCCCGCCGGATCGTAGAAGACATAGCCCATCGAGTTGTCGAACTTGGCAATGCGGTCGTTGTCGGTGCGCGCCGTCTCGGCATCGATCTCGATCCGTTCGGTGCGTGAACTGCGGATCATCCGGATGGCGCCATCGCCGATACCGAACACGCGATAGTAGTTCCTGCCGAAAATCCGGGTGTCGAAGCCTGATTTGAACGACCAGTGCTTTTCCGACGCGGTCCTGGGCAAACGGACCGTCGTGACATGGCAGGTGTACCCCGGAGAATTGGCGTAGGGCAGGCCCTGGTCCTGTCCGGCGGGTCGGATGCGGCGATCGGGCGGGTTGAAACCGCCGCCGGGCAGGGGTGTCGAACGCGCGCCGTCACCGTCGTTTCTCCAGTCGACCATGCCCTTGCCGCTGATCGTCAGGATGCTGGCCTGCGCCTTGCGATCATAGCGCCACGCGACCTTGTCGATGGACTGCCACGTCTCTCCGACAAGCTGCTGGCTGAGCGCCGCCTGAAGCTGGGCCGGGGCAATCGCGGAATACTGGAAATGCTGCTTGAGGCCATCCAGCCCGCGGGTGATGATCGTGTTGTGTATCTGCGCGGGCGCATCAAACCCCTCGGTTGCGTCGATTTCGTACAGCGAGATTTCCTGTGGACGGTTTGCCGGTTTCCAAGCCAGCGGCTCGATCGAGGCGCCCGCAGTCGTCAGCGGCAGCACCCAGCGATAGGGCAGGAACGGCTGCGTGTCGGCGGCGATCACGTCGGGCAGGGTCCCATCGAGATAAAGCTGCTCGTCGCCGATCGTTGCGCGCACCAGCACATGGTCGAACAGGCCCGGGCTGGGCAGCCGCTGGTCGATGCCGTCATCCAGGCCCGTATTGTTGGCGAGAACCGGTTCAGCCTGAATGCCCAGCTCGTTCAGCAGCGCCAGCAGCAGCGCGGTCTTGCCCTTGCAATCGCCATAGCGGCGCTTCCAGGTATCCTCTGCGGTCGCCGGGGTCAGGTTGCCGCCGTCGAGTCCGACATAGATGTACCGCACGTCCTTCTGCACCAGCCGCAGCGCCGCCTGCGCCCTGTCGCCCGGGCTGGCATGAGCCGCGGCAATGCGCGCCGCCTCCTGGCGGATCGGTGAGTCCGCGGGCAGCTTGGCGGCGGCGGCGTACAGCGGCGCGAAATGTTGCGAGATGGCGTTCCAGTCGGGATAATCGCTGAATTCGAGCACCCGCTGCCACTGGTAGCGCCATGGCGCGTCCTTGATCTCGGTCATGACCGGCGGATCGTCGAAATCGAGTTCGACCCCGCGTTCGGATACCCGCGCCACCGCCTTGAAGTCTTCGGTCATGCTGATCCGGGGCTCCTGCCCGTCGATCCAGCTCAGACCCATGCGATAGCGACCCGATGGCAGGCTGGGCGCCAGCGTCAACAGGCCTGAGGTCGCCGAACCCAGCGTGGGATCGGCGACCGGGATCGTCGTTGCGAACTCGAGCTCGTCGCCCACCCGCAAATCTGCAACCCGCAGGACCGCGGTCAGCACGCCATCGAGGCTGGCGGCTTCGAGCTGATCTTCGCGGCGCAGGATCTCGAAGGTTCCTGACTTCAGCGCGTCGATGACTTCGCCGTCGCGGTGCACCTTGATGGTGTGCACGACGGGCGCGCCGGCCTGCGGATTCCACGAGATGGCCAGATTGCCAAGCTGCAGCGCGTTGGAATGCAGCAGCTTGATCCGGTAGCCCAGATATTGCTGCTGCCCCTTGGTGTCGAGGTGCAACCACACATCCTGGCGGCGAACGAAAACGGCACCGGCAGCGTCTTCGGGAACCGCGGCGAGCTCGGACTGACGGACCCAGTCGGGTTCGGGACCACGCTTGACCTGATCCTTTTGCGCCAGCGCCGGCTGAGCCGCAGCCAGCAGAACACAACCGACAAAAACCGAATTACGCACAGCTGCTCCATCGTTGCCCGGCCGTATAAGAAGCCACAGTGCGATCGATTACAAGTCGATAGAGCGTTCTGTCAGACGGTGTCGCCCGAAGGCGACATCCCGTTGGTTCATGCGTGCGCGGTTGCGCATGCCGATAGTGAACGGTCTGCGCGTTTTAGTTCGATCATTGCCCCGAATTGAAGGTAAATAGCCGTCGCTAAAACTCCGGGAACCGATCGAACTTCGGAAGGTCGTGCGCAGTCTTCATCCAGCCGATCGCGTCCGCCATCTGGATGTGCGCCATCGCCGGAAAAGCTTCCGGGTCATCGAATGTCGCGGTCTGGATGTCGACCAGCCCGGGCAGCACGGTTTCGTTGATATAGAACAGGCCGGTGCCGCACTGTGGGCAGAAGCTACGCTCGGCAAGCTCGGACGACCGGTAGACCGCAGGCGTGCCCTGCAACACCGTAAAGGTCGAGCTGGCCACTGCGGTCCATCCGACCGCAGGCGCGCCCGCGCAGCGGCGGCAATCCGCGCAATGGCACAGGGCGGTGCGGGGCGATGGCTCGGTGTCGCCCGCGCTATCGACCGCAAAGCGCACAGCGCCGCAATGGCAT
This sequence comes from Blastomonas fulva, assembly GCF_003431825.1. Lineage (GTDB taxonomy): Bacteria > Pseudomonadota > Alphaproteobacteria > Sphingomonadales > Sphingomonadaceae > Blastomonas > Blastomonas fulva. The sequence goes on along the minus strand of NZ_CP020083.1, from coordinate 889,587 downwards.
CCGCCTTCCGCGCGGCTCATGCCGAAGCGCCTTCGCTCACGGCCGCCTTGGCCGCCTCGATCAGCGCATTGTCGACCGCCTTGGCGCGCTGATAGGCCGGGCGGGCCCGCAGCCGGTCGGCATAAGCGGCAAACGCAGGCAGAGCAGGCAGCGTGCCAAAGGCCTGGCCCCAGTCGACCTGCGCCCCGACATAGACATCCGCCGCGGTGAAGCGCTCGCCGCAGATGTAATCGCGGTCTTCCAGCCAGTCTGCCAGCGTGTCCGCCGCCAGCTGATAGGTGCCGTAACCCAGCATCGCCTGCTTGTCCTCGGGACTTTCCCAGCCCATCGAATGGTTGATGATCGCCTGTTCGAGCGGACCGGCGCCAAAGAACATCCAGCGATAATAATCGGCGCGTTCGTCCGGCAGCGGGGCGAGCCCTGCTTCGGGAAAGGCCTCTGCCAGATACGCACAGATCGCGGCGCACTCGGTGACGACCTTGCCATTATGGACGATCGCGGGAACCTTGCCCATCGGGTTGATGGCGCGATACGCCGCACCCTTCATCTGAGGCCCGTATTCGACGATGTGCTGCTCGTACGCCGCCCCTGCTTCCTCAAGCATCCACCGCGCGATCTGTCCGCGCGACCATGGGTTGGTATAGAAAATCAGGCTGCTCATCGTTCATCCCCTTGTTCCGAATCGGCTACAGGTGGAACATAGCACGAACAAAGAGCCGCGCCAATCGGTCAGCAGCCATCCCCGGTGACCGCGCCGAGCAGGCCGCCCAGCCCGCCCTTGCATTTCTTCTTCTTGCGCGGCTGCTCGGCTTCCTCGCCGCCGCGCATCATCGCATCCATGTCCGGGCCGTTGAGCAGCCAGGTCGAGTTGGAACGATAGCGCACCCGCGCTGTCCATTCGGGTTTCCACGGTGTTTTGGCATTGGCCGGACGCGGCGGATAGGCAAAGTTCGCTTCCGGGCCATAGGCATAGAGATTGCCCAGCGAGAAATCTCCGCCTGCTGCGGTGACCTCGGCCGGTACAGTGCAATTGGTCTGCGATGGCGGCATCACCACCTGCTGCTGGATGAGCTTTGCCACCTGCGCCGGGGCGATCCAGTCCCACAAGGCCCCGCCGAACTGCCGCGAGGCCGAGGACGACCACCACACCATGTCCTGGAACTCGCCCTTGTTGTTGGCCTTGGCGCTCATCACCCAGGCGTAATAGCCGGTCGCGCTGGTGACCGAGTTCCAGCTGATCTGGGTCGCCCCGCCCGCGATCGGGCTGGCCTTGCCGGTGATCGCGGGCATGAAGTCCTGCGCCAGCGCGAACTTGATCTCGGGCGCATAATTGCCCGCGATTCGGTGTTCGCCCAGTAGCGAGCTGTCCGCGCTCACCAGCTTGCGCGTGTCGGCATTGGGCCATTCGCCAAAGGTCTTCGAATTGCCCGGGCTGACCGACCGATCAATCGGCATCGCGCCTGCGAACAGGTCGGGCGGCACCTGGCCTGCGGACAGCCTGGCGAAATCGATCACCACCGGCTGGCCCGGTCCTGCCTTGGCGCCGCAGCCCCAGTAGATCAGCAGCCGCCCCTTGGGACGCTGGAAATCCTTAGGAAGATCTTGCGGAACATCGTCGGTGCGGGTGCCGGGCTTGGGGCTGAGCAGCGGCACCGATGCGCCAAGCTTGGCGACGGGCGGCATGAAGTGATCCGCCTTGGGTGCGCCCGCAGCAGGGGCGCGGGAAGACCCGAGCCGCAGGATCAGCTCGTGCATCTGCTTGTTGCCGCCGCCGCCGAACATCATCGACAGGCCGGCCCCCATGCCGCTGCCCATCGCGGCGAGCCCGGTGACGGTGCCGACATCCATATCGTAGCGGGCAATGGGACTGGCCGCCTGCTGGCTGCTGACCGGGCTCGCGACCAGCGCGGCGATGGTGGCTGCAGAAAGACACAGCGCGGCTTTGCGAAACGTGAAACTGGGCATGGACAGACTCCCGAAACATGGAGGGACATGCAGGCGACTCGCCTGATAGCATTGTCCTGTAATTTCAGGGAGTCCTCCTTGCTGTGAGTCAGATCATCCAGTGGCGGGGGTGTTGTCGCTTTTTGCGTTTCCGGGAGATGCTGCGAGGCTCGCCGGGCCTGTCTCGGCGGCCGGATTCTGCTTGGCCAGCTTGTTGATGATGTCCGGAACGAAACGCTCGGCAAATCCTGAAACAAAGGCAAGCGCCACCATCTTGTAGAACTGTGCCGTGTCATGCATCCCGAGCGATAGGGTCACCCGCTCAACCCAGGTGCGACAGGCGTCCTTCGAATCCTTGCATATGGCGGCTCCGGTCGGGTTGTTTCCTTCCCTCTCGGTTTGCGGAGCGAGGCTGGCTTCGCTAGTGGGCGCAGGGTCTCCGGACGCTGCGGGTTGGGAGTCGGAGGCACCCTCCGCCGACGAGGCATCGGAGCCGCTATCCACCACGCCATTGGCTGTCTGATCGCTCGCGCTTCCGATGCGGTCGCTTGCTGACTTTCCTTCCGTTGCCAGCTCGTCGCTGCCACCGGTGCCGGTGGGCGTATCGGGCGCGCTGAAATCGGGCAAAAGCGCCTCCAGCAGATTGGCGGCTGCCAGAATATACAGAAACAGTGCGAACACTCCGCCGATGCCGATGGAGCTCAGCACGCTGACCCAACCGATCCTGAGACCGATAAGCTCGAAAATGCCATCCTCGACCATCGCATCGCGCGATGTCGCCTTTTGCAACCGCTGGAGAATAGAGATCATCGCGCCGAGCATGCCGGCCGCGATGATCGCAACCAGCCCGTGCTGCGCCATCTCGGCTTCCAACGAAATGAAAATGGTGCCCAGCAGCATGACCAGAACCGCCGATGCCCCCACAATGACCATCAGGCGGCGGATCGAGTTTTCGCGCGCCAAGTTGATCAGGTAATTGGCGTGGATCACATCGAGCAGATTGCGCGCGCGCTGGCGCAGCACTTCGTCCGGCAGCGCATCGATCCATCCGGGAGCAAAGCTTGCCTCGTAGGAGGCGATGACGCTGGTCGGCACGACCCGCCGGAACCGGTCTTCGATCGTCCAGAACCGCGCTTGCAGCGCGGTCTTGGGCACCAGCCAGACCAGCGCCAGCTCGATCTTGAACAGCTGCCCGAGCGTCGGGTTGTTCCCCTGCAGTGGATCGAGCGCGGCAAACTCGGTTTTCAGGTCCGCCAGCATCGCCCGCTTCATAGCGTTGCTTTCGCTCAAGTCTGCTCCGTCTGCAATTTCGGCGTCTTCGGCTTTCCAGGCATAGCCTTCGAAATTGTCGCGCATCGATTCATAATAGATGCGCGAGATATACTGTTCTTCTTGCAACAGACGCATGGCGGCTCTCCCCGGGCTTCAGGAAGTATTAGGCCTTGGTTCTCATGCCCTGCGCCAGTTCAAGCGGGACCAAATCGGAGCGACTGAAGGCGAAGCACCATCCATTCCGGATCATTTGCCGCCGAACAGCTGCCTTCCCGCCAGATCGAGCATGATCTCCTCCGATCCGCCGCCGATCGCGTTGACCCGGACCTCGCGGTAGATGCGCTCGACCTTGGAACCGGTAATGTAGCTCGCCCCGCCCAGCACCTGCGCCGCCTCGCGCGCGACGATCTCGAGCATCTGCGTCGCCTGCACTTTCAGCATCGCGAAATCCGCCGGTTGATCGCGACCATTTTCCACCGCCCACGCGCATTGATCGACCCACGCCTGGGTGGCGGCGATGCGTCGCGCCATGTCGGCAAGCTTGATGCGGATCGACTGGTGCTTGACCAGCGCCTTGCCGAAGGTTTCGCGGGTCTGCGCCCATTCCACCGCTTCCTTGAGACACACCCGCGCATAGGCGCAGCAGCCCATCGCCATGCCCAGTCGCTCGCTGTTGAAATTGCGCATGATGCCGATGAAGCCGCCGTTCTCTGGGCCGATCAGGTTCTCGGCAGGCACGTGCACGTCCTGCAGATAGATCGCCGCAGTGTCCGAACAGCGCCAGCCCATCTTGTCGAGCCGGGTACGGGTGACGCCGGGCGCGGTCATGTCGATCAGCAGCAGCGAAATGCCGCCCGCGCCCGCGGCCCCGGTGCGCACCGCGCAGGTCAGCCAGTCGGCGCGCATGCCGGAGGTGATGAACATCTTCGATCCGTTGACGACGTAATGGTCGCCCACCCGTTCGGCGCGGGTCTTGAGGTTGGCGACGTCGGATCCTCCCGAAGGCTCGGTGATGCCGAGCGCAATGATCTTCTCGCCCGCCAGCACCGGCGGCGCGATCCGCTGCTTGAGCTCCTCGCTGCCCAGCGCCAGCACCGGGGGCAGGCCGATGCCATGGGTCATCAGCGATGCGGTCAATCCGCCCGCACCCACCGCGGCCAGCTCCTCGGTCTGGGTCATCGAGTGGAAGATGTCGAAGCCCTCGCTGTGGCCGCCATAGGTTTCCGGGTAGCGCAGACCCAGGATACCGGCTTCGGCGGCCTTGCGATGCAGGTCGCGCGGCAGCTCGCCGTCGGCCTCCCACTGGTCGATATGCGGCGCGATCTCGCGCTCGACAAAGCGGCGCACCGATTGCGCCAGCGCCTCGTGGCTGTCGTCGTAAAAGGGCGAGCGCGCGCGCCAGTCGTCGAAGTCGGTCATCGGGCATCCTCTTGTGGTCTTTGCCCCAAGGGCTGGGGCGCCGTTACCGGTTTGTCAATTCTCCCGTGTTATTGCGCTATGCGGATGGCTGAACCGTCCTATGAGGGGGCATGATGCAGCAGGACCAGACCGCGCCCGATACGGCACACACGTTGAGCGGACGTTTCCTCGATGCGGCGCTCGAACACCGCTTCGTCACCGGCGAGCGTACTGCGCGCGTGGTGCACATGCGGCTGTTTGCGGGCTTTCTTGCTGCGATGCTGGTCGGCTATGCGCTGGTCAATCCGCTATATTTCAGCCGCCAGGACGAGCTGCGCTTCACATTGATGCTGGTGCCCGCGCTGGTGATCCTGGCAGGCTATGCCGCCGCGACCGCATGGCGCGGCTATGCCAGCCGCCCGATGATCGATTTTGCCAGCCTGCTCGGCGTTGCCTTCCTGATCATGGCGGAAAACGCGCTGCTGTTCGAAGAAATGCAGCGCGCGCAGGTGCAGTTGCACGCGTCGATCGCGATCAACGGGCTGATCGTGATGGCCTTTGCCGCCATTGCCTTTGCCGGGCAGATGCGCTGGTTCGCCGCCTGGCTCGGTTGCCATGCCGTGGTCTATTTCGGCATCATGCTGGTGACCGAGGCAGACATGATCCCGTTCATCTATGCAACGCTCGCGTATGGCACCAGCGCGGCGGTGATGGTGCTGCTCAACTGGTCGGTGGGGCAGGCGCACCGGCAGACCTTCCTGCTCTCCGACGCATTGGAGGCCGAGCGCGCCAAGACCGAGGAACTGCTGTTCAACGTGCTGCCGCCTGCGGTCGCGGCGCGGCTGAAGGCGGGGCAGGTGGTCGCCGACAGCTATCCCGATGTCTCGGTGGTGTTCATCGACATCTGCGGCTTTTCCGATCTGTCGCGGCGCATCTCGCCGGGGCATCTGGTCGATCTGCTCAATGGCTTCTTCCTGCTCGCGGACAAATGCGCCGCCGATACCGGGGTGGAGAAGGTCAAGACCATCGGGGATGCGTATCTCGCGATCAGCGGCGGCAACAACCCGTCGCACAACAGCGCCGATGCCGCGATCCGCTTCGGCGAGGCGGTGATCGCGGGGCTGCCCGATTTGCGCGCGGCCACCGGCATCGATCTGCATATCCGGGTCGGCATCCACACAGGTCCCGTGGTGGGCGGCGTGATCGGCGAAACGCGCATGGCCTATGATTACTGGGGCGAGACGATGAACATCGCCAGCCGGATCGAGGGCGCCGCCAACCCGGACGGCATCGCGGTTTCCGAAACCACCTGGATGCGCGGCCGCGGCGACCGGCATTTCGAGCTGCCGCAGATGCTGACCCTCAAGGGCGTCGGCGAGATGCCGGTCTATCGGCTGGCGGAAAAGCCCAGCGCGGAGATCATCCGGCTGGTGGGATGATGTCCTCGCTGTGCGTGCTTACCGCAAAGACGGCAGCGGCGACAGGATGTGGCGCGGCCATTACGACAATTGGCAGCCTCCCAAAAGCTGGCTAACAAGGCGTTATGCCAACCTTCATCATCTTCCTGTGTGGCATCGCCAATTTCGCGCTGCACAAGGCGACGATGGAATCGGACCACCCGATGGCACTGCAGATGCGCGCGGCGTTCGGCCGATTCATGGGCGGCTATGGCAGCTATCTGCTCGAATTCCTGATCCTGCTTTCGGCGCTGAGCTTTGCCGCGCTGGGCTACACGATCGCGCTGCCCTCGTATCTGGTCTATACCGGAATGAACGCGCTGGCCGGCTGGGCCATTCTCACCGGCAAGATCTAGGCCCGAAAAGTCATGCGGCGACCGCCTGCGGCACCTGTTCGGATGCCGCGGCCAGCAGCCGCTTTTCCAGCGTCTTCAGCCGTGACTTGCTGTCGATCTTGTCGCCCAGCAGATCGGTGACGTAGAAGGTATCGACTGCGCGCTCGCCATAGGTCGCGACATGCGCCGAGTGGACGATGCACTTGAGGTCGAACAGCGCGAACGCCAGCCGGTTGAGCAGAGCGGGCCGATCGAGCGCGTTGACCTCGATCACTGTGAACCGGTTGGAGGCCTTGTTGTCGACCAGCACCACGGGTGCGATGTTGAACGCCTCGGTGCGTGGGCGCGCGGTGGGCCGGGCGATCAGCCGTGGGGTCAGCGCGACCCGGTTCGCCAGCGCATCGGCGATAGCGTTCTTCAGCCGGGTGATCTGGCTTTCTTCCATGAAAGGCCGACCCAGCGGGTCCTGCACCAGGAAATTGTCCAGCGCCATGCCGTCGCGCCGGGTGTGGATGCGCGCGTCGATGATGTTGCCGCCCGCCAGATGGATTCCGCCGGCGATGCGATAGAACAATCCGGGATGGTCGGCGGCGCTCACCGTCACCAAGGTCGCGCCACGCGCGGGGTAGAATTCGGCCGTGACCGTCAGCGGCTCGGTGTCGTGCTCATCGATCAGCCGCATGTTCTGGACGATGATGTCCTCGGGCTCGGCGATCCAATAGGCGTCGTCCAGCTTGCGCGCGATCTGGGTGAATCGGCCCTCGTCGATGCCCGCCATGCTGCGCACCGCCTCCTGCTTGGCCAGCACCCGCTCGCGCCGTCCATGCTGCTTGTGGCCCAGCCGCAGCAGCTCTTCGGTCGATTCGAACAGATTGCCCAGCAGCTGGCGCTTCCAGCTGTTCCAGATGCCCGGGCCCACCGCGCGGATATCGACCACGGTCAGCACCAGCAGCAGCTTCAACCGTTCGGGGCTCTGCACCATCGCGGCGAAATCGGCGATGGTCTTGTAATCGGTGAGGTCGCGCTTGAAGGCGGTGGCCGACATCAAGAGGTGATAGCGCACCAGCCAGGCGACCTGCTCGGTCTCCGCCTCGGTAAGGCCAAGCCGCGGGCACAGCTTCATCGCCACGTCCGCACCCAGCACGCTGTGGTCGCCGCGTCGGCCCTTGGCGATATCGTGCAGCAGCGTGGCGACGAACAGCACCCGCCGACTGATCAGCTTCTGCATCACGTCATAGGCGAGCGGATGATCGTCCTTGAGCTCGCCCGATTCGATCCGCGCGAGCAGGCCGATCGCACGGATCGAATGCTCGTCCACCGTATAATGGTGGTACATGTCGAACTGCATCTGCGCGACGACGCGGCCGAAATCGGGAACGAAACGACCGAACACCATCGCCTCGTTCATCCAGCGCAGCACCAGTTCGGGATCGCGCGGGCTGCACAGCACATCCATGAACAGCGCGTTGGCGCGGGGGTCTGCACGCACGTGCTTGTCGATCAGGCCTGCGTCCATGCTCGCCTGGCGCATCGCGCTGGGGTGGATCTCGACCTTGTGCTTGTCGGCCAGCTGGAAGATCTCGATCAGCCGCACCGGGTCCTCGCGGTAGAAATCGGGCCGGGGCAGCGCCAGCCGCCCGCGATCGAGGATGAAGCCGGAAAGCTTGCGGGGTCGGCGGCGCAGGATCGCAGGAATGAAGCGCCGGTCACGCGCGGCGAACTGGTCGTCGAGCTGCGCAAGGAACACGCCGGTGAGGTCGCCGACGCGTTTGGCGTTGAGGAAGAAATACTGCATGAACCGCTCGACCGCCGACTTGCCCGGCCGGTCGGCAAAGCGCATGCGGGCGGCCACCTCGCGCTGCAGATCGAAGGTCAGCCGGTCCTCGGCGCGCCCGGTGATGTCGTGCAGATGGCAGCGCACCGCCCAGAGGAAGTTGGCCGAGCGGCGGAAGCCGCGGAACTCGGTCATGGTGAGCAACCCTGCATCGACCAGCTCGGCAGCAGAGCGAACCTGGTGGATGTACTTGCCGATCCAGTAGAGCGTGTGCAGATCGCGCAGACCGCCCTTGCCGTCCTTGACATTGGGCTCGACGACATAGCGGCTGTCGCCCATCTTCTTGTGCCGGGCGTCGCGCTCTTCCAGCTTCTGCGAGACGAAATCGCGCGCGGTGCCGGTGACGACTTCCTTCCAGAAGCGCACCGATGCCTCGCGATAGATATCCTGGTCGCCCCAGACATAGCGGCCTTCGAGCAAGGCGGTGCGGATGGTGAGGTCGCCCTTGGCCTGGCGGACCATCTCGTCGATCGAGCGGCTCGAATGGCCGACCTTGAGCCCCAGGTCCCACAGGATGTAGAGCACCGCCTCGATCGCCTGCTCGGTCCAGCTGTTCTTCTTCATCGGGGTGAGGAAGGCGATGTCGACATCGCTGTGCGGCGCCATCTCGCCGCGGCCATAGCCGCCCACCGCCGCGATGCAGAAATGCTCACCCATGCTCTGGTTGGCGACCGGATATTGATAGCGCACGACATAATCGTGGATCAGCCGGACGATCTGGTCGATCAGGAAGGACTGCGCCGCCGCGCATTCGTGCCCGCCTGCGGGGTTGGCCACCAGCCGGCTGGCGATCTCCGCCCGCCCGTCCGCCAGCGCATCGCGCAGCAGCCCCACCACATCCATCCGCGCCTTGTCGCCACGCTCTTCGGCAAGCGCGCAGATGCGCGCATCGAGCGCGCGCCGATCGATGATCGCGCGCTGGTTGGCGACGGTGGTCACAGGCATGGGCGTTGGCGTAAACGGGGGAAGGGCGGAAATAGGGTCAGCTGCTGGCTCCTGCCTTGGCCATGGCCTGGTACGTCTTGCGCAGGCCGACCTTGTCGATCTTCGCCGTTCCCAATCTGGGGAGTGCATCGGCGGTTTGCCAGAGCTTGGCGGGAACCTTGAACGCGGCCAGCTGGCTCGAGAGGAACTCGGTCAGCTGCGCATCGGTCAGGCTCGCTCCATCGCGCACGACATAGACCGCGCCGACGATCTCGCCGAACCGCTCGTCGGGGATGCCGAAGACGCTGGCTTCGGCGATATCGGGATGGGCATAGATTGCCGCCTCGACCTCGACACAGCTGATGTTCTCGCCGCCGCGGATGATGATGTCCTTCTTGCGGTCGACGATGAACAGATAGCCATCGGCATCCAGATAGCCCAGGTCCCCGGTGCGGAAATAGCCGTCGGGCATGATCGCGGCATTGGTCGCGGCCTGGTTGTCCCAATAGCCCAGGAAATTGGCGATCGAGCGGATCGAGACCTCACCGACTTCGCCGGTGGGCAGCGGATGGCCGGTATCGTCGAGGATCGCAAGATCGACCAGCGGGCGCGAGGCCTGGCCGGTGCTGTCGGGCTTGGCCATGTAGTTCTCGTTGAAGTTGCCGCAGCCGATGCCGTTGGTTTCGGTCAGGCCATAGCCCAGGATCGGGAAGGCCCAGTCCATCGTCTCCTTGATCCGCTTGACGTGCTCGACCGGACGCGGCGCGCCGCCTGCGGCAAAGGTGACGCAGCTCTTGAGGTTGTATTTGTCGCGGTTGGGGTGTTGCGCGATCTCATAGCTCATCAGCGGCACGCCGACGAAATAGCTGATCTTCTCGCGCTCGATCAGCCGCATCGCTTCTTCGGCATCCCATTTGGGCATCAGGACCAGTTTGCGTCCGATGACGAAGCTCTGCAGCAGCACGGGCACCTCGGCAGTGACGTGGAACAGCGGCACGTTGAGCAGCGTGGCGGGCTGGCCTTCGGGAGGCTTGCCCTGGCGGGTGACGATGTTGAGCGCCATCAGCGTCTGCGCGACATAGCTGAAGGTTCCCTGGACCACGCCGCGATGGTCGGAAAAGGCGCCCTTGGACTGGCCGGTCGAGCCCGAGGTGAACAGGATGGTGGCAAGGTCATCGCCGGTCAGTTCGGGCAGTTCGGTCGATGCATCCCCGCCGGCCGCCAGCACCGATGCAAGGCCGGCTTCGGGCGGGCCGTCATGGCCGAAGACGACGACGCGGGCATCGCCGATATTGCCGCATTCGGTGATCCGCTTGGCGCAGCGGTCATCGGCGAGCACGAGCTTGCAGCCGACATCGGTGATCCCGGCACACAGTTCGGGCCCCTGCCACCAGCCGTTGAGCAGCGTCGCGACGCCGCCGGCCATCAAGATGCCCATATAGGCGATGATCCAGTTGGCCGAATTGCGCGCGGCAATGCCGACGCGGTCACCCTTGGCGATGCCATGGCCCGCGATCAGCGCGGCGGCGACATGGCGCGCGGCGGCATAGCTCTGGCCGAAGGTCAGGCGGGTGTCGCCGTCGACCAGAAATTCGGTGTCGGCATGCTGCATGCAGAAATAGGCGAAGAAATGCGACAGCGCGGGCGGGGCCGACGCGATCATGGGCAGCTGCTGGCCGTATTTCTCGAAATGCGTCAAAGGCAGCATGCCGCCTTCGCCGGTCAGCGCCTGGATCGCCTCGTCCATCATCTGGTCCAGCTCGGTTGCCATCAAAATCTCTCCTCTTTCGCTTCAGGCCCACAGCCCTTATGGCGTTTTCTAACCTACTGGCCTTATGGACAGTAAAACCCGTGGGGAAAAGCCTTGATCCTGCCAATTTCAGCGCTTGCCGCCAACATTGCCGCTGCCGTAACGTCCGCTCCGATCCGCTTCGAGGAGCTGGGTCTCTCGCCGGTCGCGCTGAGCATCGGATCGTTCCAGCTCAAATGGTACAGCCTTGCCTATCTGTTCGGCATCCTGCTGGGCTATTGGTACATGGGCCGCATGCTCCGCCAGCCCGGCGCGCCGATGGCGCAGCGTCATGCCGATGACCTGATGCTCTATTCGACGCTGGGTATCATCCTGGGCGGGCGCCTGGGCTATGTCCTGTTCTACCGGCCCGATCTGTTCGAAACCCCGCTTGCGGTGTTCAAGGTTTGGGAGGGCGGCATGTCGTTCCACGGCGGACTGATCGGGGTTCTGGTCGCGATCGGTTATCTCGTCTGGCGCAACGGCCTGAGCTATCTGCGCGTCGGCGATTATGTCGCTTGCGTGGTGCCGTTCGGGCTGCTGTTCGGCAGGCTCGCCAATTTCGTCAACGCAGAGCTCTGGGGCCGCCCCACCGATGTGCCCTGGGCGGTGATCTTCCCCACCGATCCGTCAGGCCTGCCGCGCCACCCCAGCCAGCTCTACGAGGCCGGGCTCGAAGGCGCGCTGCTGGCGATCATCCTGGCGGTGCTGTTCTGGAAGACCGATGTGCGCCATCGCCCCGGCTTCCTGGGCGGCGTGTTCCTGGCAGGCTATGGCGCCAGCCGCTTCATCGTCGAGTATTTCCGCAATCCCGATGCGCATCTGATTGAATTTGCCGAACGCACCGGCATGAGCATGGGCCAGTGGCTCACCGTGCCGATGATCCTTATCGGCCTGTATCTGATGATCAGCTCGCGCAACCGCGTCGCCAAGCCGCTGCCCGTTACGGCGTGACGACGTGGACGCGCGAGAGGACATCGGCCCTGAAGACACCGGTCTTGAGGCGATCTTCCGGCGGCTGATCGGCGCGACCGGGCCGATCAGCGTCGCGCACTACATGGCCGAGGCCAACGCGCATTACTACAACCGCGCCGATCCGCTGGGCAGCGCGGGCGATTTCATCACCGCGCCCGAGATCAGCCAGATGTTCGGCGAGATGATCGGGCTGTGGCTCGCCGACCAGTGGCAGCGCGCGGGCAAGCCTGCGCTGTGCCATTATGTCGAATTCGGCCCCGGTCGCGGCACGCTGGCAAGCGATGCGCTGCGCGTGGCCGAACGCTTCGGTTTCCGCCCGGCGGTGCATCTGATCGAGGGCAGCAGCCGGTTGCGCCATGCGCAGCAGACTTTGATCCCGCAGGCGACCTGGCACGACGGGTTGGACAGCGTGCCGCGCGAAGGGCCGCTGCTGATCGTCGCCAACGAATTTCTCGATGCGCTTCCGGTCCGCCAGATCGTCCGCGCCGAGCAGGGCTGGCGCGAGCGTGTGGTGCTGCACAATGGCGAGCGGTTCCTGCCCGTGGCGGGTGCGCGGCCGATGGACACCGCGGTCCCTGCCGCGCTGGCCGACAGCCCGTTGGGGACGATCCTGGAAACCTGCCCGGCGGCCAGCGGCATGGCCTATGAGATCGCGGTGCGGCTGAAGGCGCAGAGCGGCACCGCACTGTTCATCGATTACGGATACAGCGCGCCGCAGACCGGCAGCACGCTGCAGGCGGTGCGCGCGCACCAGAAGGTCGATCCGTTTGCCGATCCGGGCCTCGCCGATCTCACCGCTCTGGTCGATTTCGCGCAACTCAAGCAGATCGCGCTGGCGGGCGATGTCGATTGCCTGGGGCCGGTTGGGCAGGGCGACTGGCTGATGGCGCTGGGCATCGGCGAGCGCGCAGCGACGCTGGCCCGCACCCAGCCATCGCAGGCGCAGGCTTTGATGGATGCGCTCGACCGGCTGGTTTCGCCTGACCAGATGGGCGCGCTGTTCAAGGTGCTGGCCTATCGCGGCCCCGGCTGGCCGCAGGGCGAAGGGTTTGCCGGATAAGGTTCTGCCAGGTGGTCAGCCGTCAAGGCTGCCCAGCAGATTGCCCACGGTCTGGATCAGCAGCGCAATATCGCCATCGCGCGACAGCCGGTGGTCGCCGTCCTTGATCAGCAACAGCTGCACGTCCTGGCTGCGCAGCTGCTTCTGCGTTTCCAGCGCATATTGCCACGGCACATCGGGGTCGTTCTGCCCCTGGATCAGCCGCACCGGGCAATCGATGGCGATTTCGCCGATCAGCACCCGGTTGCCTTCGCCCGACTGCCAGAAGGTGCGCGTGGTCACCATCGGCTCGGGGCCATATTCGCTGGGTTTTTCAAGCCGTCCCTCGGTGAGGATGGTCATCTTCTCTTCCTGGCTGAAGCCCCACATGGTGAAATCGGGCGCCGCAGCGATGCCGACGATCCCTGCCACCCGCGCCGGCCGTGCCAGCGCAACCAGCAGCGCCAGCCAGCCGCCCATCGAGGAGCCGATCAGCACCACCGGGCCGCTGACCACGGTGTCGATCAGCGCCAGCACATCATCGCGCCAGTCGGCCAGCGACTGGCTCTCGAAGTCCCCGCCGCTCGATCCGCATCCGGCATAATCGAAACGCAGCATCGCCAGCCCCTCGGCCTGCGCCCAGCCATCGAGCGCGAGCGCCTTGGTGCCGGTCATGTCGCTGGCATAGCCGGGCAGGAACACCAAAGTCGGCAGCGCGGCTTTGTCCGGCGCGGCGCGGCGGTGGTGATAAACGAGCCGCGGGCGATCGCCGCGGTCGAGGAAGCTGGTGCTGGGATGGTTCATGCCACCGCCTTAACCGACCCGACCGGGAGAGGCCAGAGGGGTGTCTGGCACCTGCCTCTCCCTTCCCGCAGGCAGGAGGGGAGAGGCGTGGGCCCACAGATCTCGCGCGAGGGCTATAACTGGCGCCCGTCAATCGCGCAGGAAGATCGCCTCGATCGGCAGCTCGAACAGGTCGGCGATGCGGAAGGCCAGCGGCAGCGAGGGGTCGTATTTGCCGGTCTCGATCGCGTTGATGCTCTGACGCGAGATCGCAAGTGCGTCGGCAAGGTCGCCCTGGGTCCAGTCACGCTCGGCGCGCAGCACTTTCAGCCGGTTCTTCATCAGCAGGGCCCCGGATCGCCAAAGCCGAAGCGATTGACCAGCTGGCCCAGTGCCAGCCCGATGCACCAGATCGGGAAGACGAAGAACACCCCCAGCTTGGGCACCTCGGGCGAATAGAGTTCGAGCACACCCCACACGCTGGTGATGGCGAGCGTGGCGCCGGTGGCGACGAGGAACTTGCGCACCTCGAGCATCCGCAGATATTCGTCGTCGAGCTCGATCAGCAGCCGCCCCATCGCCCACAGCCAGCCCAGCGCAGCCATCCCGGGAAGCAGCGCCAGCCCGATGGTCAGCGCGCTCGCCGGGGCGTTGTCGGGCACCAGCGCGGTGGCGAGCGCAATGGCGGCGATATAGGCAATCGTGATCGGGATGATGCGCTTCATGTAGCGGCGCATCGCCGGATGATCGTTGGCGCGCATCGGTCAGGCGGCCTTGCGCCGCACGCAGCAGCCCCTGGCGTTGATCGAGATCACCGCGAGGATCGGCAGCGTGGTGAACAGCGCCTGCGCCGTGCCGTCGGTGATCACGTCAAAGGTGTTCAGCACCGCCAGCCCCATCATGGCAAGCGCCCAGCACAGCGCGTGGAAATAAGCATTCATGGTCAAGCTCCCTTGATTCGATGTAAAGGAACATTGTCTTTTTACAGGGGGAATGTCAAGTGACCTTGATAAAAGGTTTGGGGAGCTTGTCGTCTATGGTCCTTTCCCCTCCCGCAAGCGGTAGGGGTGAGCAGTTGCACCCGCCCTAGTGACTCGCCTGCCAATCCCCGCTATACCCCGCCCATGGCGAGCATCCGCACAACCCTTGCGACTACCACCACTCCGGGCAACCGGGGGCGGTTCGTCGCGGGCTGATTGCTGCGACGTTCCAGCCGCCCGGTGCGGGTGGCTCTGGCGTCGGCTCCTCGCACTTCCTTTTCATCCCAGGCGCTGAAACTTGGCCCCTTTTGGGCTGCGCCGGATTGTGCCATGGCGCAGGAACAAGCGACAGGAAAGACACGCAATATGTCCGAGCTTCTGAAGATCAGCCTGCCCGATGGTTCGGTGCGCGAGATGCCGCAAGGGTCGACTCCGGCGGATGTCGCGGCCGCGATCGGCCCCGGCCTTGCCAAGGCGGCAATCGCCGCGCGGGTCGATGGCGAGCTGCGCGATATCATGCGGCCGTTCGAGGGCGATGCGCAGCTCGCGCTGGTCACCGCGCGCGACGAGGCCGATGCGCTGGAGTTGGCGCGGCACGATTTCGCGCATATCCTGGCCGAAGCGGTGCAGAGCCTGTTCCCGGGAACGCAGATCACTTTCGGCCCTTCGACCGACGATGGCTTCTATTACGACTTTGCGCCAAAGGAACGCCCGTTCACCGACGAGGACCTGCCGGTGATTGAAGCGGAGATGCGCCGCATCATCGCCGCCAACAAGCCGCTGCGCCGCGAAGTATGGGAGCGCGACGCGCTGATCGCGCGCTGGACCGAGCAGGGCGAGACCTTCAAGGCCGAATGGGCCGCCGAATTGCCGCAGGGCGACGAGATCACCGTCTACTGGTCGGGCGACGAGTGGATGGATATGTGCCGCGGGCCGCATCTCGCCTCGACCGGCAGGCTCGATCCTGCTGCGTTCAAGCTGACGCGCGTGTCGGGGGCGTACTGGCGCGGCGACCAGCGCAACCCGCAACTCTCGCGCATCTATGGCACCGGCTGGCTCAACAAGAAGCAGCTCGATGCGCATCTGGTCCGGCTGGAAGAGGCCGCCAAGCGCGACCACCGCAAGATCGGCGCGGAGATGGACCTGTTCCATCTGCAGGCCGAGGCGCACGGCAGCGTGTTCTGGCACCCGCGCGGTTTCGTGATCTACCGGGCGCTCGAAGCGTATATGCGCCGCCGTCTCGATGCCGCGGGTTATCTCGAGGTCAAGACACCGCAGGTGATGGATGCGCGCCAGTGGGAGCAGTCCGGGCACTGGGGCAAATATCGCGAGAACATGTTCGTCATCCCCGACGAGGTGCCCAACACCGAGGACGAAGGCCCGGTGGTGTCGAATGATGCTGCCTGGATGGCGCTGAAGCCGATGAACTGCCCCGCGCACGTGCTGATTTTTCGCCAGGGCATCAAGAGCTATCGCGACCTGCCGCTCAGGCTCGCCGAGATGGGCTGCTGCCACCGCAATGAGCCGCATGGCGCCCTGCACGGGCTGATGCGGGTGCGCCAGTTCACGCAGGACGACGCGCACATCTTCTGCCGTGAGGACCAGCTGGTCCAGGAGATCAGCCAGTTCTGCGACCTGCTCGATGTCGTCTACAAGGACCTGGGCTTTGGCGATTACGCCATCAAGCTCGCGCTGCGCCCCGAAAAGCGCTTCGGCACCGACGAAATGTGGGACTGGTCGGAGCAGTCGATGCGCGATGCGGTCGCCGCGACGGGACGCAACACGGAAGATTGGGGCTGGGAAGAGCTTCCGGGCGAAGGCGCCTTCTACGCGCCCAAGCTGGAGTTTCACCTCACCGATGCGATCGGCCGTACCTGGCAGGTCGGCACGATCCAGACCGATACCGTGCTGCCCGAGCGGCTCGATGCCAGCTACATCGCCGAGGATGGCAACCGCCACCGCCCGATCATGCTGCACCGGGCGATCCTGGGCAGCTACGAGCGTTTCATCGGCATCCTGATCGAGCATTATGCGGGCAAGTTCCCGCTATGGCTCGCGCCGGTGCAGGCGGTGGTCGCGACGATCGTTTCGGACGCCGACGATTACGCGCGCGAGGTGGTCGCAGCGCTGCAGGCGGCGGGAATCCGCGTCGAGGAGGATCTGCGCAACGAGAAGATCAACTACAAGGTGCGCGAGCATTCGGTTGGACGCGTCCCCAACATCCTGGTGGTCGGCAAGCAGGAGGCCGAACAGCGCACCGTGGCATTGCGCCGCCTGGGGCAGCAGCAGCAGCAGTTCCTCAGCCTCGACGAGGTCGTCGCTATGCTCAAGGACGAAGCGCTTCCGCCCGATCTGAAGGGCTGAGCCCAACCGTTCGCCAATCAAAAAGCCCCCTGTTCCACGGCGGAACAGGGGGCTTTTTCGTGTCCGTAACGCTCGAGACATGGCCCAAGAAAAAGGGCGCGATGGTCGAAACCACCGCGCCCCGATCCTCTCCCATGAAGGGAATAGGCTAGATCAGAAGGTGATGCGTGCGCCGAAGCGAACCGACCACAGCGAACCGTTGAAGTTCACCGCTTCGGCCGGAGCCTGGAAGGTCGTGCCGGTACGGTTGGCGTACTGGTACTGTGCGCAGCTGTTGGCACCCTGCGCAACGCAGGTCACGTTCACCAGCGTGCCGTAATAGGGGAAGCCAACCTGACGGATGGTGCCCCAATCGGAGTCGAGCAGGTTGAGGACGTTTTCGACGTCCGCCAGCAGTTCGAGCTTGGTGCCCAGCACGAACGGAACTTCCTGACGCAGCGACAGGTCGAGCTTGTTGTAGCGGGGGCTCTTGCCGATGTTCTTCGGTGCGATGCGGCCCTGATACTTGTTCAGCTCGGAACCCTGCACGAAGCGCTGGAAGCCGGCAAAGTCGAAGCCAGCCGCATAGCTGACCAGCGGGTCGGCCGTCGCCGAGGCGACATTGGGCACATACATGGTGTAGCGGTTGTTGGTGCCGGTGGTACCGAAGACCGCCGAACGGTTGTTGCCCGATGCCTGGTCGGCAAAGGTGTAGCTGTAGCGCTGGCCCGAGAGCGAGTTGAAGAACAGCTCGAACCGGGTGGTGTTGTCGCCGAACAGCTTTGCGTCATATCCGGCCACCAGACGGAAGGCATCGTCACGCTGGTAGTTGGAGATGCCATAAGCCGAGAAGTTCGGATCTTCTGCCGCCGAGTTGGTGTAGTTCGAGAACGCCACCGACGAGGTGCCCGGGTTGAGATCCTTGGCACGCTGGTAGGTATAGGCACCGCCCAGACGCAGGCCGTTGTCCCAGCGCTTGTCGAACCGGGCCACGATGTTCCAGCTGTAACCCTGATCACGGTTGGTCATCAGGATGTCGGTGTTGGTGGTCGCGCCCTGGCCGGGCAGCACGCTGTAGCGCGGACGGCCGTCGGGCAGAACGCCGGTCGCGACCGAGCGCAGGTCGGTCCATTCGAGACCGTCCTTCACCTTCGAATAGACCACATCGACGCCGAAGTTCCAGTTGTCGCCCAGGAAGCCGAGATCGGCGTTATAGTCGATGGTTCCCGAAACGCGCCACTGCGAGGGCACCTTGAAGTTCGGGTCGAGCGCGTTGGTCGGTGCCTGTGCGGTGCCGGTGGTGCGGATCGCATCGATCAGTGCCTGCGGGATGCCGGTGCCGCCCGAGACGTTGTTCAGCGTGGCAGCGCCGATGGCCTGCACCTGCGCGGCGGTCAGGCCGGTGATGCCTGCAATCGCGAAGGTATCAGGTGCACCGTTGAGGCCCTGCACACGGCGAACCTGCGCGCGGCCCAGCGTCGGACCGGGGTTCGAATAGCTGTTCGAAATCCACACGTTGGGGTTGCCGCCACCGAACAGGCCGGCCGAACCACGGATGGTCAGACGATCGGTCGGCTTCCAGTTCAGGCCGAAGCGCGGCTGGAACAGCTGGCGACCGTTGAGGGTCTGCGCGTTGGTGAAGCCGAAGCGGTTGAAGAAGTCGTTGTTGACGAACGGGCGATCCGGCGAGTCGAACAGGTCCCAGCGGAAACCGGCGGTCACGACCAGAGTGTCGGTGACATCAACGGTGTCCTGCAGACCGAAGGTCCAGCTGTTGTTCTCGAACTCGGCGGTGACGGTGTCGATGCCGCCGCGCAGCGGAACGGCAAAGTCGAGCTCGCTGGCGCGACGGTTCTGAAGCCCTGCGATCGAGTCGAAGTAGAAGGCGCCCGAGACGCGCTGTGCAAACAGGTTGCGGATGTCCTGCGTGCGGCGCTCGGCGATCAGCTTCAGCGTGTGGTTGTTGAGCTGCAGCGTGGCCTGGAACTCGATGTTCAGCGACTGAGCATCCAGTTCGTTGGCCTGGCGGCTGACGTCCGGACCAAAGGTCAGCTGGCGCTGGCCTGCAGAACAGGCAAGGGCTGCCTGGGCAGCGGTCTGACCGGTGATCGGAGCAGGCGAGACCGGGTCAAGGCAGGTGCGGAACTCACCGAATGCATTGGCGCCGAAGGGCTGCTGCAGACGGACATAGTCGGCGTAGGACGCACGCAGCTGGGTCGAGAAGTTGTCGGTCCACTGGTCGTTGAACTGGACGATGCCGAAGTGGTTGGTGGCGCCCTGGTTGTAGTTGTTCGAGAGCAAGGCGAAATTCGGGTTGGTCGCCGCCAGTGCACCGATGCCGGTCTGGCCAGCGGTCACGTTGCCCTTGTTGTAGATGTAGGTGAAGGTCGCGCGGTGACCGTCGGCGATGTTCCAGTCCACCTTGGCGACGAACTTGTCGTCCTTTTCCGGAATGTTTCCGGCGACGCCCTGGGTGTCGAAATTGTAGACGCTCTGCGCGATCGACGAAATGTTGCTGATCTGCGCATCGGTAATGCCCAGAGCTGCCGGTTCGAGGGGTGCGGGCACCACGTCACGCAGCCGCTCATAGGTCAGCGAGAAGAACAGCTTGTCCTTGATGAGCGGGCCGGTGAGCTGCGCGGTGTAGATCTTCGATTCATAAGCGCCAGCGCGACGCAGGCCGCGGGCGGTGTCGCCGCGCAGGCTGTCATCGGCATAATAGAAGCCGGCAAGGCCCGTAAAGCGGTTCGAACCCGACTTGAGCTGCGCGTTGATCGCGCCGCCCTGGAAGAAGCCCTGCTGGATGTCGACAGGCGCGACTTCGACCGAGAATTCGCCGATCGCATCGAGCGGAACCGGACCGCGGGTCGACACCAGGCCGCCGGCTTCCAGACCGAAAGGATCGCCGAACGCGACGCCGTCGACGGTGAAGCGGTTGAAGCGGTTGTTCTGTCCCGCGATCGAGATCGCGCCGCCGTTGGTGGGATCGAGGTTCACGCGCGGATCGCGTGCGGCCAGGTTGCGGATGTCGCGGTTGACGTTCGAGACGCCTGCGATGTCACGCGCGGTCAGCACGGTGCCTGCGCCCGATTCCAGCGAGGTCGAAGCGGCGATCGACGATGCGGTCACGACGATGACGGCCTGCGACTGCAGTTCGATCGGCAGACGGAAGGGCTGGCCTGCCTGCAGGAAGATGTCGGTGACCGACGACTGTTCAAAGCCCGGCGCGTTCACTTCGATGGTGAAGGGACCGCCGAGACGCAGGCCGGATGCGCTGAACGTGCCCGACGAATCGGTGACGGTCGAAGCCACGGTGCCCGAAGGGGTGTGGATGACGCGGACTTCAGCGCCGACTAGCGGCTGGCCGTCGCCGGTGACGGAACCACGGATAGACGAAGTCGTTTCCTGAGCATGCGCAGGGGCCGCCATGACGGTGGCCAGCGAGAGCGCCGCAGCGCTCGCTGCGAGATAATAGCGAATTTGCATGTGTCTTTTCCCCGTTTCTTGCCGCCCGGTGGACACTGGCGGCTATGAAAGCGCTCTCACAATCAAGAGATGAGCGGCGCACTAGTCGGCGCTAAGGACATAAAAGCGAAAACAATGTGAAGGATATGTGACAGTTTTAAGTCACGATATGACAGTGGCTCGACGCCCGCTTTTCCCTGACAATATATCGTTATAAATCAGGACTTTGAATAAACATCAGGCACCCTGCAGGCCAATCGGGCTTGGGACCCTTGTTGACGCTTCAGGACGTTTTGTTCGCAACTGCGGCATAAATGACACGCCTCGGCGCGGCAAAATGGCGATGTTTGCGACATGGCCGCGCATGCTGCACTTGCGAACGCCTCGACTCGCGCCCGGCGATGCAAAAAGGGCGCGGAGGTCAGCCCCCGCGCCCTTTTCAATCAGTCCGGAATCGCTGCGGCAAGCAGCGATCGATCGATCAGGCGGCGTCGCCCGCCTCGATCTTGTCCTTGGCGGCAAATACCTGGATCGGGTCCTTGCGGCCCTCGACCACGTCCTTGTCGACCACGATCTCGGCAACGCCCTTCATGCCGGGAAGCTCGAACATGGTATCGAGCAGCATCGCCTCGACGATCGAGCGCAGGCCGCGTGCGCCGGTCTTGCGTTCGATCGCCTTCTTGGCGATCGCCTCGAGCGCGTCCTCGGTGAAGCTCAGCTCCACGTCCTCGAGCTCGAACAGCTTCTGATACTGCTTGATCAGCGCGTTCTTGGGCTCCTTCAGGATCTGCACCAGCGCGGTGATATCCAGGTCTTCCAGGGTCGCGATGACCGGCAGGCGACCGACGAATTCGGGGATCAGGCCGAACTTGAGCAGATCCTCAGGCTCGGTCTTGGTGAGCATCTCTCCGGTCTTGCGTTCCTCGGGCGAGGCGACATGCGCGCCGAACCCGATCGACTTGCCCTGCAGACGATCACCGATGATCTTTTCCAGACCCGCAAACGCCCCGCCGCAGATGAACAGGATGTTGGTGGTGTCGACCTGCAGGAACTCCTGCTGCGGATGCTTGCGCCCGCCCTGCGGCGGAACGCTGGCGGTGGTGCCTTCCATCAGCTTGAGCAAAGCCTGCTGCACACCTTCGCCAGAGACATCGCGGGTGATCGAGGGGTTTTCGGCCTTGCGGCTGATCTTGTCGATCTCGTCGATATAGACGATCCCGCGCTGCGCCTTCTCGACGTTGTAGTCGGAGGCCTGGAGCAGCTTGAGGATGATGTTCTCGACATCCTCGCCGACATAACCCGCCTCGGTCAGCGTGGTAGCATCGGCCATGGTGAAGGGCACGTCGAAGGTCTTGGCCAGCGTCTGCGCGAGCAGCGTCTTGCCGCAGCCGGTGGGGCCGACGAGCAGGATGTTCGACTTGGCAAGTTCAACCTCGCCCGAGCCCTTGCCCGAGTGGTTGAGCCTTTTGTAGTGGTTGTGCACCGCGACCGACAGCACCCGCTTGGCGCGGTTCTGGCCGATGACGTAATCGTTCAGCACGTCGCAGATTTCCTGCGGGGTAGGTACGCCGCCATCCTTCTTGCCAGCCAGGCCAGCCTTGGATTCCTCGCGGATGATGTCGTTGCACAGCTCGACGCACTCATCGCAGATGAACACGGTGGGCCCGGCAATCAGCTTGCGCACTTCATGCTGCGATTTTCCGCAGAAAGAGCAGTACAGGGTGCTCTTCGAATCGGAACCGCTCAGCTTGGTCATAGCTCTTCCTTCTGTTCCGGCGCTTGGGTGCCCGGAACGTGACGTTTCAGCCTAATGCCAAAAACGCAGAATTCAACACGCAACACCGATCATGCCGACCGGTGTCGCGCCTGAACCTGCAGCAGCACAGGCAACGGGGCATCCTGATATAGGATGCAAAACCTGTTAATTCCCTGAATCTTCAGAGGGCGAAGGGCGCTTTTCCATCACATGATCGACCAGGCCGAATTCCTTGGCCTCGTGCGCTTCCAGGAAGGTGTCGCGATCCATCGCCTTTTCGATGGTCGCAAGGTCCTTGCCGGTGAACTGCACGTAAAGGTCGTTCATGCGCTTGCGAATGCGCAGGATCTCGCGCGCCTGGATCTCGATGTCCGATGCCATGCCGCGCGCGCCGCCCGAAGGCTGGTGCACCATGATGCGGGCGTTCGACAGCGCGGTGCGCATGCCCGGTTCGCCTGCGGCGAGCAGGAAGCTGCCCATTGATGCGGCCTGGCCGATGCACACGGTCGCCACGCGAGGGCGGATGTACTGCATGGTGTCATAGATCGCCATGCCGGCGGTGACCACGCCACCGGGCGAGTTGATGTACATCGAGATATCCTTCTTGGGATTCTCCGATTCGAGGAACAGCAGCTGCGCCACGATCAGCGAGGCCATGTTGTCCTCGACCTCGCCGGTGACGAACACGATACGCTCACGCAGCAGCCGCGAGAAAATGTCAAAGCTGCGCTCTCCGCGGTTCGACTGCTCGATGACAATCGGAACCAAAGCATCGCGGACGGTATCGTACATAAACGGGCCTTCTTTCTGCTCTTGTATATCAGCCGTCTAAATCGGCCTGTTTGCCCAAGAGTTCAAGCCCCGATGGCGGCGCCGCGCTGATTTGACAGCAGGCCTGCCTTCTCCCTTGATGGGAGAAGGATACGAAGCCTTGCCGAGCGAAGCGCGGCTAGGCGCAGTTGGATGAGGGTGATGGGAAGCGCCAGCTTCGCTGATACCCTCACCCAGCTTCGACTAGGCAGCGAGCTGCCAAGTCTGCGCAACCCTCTCCCATCAAGGGAGAGGGTCAGGCAATGCGTGATGGTCAGGCCTTTTTGGCGGCAGCCTTTTTCGGAGCGGCCTTCTTTGCAGCAGGCTTGGCGTCTGCAACTTCTGCGGTAGGCTCTTCAGCCTTTGCAGCAGCCTTTTTGGCAGGCGCCTTTTTCGCGGGCTTTTCAGCAGCTTCAGCTTCGGGCTGTGCAGCGGGTTCGGCGTCCTTCTTGGCCGCCTTCTTCGGAGCAGCCTTCTTGGCCTTGGGCTTTTCGTCATGGCCATGGTCGTGACCGCAATCAGGTCCATGGACGTGACCGCCGTCTTCCTCGGCTTCGATCGCGGCTTCCAGTTCCTCGCGAGTCACCTTGCGCTCGGTGATCGTCGCCTTGTCGAACAGAAAGTCGACGACCTTGTCTTCATACAGCGGAGCGCGCAGCTGGGCTGCGGCCATCGGCGTCTGCTGAATGTATTCGGCAAAGCGCTGGCGGTCTTCCTGGCGATACTGCTGCGCGGCCTGTGCCACCAGCATGCTCATTTCCTGCTGCGAGACTTCCACGCCATTGGCCTGGCCGATCTCGGAGAGCAGCAGGCCCAGACGCACGCGGCGCACCGCGATCGAGCGATACTCCTCGCGGTCCTTTTCCATCTCGGCGCGCGCGGCCTCGACGTCTTCTTCCTGCGATGCTTCCTGTTCCAGCTGCGCCCAGATCTGTTCGAACTCGGCTTCCACCATCGAGGGCGGGACTTCGAAATCATGGGTTTCGGCGAGCTGGTCGAGCAAGCGACGCTTCATGTGGGTGCGGGTCAGGCCGCCCAGTTCCTGCTCAAGCTGGCCCTTGATCAGGCCGGTGAGCTGCTCGAGGCTCTCGAGACCAAGCGACTTGGCGAAATCGTCGTCCAGCTTGGTGTCGCCGGGCTTCTTCACTTCGCCCACGACAATGTCGAAGGTCGCGGCCTTGCCGGCCAGATCCTTGGCGCCGTATTCGGCGGGGAAGGTCACGTTGATGACGGCTTCGTCATTGGCCTTGAGGCCGACGAGCTGGTCTTCGAAGCCGGGGATGAGCTGGCCCGAACCGATGACGACGGCCATGCCTTCGCCCTTGCCGCCTTCGAACGGAACGCCATCGACCTTGCCTTCAAAGTCGATGATCACCTGGTCGCCGTCCTTGGCCTTGTAGCTCTTAGCGGCGGTCTCGTAGCTCTTCTGGCCATCGGCGATGCGCTGCAGCGCTTCGGTCACCGCGGCATCGCCGGGCTCGACGGTCAGCCGCTCGAGTGTGATCGAATCGATCGAGGGCGCAGGCACCTGCGGCAAGACTTCAAGCGACAGCTTGATTTCAGCGTCCTTGCCCGCAGCATAATCCTCGGCCAGATCGACCGAAGGCTGGATGGCGGGACGCAGGTTGTTCTCGCGAATCGCCTTGTCGACGCTTTCCTGGATGGTCGAGTTCAGCGCATCGGCATGAATCGACTCGCCATGCATCTTGCGAATCAGATTCGCAGGCACCTTGCCGGGGCGGAAGCCGGGCATCCGCACCTGCGGGGCAATCTTTTTCACTTCTGCATCCACCCGTGCTTCCAGATCCTTGGCAGCGATGGTGATGGTATAGGCCCGCTTGAGGCCTTCGTTCAGCGTCTCGACAATCTGCATCGGCTTAAACTCTTGTCTTTCCATGTTTTGAAAGGGTGATTGCTCCCTTTCCCGGCCATCAGGACGATGGTGCGGGCGAAGGGACTTGAACCCCCACATCTTTCGATACCAGAACCTAAATCTGGCGCGTCTACCAGTTTCGCCACGCCCGCGTCGCGGTAATCAAGCGCGTGCGTCTAAAGAAGGTTGCCACAAAGGGCAAGGGGGGCAAATCTGGGGTTTTCATGGCGACAGGTGCCACGATGGCGCAACCGGGTGACCGGGCAGGCGTAGATATGACACCGAAAGGAACCTCATCATGGCTACACGTCCCGAAGATCCTGCAATTCCCCCGCCTGACCGCATCGATCCGCAAACCCCAAGCGAGTTGCCCGTCAACGACCCGCCGATGGAAGATCCAGTTCGCGAGCCGCCCGAGATGGACCCGGTCCAGCCCGATGTGATCGAGCCGGGCCACGGCCCCGACGAAATGCCTGGTCAGCTTTCCTGATCGACAATCTGCCCGCGACACGGGCCTGAACACCAAAACGCCCCGGCGGGATCATCCCGCCGGGGCGTTCTTGCGTCTGGACGTCTGGTTTCGGTCTGGCCTCAGCGACCCGTGGGTGCGGGCGCCTCCTCGGGCAGGACCACGAACGACCATGCCTTGTCCTTGACCAGATATTTCGCGGCCAGCGCCTGCATCCTTTCGGGCGTGGTCACGGTGTAGTCCGGCAGGATCGTGCGCAGCGCAGAGATCCGGCGCGGATCGCGGGTCGCGCCTTGCAGCTGGTTGAGCCAGAAATTGTTGCCGGTGCTGGCCCGCGACACCAGCTGCCGCAGCGGTTCGGTCGCCCGGGACAGCTCGTCGGCGCTCACCGGCGTGGCGGCAAGGTCTGCTGCGATCGAGTTGGCGATGTCGAAGAACTTGCCGACATTTTCGGGCGCAAGCTGTCCGATCACGCCGACATAACCGCCCTTGTCGAATGCGATCGGCCAGTTGTTGAGCACCTGCGGAGCGTAGCTGGCGCCCGCCTGCGCGCGCAGTTGGTCGAATAGGCGGCTGTTGAAGATCGCGGTCAGGATCTCGAGCTGGCGGCTTTCCTGGACATCGATGATGCCACCGCCGGTCGGCCAGCCGAGGAACGCCGCCGCCTGATCGGGCGCGCCTTCATGCCGCACCACAACCGGCTCAGCGGTGGGGGCGGGGAAGGTAAGCGAATCGGCACCGCTCACCACCGGAACCGCAGCGCGCGGAGGCAGCGCGCCAAAGGTCTTCTCGAGCGCGGCGAGTGCCTCGGCCTTTTCGAAATCGCCGAACAGCATCACCTCGATCGGTCCCTGCGCGAGCAGGGGTTCCCAGGTGGCGCGGAACGCCTCGGGGGTCAGCGCGGCGGCATCCTGCGGGCTCGGCACCTTCCAGCGCGGATCGCGGTTGCGGGTGAGATAGCTCAGATCGCGCTCGAGCACCGTCTGCGGCGACATCGAGAAGCTGCGATAGGCCAGCTCGGTCCCCGCCTTGGCGCGGCGCACCGGGTTGGGGTCCCAGCGCGGCGCGGCAAGCTTGGCAGCGAGCAGCTTGAGCTGGTCGGCCAGATCGCTGCGGCGGGTGTCGGCGGAGAAGGCGAACGCGTCGTTCTCGATCTCGAAGCCGAAGCCGATGCGGCGGCCGTTGGTCAGCCGGTCGAGCCCTTCCTGCCCGATCTCGCCGACGCCGCTGGCGACCAGCGCGGCCTGGCCCGCCCAGGCGAGCGAAGGCTTGTCGGCGGGGAAGGCCTGATAGCCGTTGCCGAAACGCACCTTGACCATGATCTTGGAGACTTCGGCATCATTGGGATAGAGGATGGCCT
Organism: Blastomonas fulva; assembly: GCF_003431825.1. Classification (GTDB taxonomy): domain Bacteria; phylum Pseudomonadota; class Alphaproteobacteria; order Sphingomonadales; family Sphingomonadaceae; genus Blastomonas; species Blastomonas fulva. The sequence continues at coordinate 862,781 of NZ_CP020083.1, read as the reverse complement.
TCACGCCGTTCGACAGCTCGACCATCTCAATGCCCAGCATCCTCAGATCGGTGACTTGGGTCACCTTCCCCGGCGCGCCGAGGTCGGGCAGATCATCGAAGGTCACCGCTGCGGCCGCCAGCCTGGCGCTGGCATCGGCGGTCACGTCGCGGGTGAGCGCGGTGTTGAGCAGCTTTTCGGCTTCGGGCACGGCCTGGGGCGAGATCAGGATCGCACGCGTGGTAACTCCGCTGAACAGCCGCTGGGTCGCCTCGAGCAGCCGCTCGGGGGTGTACATCGCGGTCATCCCGCGGAACACGTCGAGCGCGGTCTGCGGTGCGGCGATGGTCTCGCGGATATCGACCGCGCCAATGATGTCGTCGGCCTGCTTGGATCCGGCCTCGGTCTCTGCGCTTTCGACGCGCACCGCGAGCGCGGCGTCGAACTCGGCCATTTCGCGGGCGATCTCTTCGGGCGTGGGGGCGGTGGTGGTGGCGTCGGCCAGCACGCCGCGCACATCGGCAAGCGCAGCCTGCCAGTCATCGCCGATCGGCACGATCGAGACGAACGTGCCGTCGACCGAGCGGCTGACGTCCTCGGCGTTCACCTGCGCCTGCAGGAAGCTGCCGCCGCCCCGCGCGCGGCCTTCCAGCCGCCGGTTGATCAGCTGGGTCGCGACCAGGTCGATCAGCAGTTGCTGGTTATAGGCGATGGTGTCGTTGACCGGCTTCCACGGCCGCAGGATTCCCATGCTCACCAGATAGGGAAAGCCCGGCTCGACCATGGCGCGCGCCACGGGCTTTGCCGGGTCCGGCGCGCCGAAGCCGGGGTAGGGGGCCTGCTTGCCCTTGACCTTCCAGTCGCCGTAATGCGTCTTGATCAGCGCTTCGAGCGTTGCGGGCTCGACATCGCCTGCGATCACGATGACCGTGTTCTCGGGCCGGTACCAGCGTTCGTGGAAGGCGCGCACCGCCGGCGATGTCGCCGCGTTCAGTGTCTCGGGCTTGCCGATCGGCGAGCGTTCGGCAAGCTTCTGCCCGGCAAAGAACAATTGGCGCGTGGCATCGCCGACGCGCACCTGCGCGCCCGAACGCTCGCGCAGCTCGGCCATCACCACCGGCACCTCGGCGGTCACTGCCTCTGCAGTCAGCCCGGGCTCGCGGATCATGCCCGAGAGGATCTTCATGCTCTCGTCCAGCCCGGCGGGCGTCGCGGCGGGCAGGTCGAGCTTGTAGACGGTGTGGGTGGGCGTGGTCTCGGCGTTGCTGTCGCTGCCGAAGCTTGCGCCCAGCCGCTGCCAGATGCGAATCGCCTCGCCATCAGGAACATATTTGGACCCGCGGAAGGTCAGATGCTCGAGCAGATGGGCAAAGCCCTGCTCGGCATCGGTCTCCATCATCGATCCGGCATCGATCCGGACGCGGATGGAAACCTGGCCCGGCGGAACCCCGTTGCGCCTGACCGCATAGCGCACGCCGTTGCTGAGCTCGCCAAAGGTCCATTCCTTGTCGACCGGCACGTTGCTGCCGCGGTAAAGCCAGGGCGTCTTTTCACCGGGTTCCAGATTGGGCGGCCGCAGCGGCTTGCCATTTTCGTCGGTGCCGCTGGCCACGGGCTCGCCCGGCAGCTGGGCCACTAAAGGCGCGGAAAGCACCAGGGAAAGCGCCGCCAGCGCAGCGGCCACGCGCGCAGGGCGCATCAGGGGAAAGGTCATGCGGCAATGTATAGGCAGCGCAATTCTGACTGGCCAGTGAATATGCGGCAGAAGGTCTTCGCAATCCGGGCCGAATGCGGCGCCGGGGCTGGGCGGCTGAAAGAAAAACTGCCTTGCGAAGCGCGGGCCGCTGCCCCAGATACCGTGGCATGCTGATAGAAACCGAAACCACCCCGAACCCCGCCACGCTCAAGTTCCTTCCGGGCCGCAAGGTCATGGACATGGGAACCCGCGATTTCGCCTCGCCCGAAGAGGCCGTGGCCTCGCCATTGGCAGAGGCGCTGTTTGGCCTCGGCGATGTGTCCGGCGTGTTCTTCGGCCACAACTTCATTTCAGTCACCGCAGGGCCGGGGACCGACTGGTCCGCGCTCAAGGGCGATGTGCTTTCGGTGCTGCTCGACCATTTCTCCGCCGACATGCCGCTGTTCCGCGCAGCGACCGCAGCCGGGATCGCGGTTCCGGCAGAAGATGCCGACTGGCCGAGCAACCCCGAGGACGAGGATATCGTAGCTCAGATCAAGGAACTGATCGAGACGCGCGTCCGCCCCGCAGTCGCCAATGATGGCGGCGACATCCTTTATCGCGGGTTCGACAAGGGCGTGGTCTATCTGCAGATGCAGGGCGCCTGTTCGGGCTGCCCGTCGTCCAGCGCGACGCTCAAGCACGGCATCGAATCGCTGCTCAAGCATTATGTGCCCGAGGTGATCGAGGTCCGCGCCGCCTGACGCGCATCTGCCGATCATCCTCCCCCAACGCCTGCAACAAGGATCCCGGATTTCATGACTGCACCGCTCGACGACAGCGCGCTCGACCAGCTTTTCCGCACCGCGCGGACCTATAACGGCTATACCGACCAGAGCGTTTCGACCGAGCAACTGCATGCCATCTGGGACCTGATGAAGATGGGGCCGACATCGGCCAACATGCTGCCTTCGCGGCTGGTGTGGTGCGTGTCGGACGAGGCCAAGCGCAAGCTCGCGGCGTGCTGCATGGAGGCGAACGCCACCAAGATCCTGGCAGCGCCGGTCTCAGTGATCATCGGCATGGACCTCGAATTTTACGAACTGCTGCCCGAGCTTTTCCCGCACACCGATGCGCGGAGCTGGTTCATCGGCGAGGGCAAGGAGCAGTTCCGCCGCGACTCCGCGCTGCGCAACTCGTCGCTGCAGGGTGCCTATTTCATCATGGCAGCGCGCGCGCTGGGGCTCGACACCGGTCCGATGTCGGGTTTCGACAATGCCGCAGTCGATGCCGCGTTCTTTGCCGATCAACCCAATGTGAAGTCGAACTTCATCTCGACGCTTGGCTATGGCGATCCGTCGACGATTTTCGACCGCAGCCCGCGCCCCGGTTTTGACCGCTTCAACACAATCGGCTAGCGCGGATCGGGTATGGCACCCGAACCCGATACCCTTCTCGTCATCGACACAGCCACCGAGGCATGCTCGGTCGCGCTGTTCGACCGCGGAGCGCTGATCGCCTCCGACCATGCGGTGATGGGCCGCGGCCATGCCGAAAGGCTGGTGCCGATGATCGCCCGGCTGCCGGGCAAGGGCCGCGCCGCAGCGGTTCTGGTCAACTGCGGGCCGGGTAGCTTTACCGGTGTAAGGGTCGGGCTCGCCGCCGCGCGCGCGCTGGGCCTCGCGTGGAAGGTGCCCGTCAGCGGCTATTCCACGCTGTCTCTGGTCGCCGCGATGGCGCTGGCAGAAGCCGCCGATGGCGCAGGGGTCGATGTGGCGATGACCGGCGGGCATGGGGAATATTTCGTCCAGGGCTTCGATGCCCGGGGTGTCGCGACCGGCGCGCTGGCCTCGCTGAGGCCGGAGGCTGCGGCGGCTGCATGCACCCGCATGCATGTCGCAGGATCGATGGCGCACGCGCTGGTCGCCGCGCGCGGTTTCGGCACGGCGCAGCCGATGCTGCCCGATGCACGGTCCGCGCTGCTGCTCGCGCCCGACGCGCGCACGCTGGCGGCCGATCCGGTCTATGGACGCGGCGCGGACGCCAAGCCGATGGCGGTCCAGCCGTCCGCCCCCGCAGTCGCACCGGTTTGAGCGTGATGACCGGGGCCCGCAGCCCATATGCTGATCCGCCGCCGTATCAGCTGATTTCCGGCCTCGCGGCCGACGACGCGGTCGGGCCGATCATGCAGGTCATGCAGGCGGCGTTCGATCCGGTCTATGGCGAGGCATGGAACCACAGCCAGACCCGCTCGATGCTGGCGATGCCGCTGACGCACACGATCGTCGCTGAAATTCTTCCGCGCCCGCCCGAAGCACAGCCCGGTGAGCCGATCGGTTTTTCGATGTCGCGTCGCATCGGGGACGAGGAAGAACTTTTGCTGATTGCGGTGATACCAGAATGGCGTCAATTTGGGGCTGGTTCTTCGCTTCTCACCCAAGTGATTGAAAATGCGAAAGATGCAGGCGTTGGCCGGATTTTTCTCGAGATGCGAAGCAACAATCCTGCCAGTCATCTTTACCATAAATTTGGTTTCACTCAGGTCGGTCTGCGCAAGAATTACTATAAGGGCGCCGATTCTAAGCTTTATGATGCACTGACACTTGCCCTGACACTATAAGTAGTTGCGCAAATTATCGGTTCCTTATCATGTTACATTTGCCAATCGAGTGGCGCTGACTGGCAACAATGACATTGACGCCAGCAGTCTGTTCTTGCATACCGCGCCCGTCCGGACATAGTGTCGGATTAAGGGTCGTTAATCAAAATATAGAAACGGGATCATTCATTATGGCGGACACCGAATTTGAAATGCACGAAACGCTGATCACGCTTACAGCAGACATTGTGGCTGCACATGTCAGCAACAACAGCGTTGCCGTGTCAGACATTCCTACCCTTATCGAAAACGTCCACCGTGCGCTCAATGGCCTGTCGCCGTCTGAAGTGGTGGCCGAAGTCGAGCGTCCCGAACCTGCGGTATCGGTGCGCGCCTCGATCAAGCCCGACTATATCGTGTGCCTGGAAGACGGCAAAAAGCTCAAGATGCTCAAGCGCCATCTGATGACCCATTACAACATGACCCCGGACGAATATCGCGCGCGCTGGAACCTGCCCGCCGATTACCCGATGGTCGCACCGAATTACGCCGCCACCCGCCGCGAACTGGCCAAGAAGATTGGTCTGGGCCGCAAGCCGGGCAAGCGTCCGGTAAAATAACCGCTCGCGCCGCGCCGCCACCGCTGGCGGTTGCAATTGCTACGATGCACGATAAATTGGCTGGCAGGCGCGGTATCGTCCGCGTCGGCCAGTCACGGTGCTGCCTTTGTGCGCAGCAGGTCTGGTTTGGACCATCAACGGCAGTCAAAGGGGCAGCATGCGCCAGAAAATCGACCTGGAGGCGCTGTGCGCCGATCGCGGCCTGCGGATCACGGATCAGCGGCGCGTGATCGCCCGCGTCCTGTCCGAAGCCGATGATCATCCCGATGTCGAGCGGTTGCACGAACGCGCCTCCGCCATCGACCCGCGCATCTCGATCGCTACCGTCTATCGCACGGTGCGGCTGTTCGAAGAGGCGGGCATCCTCGACCGCCACGATTTCGGCGACGGCCGTGCGCGTTACGAAGCCGCGCCCGAGGCGCATCACGACCATCTGATCGATGTCGAGACCGGCAAGGTGATCGAATTCGTCGATCCCGAGCTCGAAGCGCTGCAGAAACTGATCGCCGAAAAGCTGGGCTATCGGCTGGTTGATCACCGGATGGAACTGTACGGCGTCTCGATCGACCGCAAAGACTGACCGCACATGAGCGAGGCTCTTGCGGCCCCCGCGCCTCCGCCGCCGCTGTATCCCGATACGCCCGACATGGCGCATCTGCACTGGCGTGATCCCGGGCCGATCGGCCGGGTGCGGCTGGCGCTGAGGGCAGGGCTGATCGTGGTGGCGCTGGTGGTGATGGTTCCGCTCTATTACATCTGGCGCACGCTGAGGCTCTCCAATCCCTGGCCCAAATTGTTCCTGCGCACCGTCGGCCGTGCCTGCGGCGCGCGGGTGAAGATCGTCGGGACACCGCTCAAGCGCGATGTGTTCTACATCGCCAACCATCTGAGCTGGCTCGACATCCCGGTCATCGCCGGACGCAACGGCAGCGCTTTCGTGGCGCAGGACGGCATCAAGAGCTGGCCGGTGGTCGGCTGGCTGTGCAAGCTCAACGACACCGTGTTTGTCTCGCGCAGCAACCGCATGGGGATTGCCGGGCAGATCAACGAACTGCGCGATGCGCTGAGCGAGACCTGGGCGATCACGATCTTCCCCGAAGGCACCACCACCGATGGCAGCAGCCTGCTGCCGTTCAAGTCGCCGCTGCTGCAGGTGCTCGATCCGCCGCCGCCGGGCGTGATGGTTCAGCCGATGTACCTCGATTACGGCGCGTCGGCGCATGACATCGCCTGGGTGGGGGAAGAGACCGCGCCCAACAACGCGCTGCGGCTGTTCACCCGCAAGGGCAGCTTCGAGGTCACGCTGCATTTCCTGGAGCCGTTCAGCCCCGCCGATTTCCCCGGGCGCAAGGCGATCGCAGCCGAGGCGCGGGTGCGCATCGAGTCGGCGCTTTCTGCTTCCTTGGGCCGCATTCCGGCTGTATAGCGGCTGTATCCATGAGCCAATCCACCGATACACTTGTGCCCCCGTCTTCCGTGCCTGATCCGGAAGGCGGACCCCGCCGCTATTTCGTCACCTCGTTCGGCTGCCAGATGAACGTCTATGACGGCGAGCGGATGAGCGAGATGCTTAGCGCGCAGGGGATGCAGGCCGCAGACCAGCGCGAGGATGCCGATCTGGTGATCCTCAACACCTGCCACATCCGCGAGAAGGCAGTGGCGCGGGTCTATTCGGATATCGGTAGGTTGAAGCGCGAAGACGGTTCCAAGCCGATGATCGCGGTCGCAGGCTGTGTGGCGCAGGCCGAGGGCGAGGAAATCGCCCGGCGCGCACCGACCGTCGACATCGTCGTGGGGCCGCAGGCCTATCACCGCCTGCCGCAATTGATCGAGCAGGCGCGCAGTACCCGGAAAACGGCGGTCGACACCGACATGCCTGCGGTCACCAAATTCGGTGCGCTGCCCGGACGCGCCCGCCAGCCGCGCCCTTCCGCCTTCCTCACCGTGCAGGAAGGCTGCGACAAGTTCTGCACCTATTGCGTGGTGCCCTATACCCGCGGTGCCGAAATTAGCCGCCCGTTCGCCGATCTGGTCGAGGAGGCCAAGGCGCTGGTCGATGGCGGGGTGAAGGAAATCACCCTGCTCGGCCAGAACGTCAACGCCTGGACGGGCGATGATGCCAGCGGTCGCAGCCAGGGGCTCGAAGGGCTGATCGAGGTGCTGGCCGCGATGCCCGGGCTGGAGCGGATCCGCTACACCACCAGCCATCCCAACGACATGACCGACGGCCTGATCGCCGCGCATCGCGATATCGACAAGCTGATGCCCTATCTGCATCTGCCGGTGCAGTCGGGCTCGGATCGCATACTCAAGGCGATGAACCGCAGCCACAATGCGGCGAGCTATCTGGCGATCATCGACAAGGTGCGGGCCGCACGGCCCGATATCGCGCTTTCGGGTGACTTTATCGTCGGCTTCCCCGGCGAGACCGAGGCGGACTTCCAGGCGACGCTCGATATCGTGCGCGCCGCCAATTACGCGCAGGCCTACAGCTTCAAATATTCATCGCGCCCCGGCACGCCCGCTGCCGACATGGAGGATCAGATCAGCCCCGAGATCATGGACGAGCGGTTGCAGCGCCTGCAGTCATTGCTGGGCGAGCAGCAACAGGCCTTCAACCAGACCACCGTCGGCCAGCGCACGCGCGTGCTGCTCGAACGCGAGGGCCGCAAGCCGGGTCAGCTGGTCGGCAAGTCGCCCTGGCTGCAATCGGTGCATGTCGTGGCGCCTGGCGCCGGGATCGGCGATCTGATCGATGTCGAACTTGTCTCCGCCGGGCCCAACAGCCTCGAGGGCCAGGCCCTTGCGCTGGTGACCGCCTGATGGCGCGCAAGCAGGGCGGCAGCAGCGGCGGCGACCGGCGCGGCGGCGATGGCGGCAAGTTTCGCGGCAAGCCCGAACCGCAGAGCGCCAGGCTCTCCCCGGTCTATGGCACCGATTTCCCGTTCAACCGGCCCGAACCCGCCAACAAGGCGCGGATCGGGGTGGAATTCGACGAGCCGACCCTGCTTGGGCCGCTGTTCGGCCAGTTCGACAAGAACCTCGTCGCGATCGAAAACCGGCTTGGCGTGTATATCGCGGCGCGCGGCAACCGCATCCAGATCGAGGGCGAGGCCGAAAGCGCGGCCCGCGCGCGCGACGTGCTGGTGGGTCTGCACAAAAGGATCGAGCAAGGTTTGGATATCGATGAAGGCGCGGTCGAGGCGCTGATCAGCATGTCGGCTGAGCCGACGCTGGAAGGCATCGTGCGCTCCGAGGTGGCAGAACCGCCCGGCATCATGATCCGCACGCGCAAGAAGACCATCGTGCCGCGTTCGGCGACGCAGACCGAGTACATGAAATCCTTGGTACGCGACGACATCATCTTCGCATTGGGCCCGGCGGGCACCGGCAAGACCTATCTGGCGGTGGCGCAGGCGGTCAGCCAGCTGATCACCGGCAGCGTCAACCGGCTGATCCTGTCGCGCCCCGCGGTCGAGGCGGGCGAGCGGCTGGGCTTCCTGCCCGGCGACATGAAGGAGAAGGTCGATCCGTACCTTCGCCCGCTCTACGACGCGCTCTACGACACGCTGCCTGCCGAACAGGTCGAGCGGCGGATCGCCAGCGGCGAGATCGAGATCGCCCCGCTGGCGTTCATGCGCGGCCGCACGCTGGCTGACAGCTTCATCATCCTTGACGAGGCGCAGAACACCACCCCTGCGCAGATGAAGATGTTCCTGACCCGTTTCGGCATGAACAGCCGGATGGTGATCTGCGGCGACCCCAAGCAGGTCGATCTTCCCGGCGGCGTCGGCGCGTCTGGCCTTGCCGATGCGGTGAGCCGGCTCGAGGGCGTGCAGGGCATCGGCACGGTGCGCTTCACCGCCGCCGACGTGGTCCGTCACCCGATCGTCGGCCGCATCGTGGAGGCCTATGAGGGCAAGGATGCGTGAGGCTCGCATCACGCGGTCCCCATCATCTAGCCCGTCACCCCCGCGTACGCGGGGGTCCCGGTTTTGCGCTACCGTCCCGACAAAGCGGGATTCCCGCGTTTGCGGGAATGACGGGACGGGCTTGATTCCATGATCGAAACCGAAACCTCCACCGATCCGCTGTGGCCGTCGGACACCGACTGGGAGGCGCTGGCCACCCGCGCCGTTGCCGCAGCCCTCGCGGTCAGCCCCTATGGCAGCCTCGCCGATGCGCGGTTCACCGTCTCGGTGAGCGTGCATTTCGGAACCGATGATGAGGTCCACGCGCTCAACCGCGACTATCGCGGCAAGGACAAGCCGACCAACGTGCTGTCCTTCCCGATGCTGGAACCCGATATGCTGGGGGCGCTGGCCAACACCGACGATGGCGAGGTCCTGCTCGGCGACATCATGCTCGCCTTCCAGACCTGCGCCAGCGAGGCTGCGGAGAAGGGCATCACGGTCGCGGCACACGCCACCCATCTGATCGCGCATGGCGCGCTGCATCTGGTGGGCTATGACCATATCGAGGAAGCCGATGCGGTGCATATGGAGGAGCTGGAAGTGAAAGCCCTTGCCAATCTGGGGTTGGACAATCCATATTGACGCAGCGTAATTGCGTGGCGCTTTCCCAAAACAACCAAGAGCGGGGTTAAGATACAGCCAGTCATGGCAGACGGAGACAGTAATGGCGGCGGTAAATCCGCTGCGAACGACGAGGGCACGGGGCGAATTTGGCGGGGTCTGAAGGCCCTGCTGTTCGGAGAAAGCCACGACCAGTCGTTGCGCGCCCAGCTCGAAGAGGCCATCGACGAGCATGAGGATGATGACGATGGCGACGGAGCTTCCGCCAAGGGAGACCTGTCCCGCGTCGAGCGCGAGATGCTGCGTAACCTGCTGCACTTCAGCGAGCACGACGTCGACGATGTCGCGGTGCCGCGCAGCGACATCATCGCCATCGACAAGCACGCCAGCTTCGATGCGCTGGTCCAGATCTTCGCCGAACACGGTCACAGCCGCGTGCCGGTGTACGAAGGCTCGCTCGATCACATCGTCGGCATGGTCCATATCAAGGACGTCTTCCCGATCATCGCCACCGATGGCCAGCGGCCCGAGACCTGGGACAATCTGATCCGCCAGCCACGCTTCGTTCCCGAAACCATGGGCGTGCTCGATCTGCTTGCCGAAATGCGCCAGACACGCACGCACCTTGCCATCGTCATCGACGAATATTCGGGCACCGAGGGGCTGGTGACGATCGAGGATCTGGTCGAGGAAATCGTCGGTGACATCGAGGATGAGCACGACGACGAGCCCGAGACCTTGGTGACCCGCAGCGAGGACGGCAGCTGGGACGCGGATGCCCGCGCCGAGCTCGACGATGTCGCCAAGCTGATCGATTCCGCGCTGGGCGAGATCGACGAGGATGTCGACACGCTGGGCGGGCTGGCTTTCATCCTGGCGGGCGAGGTGCCCGCGCCCGGACGCATCCTGGACCACGAAAGCGGCTGGCGGCTGGAGATCGTCGATGGCGACGAACGCCGGGTCACGCGCATTCGCCTGCTGCCACCGGTCGAACAGGCCGTGGCAGAGGCGTGAGCGGCGGCCCACGCGCTCTGGCTTTTCGGTCGGCGCGCGCCTAAGGCGGGGCGATCATGGATATTTCCGATCTTCGCATCGCGCTGTTCAGCGGCAACTACAATTACGTGCGCGATGGCGCCAACCAGGCTCTCAACAGGCTGGTGGGCTGGCTGCTCGACCATGGCGCGGCGGTGCGCGTCTACTCGCCCACCACCAAGACCCCGGCGTTCGAGCCTGCGGGCGATCTGGTGAGCCTGCCCTCGCTGCCGATCCCGGGGCGCAGCGAATATCGCGTCACCACGTTGCTGCCGCCGTCGATCAAGAAGGACCTCAACCGCTTCGCGCCCAACATCGTGCATGTCTCCAGCCCGGACAGCGCCGGGCACAGCGCGGTGCGCTGGGCGCAGAAGCACAACCTGCCGGTGCTGGGGTCGGTGCACACCCGGTTCGAGACCTATCCGCGCTATTACAACATGGCGTTTCTGGAGCCGGTGCTCGAGGCGATCCTGCGCCGCCTGTACCGCAAGTGCGACGCCATCGTCGCGCCGTCCGATTCGATGGCGCAGGTGCTGCGCGAACAGCGGATGAGCTATGATGTCGGCATCTGGTCGCGCGGCGTCGACAAGCACATCTTCAACCCGCAAGTGCGCGACATGGACTGGCGCCGCAGCCTGGGGCTGAAGGACGATGTCCCGGTGATCGGCTTTCTCGGCCGGCTGGTGATGGAAAAGGGCCTCGATGTGTTCTCAGACACCATCGACCGGCTGATCCGCCGCAACGTGCCGCATCAGGTGCTGGTGGTGGGCGAGGGGCCCGCGCGCGGCTGGTTCGAATCGCGGCTTCCCGGCGCGGTGTTCGCAGGCTTTCAGGGCGGGGCGGATCTGGGCCGTGCGGTCGCCAGCATGGATCTGTTCTTCAACCCCTCGATCACCGAGACCTTCGGCAACGTGACGCTTGAGGCCATGGCGTGCGGATTGCCCGTGGTCGCCGCGCGCGCGACCGGCAGCGAAAGCCTGGTCGAGCATGGCGTGACCGGCCAGTTGGTGCGCCCAGGGGCCACGGTGGAATTCGCCGATGCGCTGCAGGCCTATTGCGGCAATCCCGAACTGCGCCACGCGCATGGCATGGCCGGTGTTCGGCGCAGCGAGAAATACAGCTGGGACCGGATCAACGGCGGACTGGCCGCGACCTATATCCGCCTGATCCGCCAACGCCAGGCGGGAAGCGGCGGCGTTCCCTACCGCGCCATCCGCTAGAAATGAGCCGCTGAAAGCTGTCCGGCCCCCGGACACGCCGAGGGCCGGACACAAGATCACACCGCTTCGAGCGCCTGTTCGAAATCGGCGATCAGGTCGTCGGGGTCTTCCACGCCGATCGAGATGCGCACCAGATTGTCGGTGATCCCCAGCGCCGCCTTGCGCGCATCGGGCACCGACAGATGGGTCATCGCCGCAGGGTGGCTGGCGAGCGTCTCGGTGCCGCCCAGGCTGACGGCCAGCTTGGCGATCACCATCGAATCGAGGAAGCGGAAGCTCTCGGCCTCACCGCCCTTGATGAACAGCGAGAAGGTCGATCCCGCGCCCGAGCAATGCCGGTCGAAGATGTCCTGCTGGCGCGCATCGTGGATCATGCCCAGATAGCCTAGGCCATCGACCTTGGGGTGCTGCGCGAGGAATTCGCAGACCTTTGCCGCGTTCTCGCCCGCGCGGTTCATGCGCAGCTCGACCGTTTCGAGCGACCGCATCAGCATCCAGGCGGTGTTGGGATCGCAGATCGTGCCGATGGTGTTGCGCAGCGCGCGCACCGGGTCCATCCACTTCTTGGGGCCCGAAAGCCCGCCTGCGACCAGATCGCTGTGCCCACCGACATATTTGGTGAGGCTGTAGACGACGATGTCCGCGCCATGGTGCAAAGGCTGCTGCCACAGCGGACCCAGGAAGGTGTTGTCGATCGCGATCGGGGTCGGGGTCTCGCCGCCCAGCACCGCGTCGCGCGAGGCTGCCACCGCCTCGATATCAACCAGCGCATTGGTCGGGTTGGCGGGGCTTTCCAGATAGATCATCGCCACGCGGCCGCCCTGCCTGGTCGCCATGTCCTTCGCCTGTTCCATCACCATGTCGATTTCCTCGCGGGTCGCGCCTGCGGGGAAGTCGAGATAGGTGATGCCGAAGCGCGACAGGATGCGCGCGATCATCGTCTCGGTCGCGGCATAAAGCGGACCCGAATGGACGATGACATCGTTGTTGCTGCAATAAGCGAGCAGCAGCGTCGCTATGGCCGACATGCCGCTGGAGAAGACCAGCGAATCTTCGGCATCGTCCCAGATGCTCAGCCGATCCTCGAGAATCTCCTGATTGGGGCCGTTGAAACGCGAATAGACCAGGCCCTCGGCACCGCCGGGACGCTTGCCGGTCAGCCCTTCGAAATGGCGCTTGCCCGCCGCTGCGTTCTCGAACGCGAAAGTCGAGGTGAGGAAGATCGGGGCTTTCAGCGATCCTTCGGAGAGCACCGGGTCGAAGCCATGGCCCATCATCAAGGTGGCGGGCTTGAGCTTGCGTCCGCCCAATGTCGCCACCTTGGGCTTGGGTTTGCGGCGCGGGGTGGGGGTGGTGATCGGCTTGATCGGAGTGTCGGTCATGATTGGGTTCCTGCGGTCTGGGCGGGGCTTTGGCCCGTCCCTTGTTCTGCCGCCATCTATGCCCGAGCACTCAACTGATTACAAAGGAAACCACCCAGATCGTGCCGACCATGAGGGGAACGCCTGCGATATCGAGCATCAGTCCGGCCTTCAGCTGGCGCGGCAGCGAGATATTGCCGCTGGCCCAGGCGATGGCGTTGGGACCTGTGCCCGAGGGCAGCATGAAGCCCCAGCTCGCCGCCATCGCCACCGGCATCGCCAGCAGCACCGGATCGACCCCCAGGGTCACGATCAGCGCCGCGACCACCGGCATCACCCCGCTCGCGGTGGCGACATTGCTGGCAAACTCGGTGACCAGCACGACCAAAGCGGTCAGCGCGAGTGCGATCACGATCAGCGGCACGCCCGCCAGCGGCTCGAGCACGGTTCCGATCCAGCTGTCCAGCCCCGACGCGCCGATCCCGGCTGCGAGCGCCAGCCCGCCGCCGAACATCATGATCACATCCCACGGCGCGCGGTTGGCCTCCTTCCACACCAGCATCGGGCGACCGGTGCCATCGGGCAGGATGAACAAAGCAATCCCTGCAATCACCGCGATCGTTCCGTCGGTGAGCGCGCCTGCAGGCAGCATGTCGCTGAACCAGGGCTGCAGGATCCACGCGACCACCACCAAGACGATCACCGGCACCAGCCGCCGCTCGGAAACGCTCCACTGGTCCTGCCGGGCGATCGCGCTGCGCGCGGCATCGACATCGAAGGGGTGGCGGCTGAGCTTCTGCACACGGGCAAGGATATAGGCCGCGATCGGCACCGAAAGGATCACGATCGGCATGCCGTACGCCGCCCATTCGGCAAAGCCGATCTGCAGGCCGGTGGTCTTCTCGAGCAGACCTGCGGCAATCGCATTGGTCGGCGATCCGACCAAGGTCCCAAGGCCACCGATCGACGCGGCAAAGGCGATGCCCATCATCAGCGCGCCGGGAAGCCCCTCGGTCTCGCCCTCAGGCACATTGCCCGCGAGCAGCACCGCGCTGGCGATCGGCACCATGATCAGGGTGGTCGAGGTGTTCGAGATCAGCAGCGAAAGCGTCGCGGTCGCGATCATGAACGCGAACAGCAGTTGCGCCGAGGTGTGCCCCGATCGGTTGACGATCGCGAGCGCGAGCCTCTTGTGCAGCCCCACCCGCTCGATCGCCAGCGCCAGAAACGCGCCGCCCAGGATCAGGAACAGGATCGGCGAGTAATATTCCGCCGCGATGTCGTTGGCGCTCATCACCCCGGTCAGCGGCAGCACCACGAACGGCAGCAGTGCGGTGACGGTCAGGGGCACGACCTGCGTCATCCACCATGCCGCCATCCACCACACCAGCCCCGCGGTGCTCCACGCCTGCGGTTCCATCCCGCCCGGCGCGGGCGTGACAAGGGTCAGCGCGAAACCCGCGATGCCGATGATGAGGCCCCAGATGTTGGTCAATGCGAACGTGTTCCCTCTTGTCTTCCCTCCCGCTTGCGGGAGGGGCAGGTTCAGCTTGCAGAACCGGGGTGGGCCTGAAAAGGCAAGACTGCAGCCCCACCCCGGCTTCGCCTTCGGCTCTGCCACCCCTCCCGCGAGCGGGAGGGGAGAGTCAGGATCGCAACCCGATCGCCCCCATCTGTCGGCCATAGTCCGGCTCGCCACGATGTGTCGCGCGGCGGAAGCTGTAATAGCCGGCCGCATCCGAATAGGTGTCCACCCCGCTCACATGCACCGTGCCGATACCGCATTGCGCCAGCCGCGATGCGATGAAGCCCTCCAGATCGAACTGGTAGTGATCGGGCCTGCCTTCGCGGAAGAAGCGCTCGTTTTCGGGATCGGCCTCGCAGAAACGGACGTAGAAGCCGCTATCGACCTCATAGCTTTTCTGCTGGATGCATGGGCCGATCGCCGCGACGATCCGCGTCCGATCCGCGCCGAGCTTTTCCATCGCGGCGACCGTCGCCTCGCCAACCCCGGCAAACGCCCCCTTCCAGCCCGAATGCGCTGCGCCGATGATCTGCGCCGCCTCGTCCGCGAACAGGATCGGCGGGCAATCCGCACCCAGCACGCCCAGCAGCAACCCGGGCCGGTCGGTGATCATCGCGTCGGCTTTGGGGCGGTCATCGATGGGGATCGCTGCGTTGACGCGGATGACATCGGCGCTGTGCACCTGATGCAGCGTCACCAAAGCCCCACCGGGCAAGATCGCCTCTGTCGCCAGCCTGCGGTTTTGCGCCACCGCTGCCGGATCATCGTCCGAACCCAACCCGACGTTTAGTCCCGCCACCAGCCCGGTCGAAACGCCGCCGCGCCGCCCGGTGAAGCCGTGCGCTATTGCACCGAGGGCAGGCGAGGTGAGGAGGGGGAGGTCAGTATTGGTCAAGATGCGTTTCCCGTTACCCCTCTCCCGTGGAGGGAGAGGGCTGCGCAGACTTATGAGCGCAGCGAATTAGTCGAAGCTGGGTGAGGGCAGGGCGGCTATAGGGCAACCGCCCGTCACCCTCATCCAACTGCGCCTAGCATCTCCTTCGACAAGCTCAGGATCTGCAAGGCTTCGTATCCTTCTCCCACCGGGAGAAGGACCTATTCAAGGCTCTTCACTACCTGTTCCGTCGTGTCCTTCGAAAGCCCTGGCTGCGCGAGGATTCGCTCGAGGCACCCGCGCATCTTTGCCGCCCGATCCTCGTCGAACCGCCGCCAGCGACCCAAAGGTGCGATGAAGCGCGCGGTGGTCTGCGGGTTGATCGGGTCCAGCCGCAGGATGAGGTCCGTCAGCAGCTCATAGCCGCGTCCGCTGGCATGATGGAACGCCGCCTGGTTTGAGACGAACGGCCAGTAGAGCGCGCGCACCCGGTTGGGGTTGGTCAGCGTGAAATCCTTGTGCCGGATAAGCTCGAGAGTCTGCTCGTACACCTTGGCGTGCGACGAGCCGGTCTGCAGCGAGAACCATTTGTCGATGACCAGCGCATTGCCCTGATAGCGGTTGTAGAAGCTGTCGAGCGCGGTCTCGCGTTCGTCGCAGGCCATGCTCGCCAGCACCATCGTCGCGCCCTGCCGGTCGGTCATGTTGTCGGCCTGCGCGAACTGGCCAAAGGCGATGGTCGCGGCATCGGCGGCTTCGGCCGAGGCGATATAGCCCAAGGCCAGCGACTTGATCTTGCGCGCGCCGCGCGCCTCGCGGCTGAGCGAATAGGGCACAGCCGAGGCGCGTTCGTGCACGATCCGCCACTGGTCGATCAGCCGCGTCCCGATCGCCTTGCGCAGGGCGCGGCGCGCATCATGGATCGCCTCGGGGCGCACGATCAGCATCTGCTCGCCCAGGAACGCCTCGGTCGGCAGGCTGAGGATCTCGGTGCGCATCGAATCGTCGAGCCTCTGGTCGCTGACCAGATCGCCGAACACCGACAATATGTCCTCAAGCGCCGCGGCGCGCTCGGCTGCGGCGCCCTCTTCGCCGATATCCGCGATCAGACGGTCGATCACCAATTGCTGCAGCGCCTCATAGCGGGCGAACGGATCATCATCGTGGCGCACCAGAAACAACAGGTCGCCGCTGCGCCGCGCGACATCCATCGTCACTGGTGCGGAAAAGCCACGGTTGATCGACAGCACCGGCGGGCGGGCAAAGCCGGTAAAGGTCACGCTCTGCTCGCTCTGGGTAAGCAGCACCAGCTGCTCGCCGCGATGCGCCTTCATGTCGCGATCGATCAGCGCGGTGCGCAGCGGGATCGGCATCAGCGGCTTGTCCTGCTGGCCTGGGGTGGGCGAGAATTGCTGGCGCAGATGCAGAGTCGCGGTCGCGCTGTCGGCATCATGTTCGAGCCGCGCCTGCACCTGCGGGGTGCCCGCCTGTTCGTACCAGCGGCGGAACTGGCCAAGATCGAGCCCGGCGCCGTCCTCCATTGCCCGGACGAACTGCTCGCAGGTCGCAGCTTCGCCGTCGTGGCGCGCGAAATACAGGTCGCAGCCCGCGCGAAAGCGCTCGGGCCCCGCCATCGTCGCCATCATGCGGATGACTTCGGCACCCTTGTTGTAGATCGTCGAGGTGTAGAAGTTGCTGATCTCCATATAGCTGTCGGGGCGGATCGGGTGCGCCAGCGGCCCGGCATCCTCGGGAAACTGCGTCGCGCGCAGCATCCTTACGTCCTCGATCCTTTTGACCGCTTCCGACCCCATGTCGGCGGAAAAGCACTGGTCGCGATAGACCGTGAAGCCCTCTTTCAGGCTCAGCTGGAACCAGTCGCGGCAGGTGACGCGGTTGCCCGACCAGTTGTGGAAATACTCGTGCGCGACCACGCCCTCGATGGCGTCGTAATCATAATCGGTCGCGGTATCGGGATCGGCCAGGATGTAGCGCGAGTTGAAGATGTTGAGGCCCTTGTTCTCCATCGCCCCCATATTGAAATCGCTGACCGCAACGATGTTGAACACCGGCAGGTCGTATTCCAGGCCATAGACGCGCTCGTCCCATTCCATCGAGGCCTTGAGCGCCTGCATCGCATGCGCGGTGCGGCCCTCGTCGCCCTCGCGGACATAGATCGCAAGCTCGACCGGCGCACCGCTCCTGGTGGTGAAATGGTCGCGTGTTGCCACCAGATCGCCCGCGACCAATGCGAACAGATAGCTCGGCTTGGGGTGCGGATCGTGCCAGCGGGCGTAGTGGCGCCCGTCTTCGAGATCGCCGGCATCGACCAGCGCCCCGTTGGCGAGCAGCACCGGGAAGCGGGCCTTGTCGGCGCGCAGCAGCACCTCGTACACCGCCATGTTGTCGGGCCGGTCGACGAACGGGATGATCCGGCGGAAGCCCTCGGCCTCGCACTGGGTGCACAGCATGCCGTTCGAGGCGAACAGACCCATCAGCTGGGTATTGGTATCAGGCGCGATCTGCGTGGTGAGGTGCACGGTGGCGCGGGGGGCGGAGACATCGACCGCGATCCCGTCGCCCTCGTGACGCCAGTTGGCTGCCACCCCATCCACGCTGATCGAGCCGGGCAGCGCGCCGTCGCAGTCCAGCCGCAGCGGCCGCTCGTGATCGCCATTGCGCTCGATCTGCAGCGTGGCGGACACCTGGGTGGCGGACAGATCGAGGTCGAATTCGAGCGCGACCGTCTTCACCCACCAGTCGGGCGGCTGGTAATCGGCGCGGCGGATGACCACGGGTTCGGCCGGGGCCTGAAGCGATGCCGGAGTGGCGGTTGCGGGTTGGATGTCTGCCATGGCCGCAACCCTAATGCCCGGCGCAGGCCGCGTCACGCCGTTTTCGGGGCGCGCGGTGTTTGCCCCGGCAGGCGCAGGACCTAGGCGGCCGCGCGGCGCAACCGGTCGTTGATCGCAGCGCCCATGCCGTCGCCCGGCACCGGCGCCACCGCGATGCGCAGCCGGGGCGAAGCATCGGCGCGATGCAGCGCGGCATAGAGGTTCGCCGCCGCCTCGGCGAGATCGCCGGCTGCAGACAGCGTGTCGTCGCCCTGAACCTCGCCAAAGCCGATCAGCCATTCGTCCGGCCCGGCCTGCGCCGCGCCCAATCGCACGGGCTTGCTCGGCGCATAATGGCTGGCGAGCTGTCCGGGCGCCTCGATCGCGTGATCGGTCAGCGGCAGCGGGGCCTCGCCCAGCAGCGCAGCGATTTCAGCGGGGTCGATCGGGCCCGGGCGCAGCAGCTGCCAGCCTGCCGCGGCGCCCCCAAAGTTGCGCAGCGCAACTATCGTCGATTCCAGCCCTGCGGTGCACGGTCCGCCATCCAGGATCAGAGGAACGGCATCGCCCAGGCTTGCTGCGACATGCGCCGCGGTGGTCGGGCTTATCCCCCCGCTTCGGTTGGCCGAGGGCGCGGCGAGCAACATGCCGCCAGCGGTCAGCACGCCGCGCATCACCGGGTGCGCCGGGCAGCGCAGCGCGATTGTCGCCAGGCCGGCGGTCACAGCAGGAGCAACCGATGCGTCGTCCGCCAGCGGCAGGACCAATGTCAGCGGACCCGGCCAGAAGGCTTGGCCAAGTTTTTCTGCACGCTCGTCGAAAAAGGCGAGGCGCCGCGCGGCGTCCATATCCGGCACGTGCACGATCAGCGGGTTGAAATCGGGCCTGCCCTTGGTGCGATAGATCGCCGCTACGGCATCGGCGCGCGCGGCATCCGCGGCGAGGCCATAGACCGTTTCGGTGGGCAGCGCGACCGGACGGCCTTCGCGCAGGATCGCCACCGCGCGGGCGATCGCGGCGTCGTCGGCGGGCATGATCTGCGTGTCTGAAGGCTTGGAAGCGGGCATGTTGGTGCCTATACAGCGCGAGGACGCAAGGCACAGCAGGGAAAAGACATGACATTCAGCGCACCGACCACCGAACAGCTGTTCGTGCTCAAGACCATCACCGGCATCGAGGAGCTGGCGTCGTTCGAACGCTTTGCCGAGGCGACCCCCGATCTGGTCGAGGCGATCGTCGAGGGCGTGGGCGAGTTTGCGGCGGGCGAGTTCGCGCCGCTGTACCGCATCGGCGACACCGTGGGCGCAAGGCTGATCGATGGCGCGGTGAAGATGCCCGAAGGCTTTCGCGACGCGTATCAGCATTATGTCGAGGCCGGATGGAGCGCGCTGAGCGCTCCTGCCGATCATGGCGGCCAAGGCCTGCCGTTTTCGCTCGCCACCGTCGCGCTGGATTCGCTGGGCGCGGCCAACATGGCGTTCGCGCTCTGCCCGATCCTCACCGTCGGCGCGATCGAGGCGCTGCACCATCATGGCAGCGCAGAGCAGCAGGCTCTGTATCTCCCCAGGCTCGCGACCGGCGAGTGGACCGGCACGATGAACCTCACAGAACCGCAGGCGGGCAGCGATGTGGGGGCCTTGCGCGCCACCGCCACCCCGCGCGGCGACGGCACCTATGCAATCAAGGGGCAGAAGATCTACATCTCGTTCGGCGACCATGACATGGCCGACAATATCATCCACCTGGTGCTGGCGCGCACCCCCGATGCGCCTGCGGGCACCAAGGGCATCTCGCTGTTCCTCGTCCCCAAGTACCGGCTCGATGCAGACGGCAATCCCGGCGAGGCGAACGGCGTCAAGACCGTGTCGATCGAGCACAAGATGGGGATCAACGCCTCGCCCACCTGCGTGCTGCAGTTCGGCGAGGAAGGGGAAAGCATCGGCGAGCTAATCGGCCCCGAATTCGGCGGAATGCGCGCGATGTTCACGATGATGAACAACGCGCGGCTCAATGTGGGGCTGCAGGGCGTGCAGATTGCCGAGGGCGCGACGCAGAAGGCGATGTGGTTCGCGCGCGAGCGCGTGCAGTCGGCGCGCGCCGGTGGCGGCCGCGATCCCGTCGCGATCATCGAGCATCCCGATGTCCGCCGCATGCTGCTGCGGATGAAGGCGGGCACCGAGGCGATCCGTGCATTGCTCTATTTCGCATCGGGCTATGTCGACCGCGCGAACCTGGGCGTCGACGGCGCGCGCGACATGGTCGATCTGCTGACCCCGCTCGCCAAGACCTATGGCACCGACATGGGCAGTGAGATCGCCTCATTGGGCGTGCAGGTGCATGGCGGCATGGGCTATGTTGAGGAGACCGGCGCGGCGCAATATTACCGCGATATCCGGATCGCGCAGATTTACGAGGGCACCAACGGCATCCAGGCGGCGGACCTTGTCGGGCGCAAGCTGGGCATGGGCGGCGGCGATGTCGTGCGCTCGCTGATCGCCAATGTGCAGGCCGATTGCGGCAACCATCCTGCGCTCTCGGCGCTGGCGGGCGATTGCGCCGAGGTCACCGAATACATGGTGGGCGCGAGCGTCGATGACCGGCTCGCGGGAAGCTATCCCTATTGCACGATGATGGCGGTGATGACGAGCGGCTGGCTGATGCTCAAGCAGCAACGCGCCGCCGAGGCGATGCTGGACGCAGGCGAGGGCAATGCCGACTTCCTCAGCGCCAAGCTGGTCACGACGCGTTTTTATCTGGATCGCATGGTGCCCGAGGCAAGCGGGCTGAAGGCCGCGGCGATGGCGGGCGCGGAGCTGCTTTACGCGCTCGATGCCGAAGCCCTGGCGGGGTGAGGGGTTTCTGTCTCCGAACGCCTTTTCCCGTCATTCCCGCGAACGCGGGAATCCCGCTTCTGCGCTTTGTGCCGAGAAGGCAGCGGGGCCCCCGCCTCCGCGGGGGTGAGGAAAATGGGGACTAGGACATGACTGACCCCACCGACCCCCTCGCCCGCATCGCCGCTGCGCTCGAGCGCATGGCGCCGCCGCCGCTGCCGCCGACAGACTGGAACGCCGCGCCTGCCTATGTCTGGAGCGGGGCCACCGGGCTTGCGGTGCGCGACCTGCAGGCCGTCTCCCTCAACCGGCTGGTCGGTATCGATGCGCAGAAGGCGAGCCTTGCCGAAAACATCCGGCGTCATGCCGCCGGGCTTCCTGCGCACGACGCGCTGCTCTGGGGCGCGCGCGGCATGGGAAAGTCGGCCTTGGTCAAGGCGGCGGTCGCCGCGCTGCAGGCGAAAGACGCACCCATCGCGCTGGTACAGGCAGGCGGCGGACCCGACGCGCTCGCCACGCTCCCCGCCTTGTTCGACCAGCTCGGCATCATCGAGCGTCGCTTTGTCGTGTTCATCGACGATATCGGCTTCGATGGGCCCGAGGCGAGCAGCGCGGCGCGGTCGCTCCGCTCGCTGCTGGAGGGCGGCGCAATGGCACGCCCCGGCAACGTCCGTCTTGCCGTCACCTCCAATCGCCGCGCGATCGTCGAGCGGCATATGAGCGAACAGGACGATCCGCTCAACCCGCGCGATGCGGTCGACGACCGGATGGCGCTCGCCGACCGGTTCGGGCTGAGCCTCGGCTTCCATGCCTGCGATCAGGACACATACCTCGCGATGATCGCTGGCTATGCGCAGGCGTATGGTCTGCATTTCGACACCGAAGACGCACTGCGCTGGTCAAAACAGCGCGGCGCCCGCTCGGGCCGCATCGCCTGGCACTATGTCGTCGAACTGGCCGGGCGCGCGGGGCGGGTGGTGTGATCGACGGCGATGGACGCGTCTTGCGCGTGGCTTAAATTGCATCTACATTAAATAGGTGGAAATCACCTGCGACCCCGCAAAAGACCGGCTGAACGTGGCCCAGCATGGGCTGTCGTTTGAAGATTTTGCAGGTTTCGATACCGACCCCGAAATCCGTGTGGATGACCGGTTCGACTATGGCGAGATCCGATACCGTGCCTTTGGCCGGATCGATGGCCAGGGCCACTGCATTGTCTTCACGCAAACCGATGATGGATTTCGCCTGATCAGTTTTCGCCGGGCCCATGAAAAGGAAATGCGCCGATATGAGCAAGCCTAAACCTCCCCACGATTTCGATGAAAATCCGGAATGGACCGAGGAAGATTTCGGACTTGCCCGGCCAGCCGATGAATTGTTCGACGCTGAACGGATCGCGCTTCTCGTGCGCCAGCCGGGCAGGCCGAAAGGCTCTACCAAGGCTGATTCCAAGCAGCAGGTGGCCTTGCGCCTCGATCGTGAGGTGATCGAGAAGTTCAAGGCGGCCGGACCGGGCTGGCAGACCCGGATGAACGATGCCCTGCGCCGCGCAGCCGGGCTTTAGTCTTCCTATTTCTTCGGCACCGGTGCCGGTACCGGCCTTGAAGGCAGGGCAGGCGCGGTCGATCCGCCTGAGCTTCCGGGCAGAGGTGCTCCCGATGCACCAGCCGCGCCGGCTGCGCTGCCCGTAAAGGCAAGCGTGATCGACATGCGGCGGTTGGCGGGATCGTTGCGGTCCTGCGGGTTGAACGGCTCCTTGTCGGCCACGCCCTCGATGCGCGCGACCTGGCCGGGGTTGATCCCGCCCACCACCAGCGCCTTGCGGGTCGCCTCGGCGCGCGCGGTCGAGAGCATCCAGTTGTTCATCGTCTTGCCCGAGGCATAAGGCAGCGCATCGGTGTGCCCGCGGATGATCACCGGATTGGGCATGCCGTTGATGACCTGCGCCACCTCGCGCAGCAGTTCGGCGGCCTTGGGCACCAGTGCGTCGGTGGACAATGCGAACATGCTGAAGTCCGCCTCGTCGACCAGATCGATCCGCAGACCCTCGCGCGTGTCGGTGAAGCGGACGTTCTTCATCAGCTTCTGCAGGTCCTTGCGCGCTTCTAGCCGCTGCTCGATTTCCTTCTTCAGCTGCTCGAACTGCGCCTGCTGCGCGCTGCGTGCCGCCTTGCCCTTGTCGTCATTGGTGCCGGTTGCATCCTGCGGAATGGTGATCGCTCGGGTGCCGGTCTGTGACGCGCGCTTGGCATAGCTGTCGCGATCGACGATCGATTCGCCGCCGAACAGGCCGTTGGTGCCCGCGCTGCCGTTCTTCAACTGCACCATCGTGGGCGCGAAATAGTCGGCAATCGCCTTGCGGTCCTTTTCCTCGGTGGCGCCAAGCAGCCACATCAGCAGGAAGAACGCCATCATTGCGGTCACGAAGTCGGCATAGGCCACCTTCCAAGCACCGCCGTGATGGCCGCCATGGCCTTCCTCGATGATCTTCTTGACGATGATCGGGCGAACATTCTCGACCGGATCGGGCTTGCGCTTGGCGGCCATGGCTTAACGACCCCGCATGCCGTCGAACACGTCGGCGAACGTCGGCTGGTTGGCATGGCCCAGGCTCGAGCGCGCGGCCTCGATGACCAGCGGCTGCGGGTGGCCGTGCAAGGATGCGATGATGATCTGTTTGGCAACGTGGTACATCGCGCCATCGGCCTCGATCACCTGGCGGCAGCGGTTGGCAAGCGGACCGACCAGGCCATAGGCCAGGAAAATCCCCAGGAACGTTCCCACCAGTGCCGAACCGATCATCTCGCCCAGAATGGCGGGCGGCTTGTCGATCGAACCCATCGTCTTGACGATGCCGAGAACCGCCGCGACGATGCCCAGTGCGGGCAGCGCATCGGCGAGGTTCTGCAGGCCGTCGGCAGGTGCGATGGCTTCATGATGGTGGGTCTTGATCGCCTGATCGACGACGTCCTCCACCGCGTGCGGATCGAGCTGGCCCGACGAGACGACGACCAGACGCAGCGAATCGCAGATCAGGTGGACCAGCGTCGAATCCTTGAGCAGCGTGGGATATTCGGAAAACACCGGCGAGCTGGCCGGATCCTCGATATGCGGTTCCAGTGCCACCGGGCCTTCCGTGCGCAGCATCTTCATCAGCTTGGACACCAGGAAGATGCAGTCGAGAAAATCCTGCTTCTTGTATTTGGAGCCCTTGAACGCCGTCATGACGCCGCCGCCGATGGCCTTGAGGTGCGATCCGGAGTTGCCGATCAGCATGGAGCCCGCAGCTGCGCCGCCGATGATCATCATTTCCAGCGGCAAGGCGTGCAGGATGACGCCCATGCTGCCCCCGGCGATAATGAAACCGCCGAACACCATGACAATCAGGACGACAAAGCCAATAGCAGCGAACATGGCGGTTCCCTCGATCCGATAAATCGCACCACGAAGGTGGCGCAATTGGGCCGCAAATCGGCCCGTTCAGATCGTAGAACGGCTTTCGCCAGTCGTGGTTAAGGGCAAAACAGGGTTAATAAATAACGATTTTTCGTTAACGGAGATAATCGAACAGGTTCTGTTGCGATATCTGGCCGTAAACCGCCTGGGTTGCCTGCAGATTGGTCATCAGCGACTGCAGCCGGGTCAAAGCTTCGGTGACATTGGCATCCGAAAGCTCCGATCGGCGCCCGGCAAGCGACAATTTGCTCTGTTCGAGCTGGTCGCGGGTCGATTCCAGCGTGGTGCGGACTACGCCCTGCTGAGTGAGCAGCTGGGTCATGCGGTTGAGCGCGCCATCGAGCGCAGTGAGCTGCGCGGCGCGATCCGCGCCATCGCCGTTGCGGATCGAATCCGCGGTCGCGGCCATGATCTCGTCGAGCGAGGCTGTCGCCCCGCCGCCCACGGGAATTCCCTCGCGCACCGTATCCAGATTGGGGGACGCCACCGTGGTGCGCCCGTCGCTGATCGGCACACGGATCGGCGGACCGCTGCCGAACAGCTGGCCGCCATAATTGTCGCGCTGGTTGAGCGCATCACCGAAGTCCGAGGCAAGCCCGTCCACTTCCAGCGCCAGCGATTCCGGATCGGTGGGAGAGATCGTGCCCGAATTGGCCTGGAGCAGCAGCTCGCGCGTGCGGATCAGGCCGCTGACGATGGTGTTGAGACTGGCCTCGGCCTGGCTCGCGCGGGTTTCGGCGCGGCCCAGGTTGTTGGTCCACGCCGCTTCGTTGGTCTGGAACTGCGAGATGTTGGCGACTTCGAGCCATGCCTTGGGATCGTCGGACGGCCGGGCGACCCGGCTTTCGCCGCCGACCAGCGCCTGCTGCTTGGCGATCAGCTGGCTCAGCTGGATCTGTTGGGCGACAGCCTCGGGAGCACGGTAGCGGTTCACTGACTGGACCATGTTATCTTATCCCGGCCTCAAAAAATCGACAGAATGGACTGGAGCGTTTCACGCGCGATCTGGATCACGCGGGCCGACGCTTCATAGGCCTGTTGCAGCCGGATCAGGTCGGCGGCTTCGCGGTCGAGCTCGACCCGCGACACGCTGTCGCGCTGCCTGCGCGCGCTGCTGTCGAGCGCGGTGGCGGCGGCGGCCTCGCTGCGGATCGAGGCGAGCGCGGTGGCGTGGCCTGCCATGAAATTGTTCCAGCGCGTCTCTACGCCGTCTGCGGTGCGCAGTGCCGGCATGTTCAGCAGATTGCCGTTGGGCGCGCCATCGGCGCTGGCCAGCGCCAGATCGGCGATCGCGGTGGTGGTGACTGCCAGCGTCGAAACGCCACCGGTCATCGCGAGCAGCGGACCGCCTGCGGTGCCTGCATCGGTGCGGCCATTGGCCTGCCAGGCGTTGACGTCGTCGACATACTGGCGGGCAAGCGCCTCCAGTTCGGTCAGCCGGGTCTGCGCGGTCGCGCCCGCGCGGCTGAGCCCTGCGAGCGATCCGTTGCTGGGCGAGCGGGCGGCGTTGCCGTCGATCAGGATGCCCAGGCTGCCATCGGCATTGGTGGCGACCGTGACGGTGGAGGCGATGTTGACCCCGGCCAGCGTCTGGCCGTCATAGGTCACGGTGGCGGTGCCGTTGCCCGAAAGCGCGACGGTGGCGTCCAGCTTCTCGCTGATAACCGCGAGCATCGAATCGCGCGCGTCGAGCAGTCCGGCATGCGCATCGGTGCCCACCGGGGTGCGGGTGATGTTGAGGTTGATCTCGTTGAGGTTCTCGAGTGCCGAATTGAGCGTCAGCGCTTCGAGATCCGCGGTCTGGCTCACCTGGTCGCGGGTCAGCTCGAGGCTCCGCGATGTGCGGCGGAATGAATCGACCACCGATTCCATCTCGCTCAGGAAGGTCAGCCTCAGCGCGCTGTCGAACGGGGCTGCGGCCAGTTCCTCGCCGCGACCGAAAAAGCTGTTGAGCCGGGTACCGACATTGGACCCGGCATTGTCGAGATTGGTCTCGATCCGCTCCATCCAGCTGGCCTGGGTCTCCGTGCGGATGCGCGAGGCGCCCGACTGGCGGACCTGCGCCTCGAGAAACTCGTCCGACGAGCGTGAGACGCTGTCGATCCGCACGCCGTTGAGCCCGGTCTGCGCGCTGTAAAGCGGGTTGAGCTTGCCCGACACGGTTGCGTCGGCAAGCAGCGTGGTGCGGCGGACATAATCGGGGTTCTCCGCGTTCGCGATGTTGTGCGACACGGTTTCCATCGAGCGCGCATAGGCTCGCAGGCCCGAACGGCCGATGCCCAGCAGGTCGCTCATTTGTCATCCACCCCGAACTGCTTGAGCACCATCTCGGCAATACCGAAGCTCTGCTTGCCGGCCATGTCGTCGGCAAGCCGCGAATCCATGAGGTCGCGGAACTGGTTGCCGGCGTCGGACCCCAGCAGCGTGTCGCCCTTGGTGGCGCTGCGCATCGCGCCGATCATCTGGCGCAGGAACACCGCCTCGAACGATTCGGCAGCCTTGCGCAGTTCCTGCGTCCTGGCATCGCCGGTCGCACCGGCTGCAGCAGACGCGGTCGCGGATGCGGCACCGGCAGCGGACGCGGCGGGCTTGCCGAGCGGCAGCGCAGCGCTGGTACGGGCCAGCGGGAACGCGGCAGAGGCGGGCATCACGGTCACAGTATCACCAGCTCCGCCTTCAGAGCGCCGGCCTGCTTCAATGCTTCCAGGATCGCGGCCAGATCACTGGGCGATGCACCGATGGCATTGATAGTCTCGACAATCTCCGACAAGTTTGCACCTTTTGTGATCTCGAACGCCGGGTTGGTCTGTTCTTCGATTTCGATCTGGCTGCGCTGTTCCACGGCGGTCTGGCCATCGCTGAAGGGCGCGGGCTGAACGACAGTCGGGGCTTCCTGCACTTTCACGGTCAGCTTGCCATGGCTGACTGCGGCAGGGCTAATCCGCACTGCGCCATTGATAACGACCGTGCCGGTGCGGGCATTAACAATTACTTTCGCTGCGGCCTCTGCCGGGGTGACCGCGATATTCTCGATCCGGGACATCATCAGCACGCGCTCCTGCGCGGTGACGGGCGCTGCGATGCGCACCGAGACCGCGTCATTGGCGACCGCGAGCGCATAGCCAAACTGGCTGTTGATCGCGTCGGCCACGCGCATCGCGGTGGTGAGGTCGGCATCGGTCAGGTTGAACAGCAGATAGGGGGTCTGCTCGAAGCCGGTCTCGACCACGCGTTCGACCGTGGCGCCCGCAGCGATGCGGCCCACCGAGGGAATGTTGACGACGGTGTTGGACCCGTCTGCGCCGGTCACGCCCAGCCCGCCCACGGCGAGGTTGCCCTGCGCCATGGCATAGATCTGGCCGTCGGCACCGAGCAGCGGCATCATGATCAGCGTGCCGCCGCGCAGCGACTTGGCCTGGCCGATCGCGGACACGGTGACATCCAGCCGCTGGCCGGGCTTGGCCATCGGCGGCAGCTCTGCCGTCACCATCACGGCAGCAGCGTTGCGGGTGGCGGGGTTGAGCCCCGGCGGCAGCGACAGGCCGAAGCGGTTGGTCACACCGCGCATCGCCAGCGTCGCATATTGCAGATTGTCGTCGCCGGTGCCCGGAAGCCCCACGACGATGCCATAGCCGGTGAGCTGGTTGGCACGAAGGCCCTGGAATCCGCCCAGATCCTTGATCCGCTCGGCATGAGCAGGCTGCACGGCCGCCAGCAGTGCCAGCGCCAGCGCGGTCAGCGCGCGAACCATTTGGGGGAAGGAAAGGGTCATGTCAGTGGCCTTCAAAACGGACTGATGATTTCGAAGAAGCGCTGCAGCCAGCCCTTCTGGCTGGCGCGGGCGATTTCGCCGCTGCCGCCATAGATGATCTGGGCATTGGCGACGCGCGAGGACGGGATGATGTTTTCCGGACCGATATCGACCGCGCGGACGATGCCGCTGAAACGGATATGCTCCGAACCCCTATTGAGGCTGATCAGCTTCTCGCCGCGCACCAGCATGGTGCCGTTGGGATAGACCTCGGCGATGGTGACAGTGACTTGGCCCTGGAGCGAATTCGACTGCTGCGCGGTGCCGGCGCCCTGGAAGGTGGTGTTGCCGCCCATGCCGATATCGCTGGGGTTGAAGAAGCTCAGCGGGCCGGTGGCAGGCGGCGTGATGCCGATGCTGCCGTTGCGATCGGTGTTGGCGCCGTTCGACTTTGCCGCCTGGGTGCGCTCGACCAGAGCGATGGTCAGCACATCGCCCACCATCCCGGCGCGCGCGCCGTTGGTCAGCGCCGAATAACCGTTGCTCGCCTGGAAGATCGCGCCATTGGGCACAGCCGGCGCCGGACGCGGCATCGACAGGGTCGGTGCATACTCCGGATCGGGCTGGATCGGCTGCTTCTTCTTCTTGGCGTAGGCGGGGGAGGCGGACATGACGAGCGAAAGCGCGATGGCTGCGACCACACCGGCGCGAGCTGGCGAACGCATTTTCTCCACTCCCGCTTGCGGGAGGGGCAGGGCCGGCGCAGCAAAAGCGCGGGCGTCCCCCTGCGACGCGCCCACCCCGCCCTGCGGGCACCCCTCCCGCAAGCGGGAGGAGAGAGGGGGCACGATGCCGTGGTTATTGTTGCTGCGCGTCATTTAATATCCTCAACCCATCTGCTGGTTGGCGAACTGGAGCATTTCGTCCGTCGCCTGGATCATCTTGGAGTTGACCTCATAGGCGCGCTGGGTCTCGATCATGTCGACCAGCTCCTCGACGATGTTGACGTTCGATCCCTCGAGCGCGCCCTGGCGCACCTTGCCGCGGCCCTCCAGCCCGGCAGCGCCGGTGACGGCGGGGCCGCTGGCTGCGGTCTGCGCGAGCAGGTTGTCGCCCAGCGACTGCAGGCCCGCCGGATTGACGAAGCTGGCGATCTCGATCTGGCCGAGCTCGCTGGGTTCGGCCTGTCCGGCCAGCGTGGCCGAGACCATGCCATCGGCGCCGATGGTGATTCCGGTGACGCCGGGCGGGATCTGGATGTTGGGGACGACCGGCAGGCCTTCGGGCGTGACCAGCAGGCCTTCGGCGGTCTGGTTGAAATTGCCCGCGCGGGTGAAGGCGAAGCTGCCATCGGGAAGCTGGACCTGGAAATAGCCATTGCCCTCGATCATCAGATCGAGCGCGTTGTTGGTAATCTGCGCCGAGCCCTGGGTGTCGATGCGGCTGGTACCGGCGACCTTCACCCCGGTGCCGACCGAAAGCCCGGTGGCATAGCGGTTCTGCGCATCGGCGCGCGCACCCGGCGCGATCTGCTGCTGATAGGCCAAAGTCTCGAAGTTGGCGCGGTCGCGCTTGAAACCGGTGGTGTTCACGTTGGCCAGGTTGTTGGCGATGACGCGCATCTTGGTGTTCTGCGCGTCCAGCCCGGTGCGGGCGACCTGAAGGGCTCCGTTGCTCATCTCAATTCACTCCGTTGGGGGTCAAGCAGGCATCTGCATGATGCGCGCGCCGCTATCGTCCATTTCCTGCGCGGTGGTCAGCATCTTGACCTGGGTCTCCCAGGCGCGGCTGGCCTCGATCATGTCGACCAGCGACTGGGTCATGTTGACGTTCGATCCTTCCAGCGCGCCGGTGGTGACGCTGGCATCCGGGTCATCGGGCAGCACGCCATCGCCGGGCACGCGAAACAGGTTGTCGCGGCCCTTCTTGATCTCGCTGCCCTGCGGGCTGACCAGCTTCAGTCGGCCCGCCTCGATCGGCTGGGCCGGATCGCCGCCGACCGGAACGATCGAGATCGCGCCGTTCGAGGCGATGGTGATCCTGTCGGCAGAGGGCAGGGTGATCGGACCGTTCTGGCCGAGCACCGGGTGGCCATCGCCGGTGGTGAGCAATCCGGTCTCGTTGACCACCAGATCGCCGCGCCTTGTATAGGCTTCGGCGCCGTCGGCGGCCTGGACCCCCAGCAGCGCATCGCCGTTGAGCGCGATGTCCAGCACCCCGCCGGTGTTCTCGATCGTACCACCGTTCATGTCCGCGCCGATCACCGCCTCGCTGGTGGAGACGCGGCTGTCGAGACCCTCGCCCTGGATATACAGCGCGCGGGCGTTGACGATCTCGGCACGAAAACCGGTGGTATCGGCATTCGCCATGTTGTTGGCGATGGCCGTCTGCCGGTTCATGATGCCCTGCATGGCCTTCAGGTTGGTGTGGATCATCTTGTCCATGTCAGGGCACCGTGTCTTGAGGTGGAAAGGTCAGTCACTCAGCCGTCATCAGACCTGGAGGTTGACGATCGTCTGGGTCATGTTGTTGGCGGTTTCGATCGCCTGGGCATTCGCCTGGAAGTTGCGCTGCGCCGCGATCAGCGCGACGAGCTCTTCGGTCAGGTCGATGTTCGCCGCTTCCAGCGTGCCCGAACGGACGGTGCCCAGCGGGCCATTGCCGGCCTGGTTGAGCAGCGCGACGCCCGAATCGCCGGTTGCCTGCCAGTGCGAATCGCCGATCGGGCGAAGGCCCTCGACCGCGGCGAAGCTTGCCATGGCAATCGCGCCCAGCCGGGTCTGGCTGCCGTTGGAGAAGGTCGCGGTGACCGCGCCGTCATCGGCGACGGTGATGTTGGAGAGCACGGCGGACGGATCGTTGGGATCGGTCTGGGGCAGCACGAAATCGAACATGTCGGCATTGGCGGTCGAGGTGACCTGGCCTGCAGCGTTGACCGGCAGCAGCTGCACCTTGTTGCCGGTGTTGTCGACGACTTCGCGGTCGACATTGACCGAGAACGAGCCGTTGCGGGTATAGCTCTGCGCCTCGCGCGGGGGCTGGCCCTTGACGACGAAGAAGCCGTCGCCGGCGACCGCCAGATCGAGCGTGCGATCGGTCGAGTTGAGCGAGCCCTGCGTGAACTGCTGGACGATGCCGTTGAGGCGCACGCCCTGGCCGGCGACCGACTTGGTGCTCTGCGTGGGCGCGGATGCGAAAAGATCGCCAAAGGCAGCACGGCTCTTCTTGAAGCCGATCGAGTTGCCGTTGGCGATGTTGTTGGAAACGACCGAAAGATCGGTCTGGGCCGCTTTCAGGCCGCTCAGCGAGGTGACGAAGGACATTTGGGCTTACTCCTCAGTGAAATCTGGATCGTGGATAAGGGGAAGGAAATCTTGTCAGCCGATGCGTCTGGCGCTGGCGGCGGAGATGTTGCCTGCCGGGGTCACCAGCATGGCTTCTGCACCGTTGCTGCTGGATTCGACCGCCGTCACAGGCAGCCAGACCGACATCGTGGCGGGAGCTGCGCCGGTGACGCGGACCTTGAGCGCGCCGACATCGACCGGGTTTCCGGCGTCGTCCTGGCTGATCAGCTCGAACGGCACCTTGCCCGCATTGACGTTGCCCAGCTGCTGGGTGTGAACCACTTCGCCTGCGGCATTCAGCCATTCGACTGCGACATTCTGTGCAGGCGCATTGACGGTGAATTCGCCGCGATAGCGGCCCTCGGCATCGGCATGCGCGGTGTCGCCATCCTGCAGCACCGACCGGCCGATGAAGCTTGCGGCCTCCGACAGCCGCGAGGTGCCGAAGCCGCCCGCGATGGCCTTGAGCGAGGCGTTCATTTCGGAAATGCCGGCAACCTGGCTGAACTGCGCCATCTGGCCCACCATCGCCTGGTTGTCGACCGGATCGAACGGATCCTGGAACTTGAGCTGCGCGGTCATCAGCTTGAGGAACGCGGCCTGGCCGAGCGATTCCTGACTGTTCTTGGCGGCAGCCGTCTGCGTCTTGGTCTGGGTGGTGGCAAAATCGCCTGCAATCGTCGTCATTTGCCCATCCTTACGGTATCGAGGATCAGCGACTTGGCGGTCTGCATCACCTGCACGTTGTTCTGGTACTGCCGGGCGGTCTCGAGCATATCGATCAGCTCGGCGGTCTCGTCGACGCCGGCATCCCAGACATAGCCTTCCTCGTCCGCCAACGGGTTGGTCGGGTCGTGCCGCTTGACCGGCTTGATGTCCGACTGGATCACCTTGTCGACCTGCACGGTGGCGACGCCGGGGCTTTCCTCGATCGTCTTGAACACCGGCTTGATCGCGCGATAGGCCTCGGCCTCGCTCGAATAGGTGGTGCGCGCATTGGCGAGGTTCGACGCGGTGGTGTTGAGCCGCGACAGCTGCGCCGACATCGCCCGTCCGGAAATGTCGAAGATGTTCATGGGGCCTGGCATGGCTTATTCTCCCTTGATCGCGCGGGTCAGCGTCGCGACGCGGCCCTCAAGGAACGACAGGGTAGTGGAATAGCCGATGGCGTTTTCGGCAAACAAGGTCTGCTCGGTGGAAAGCTCCACCGTGTTGCCGTCCATCGAAGGCTGCAGCGGAACGCGGTAGCCCGCATTTTCGCCCAGCGCCGCGTCCAGGCTGTCGCCACCCTGCACGCGCTGCATCGCCTTGTCGAAGTCCAGGTCGCGCGCCTTGTATCCGGGCGTCGCGGCATTGGCGATGTTCGATGCCAGCATCGACAGCCGCTGCGATCGCAGCTGCAGCGCCGTGCCGTGCATTCCAAAAAGCCTGTCTGCCCCCATGGGACCAATCCTCTTAACCAATGGCTGCATCTGCCGTCATAAGCGATGGACAAAATGCGTCGCCCAATGGGTAAGCAATGGCCGTGCCATTTTGGGGAAAGCTTGGTTTTCCGTCGATTTCATGGGGTGCGCAGGCGGGCCAGCCGGGCGCGCCCAGGGCCATGCGGCAGGTTTTTGCCGGTCGGGCGGCAGGTTTTTGCCGCTCTGGCCGGGTTGCGCAATCGGGGGTTGAACAGGACAGATCATGACGATTGCCGCCTTTCTTGATCCGTTGGCGCTGGGCTGCGTCGCAGGCGGCAGCTTTGCCGTCGCCTGGGTGCAGAACGGCACCGCGGCGGCGCTCAGCGGCTTTTCGGCGCTGCGCCGCGAGCTGTGGATCAAGGTGCAGGACCAGGCCGATGCAGGGCACCGCGCGGTGCTGCGCATCGAGCACACGGTCGAAAGCCGCGGCATCAGCTGCGCAGACCGGGTCAAGGCAGGCGGCGCGTTCGTCTCCGCCGCCGCCGATGCCATGGCCAACAACCGCTCGCTCGACGGCTTTCAGGCAGCCATGCTGCGGCTGGGCGCGCATCGCCGCGCGCGGCTGACCGCGATGGTCCGCTTCTGGGAAAATGTCGCCGATTGCGCGCCGGCCATGGGGATGCTGGGCACCGTCGTCGGGCTGATCCTGCTGTTCGGCAATGTCTCGGACGCCGCCTCGATCGGCCGCGCGATGGCGGTGGCGCTGCTTACCACTTTATATGGGCTGGTGCTCTCCAACCTGATCGCAGGGCCGATCGCGCAGCGGCTGGCGCGTATCGCCAGCGAGCAGATCGGCTGGGAAGAGGACGCCGCGCGCCGGCTGATCGAGATCGGCCGTCGCGAATATCCCGACATCACCGCCAGCGGGCTGTGCGTCGCGACCGAAGAGCCGCGCACGGTGCGGACGCCTGCCGTGCCGTCATGACCCCCGCGCAGCGCACCACCGTCTCGTTTCTCGACCTCGCCCTGATCATGACCGGGGTGATGGCGATGATCGCCAGCGTGGGCGATCGGCACCCGGCGGTGGCAGAAGCGCTGGCCGACAGCTTCGGCAGCAGCGCACCGGCATCGGCCGAGCGCGTCACGCTCAAGCTCGCCAGGCTGTTCGAGCCGCAGGAGGCACGGCTCACCGATCAGGGCGTGGCGGATATCATTGCCTTGGGGGCCAAGGCCCGCCCTGCCGAAAGCAAAACTGTCGAAATCGGCATCATCGTGCCGGTGGTGGCCGAAAAGGGCGCCTCGAGGCTCGACAGGTGGGAGCTGGCGGCCGCGCGCACCGCAGCGATCATGCGCGTGCTCGCGGACCAGGGCGTAGCCGACAGCGCGATGGTCCCCGATCTGGCCCGCCCCGGCACCGGCTCTGCCGGCAGCGAGCGCGATGTCACGCTCACGCTGCGCGCAACCGCGCCCCGGCAATAGCGGAATTCTGGCACGGACCTTGCTGTGATTGTTCCGACAGTCATTAAAGGACCGCTTATGTTCGCTCCCAAATCAGCAATGGCCGCGCTGGCCCTGATCCCGGCCCTCGCCATATCCGCGTCGGCCACGGCGCAGCCCCAGACACCGGGGATGCAGAATCTGGGCGAGATCGACGTTCTCGTCGCCGCCACCATGGGCGCAGAGGTCGGACAGCCGGGCGGCGCACGCGCGCTGGTCGACCGCCGCCTCAAGCTCAAGGCCTGCCCGGTGGCGCTGGAGATCACCGGCCCCGACATGGGCGCTGCTGCGGTGCGCTGCCCGACGCTGGGCTGGCGCATCCGCGTTCCGCTCGATCTTGCCGTCGAACCTGCGCAGGCGAGCGCCTCGCGCGCGCCGCTGCAGCGTGGGGCCGCAGGACTGGGCCAGGAAGGCATCAAGCGCGGCGAGCCGATCCTGCTCACCGTCGAGCGCCCCAGCTTCTCGCTGTCGCGGGTGATGATCGCCGACAAGGACGGCCGCGTGGGCGAAGTCATCCCCGTGCGCGACGAGCCCAGGGGCAAGCCGATCTTCGTGCGGATCATCGAACCGGGCCGCGCCACCATTCTTGGTAACTAAACCGTTCACCAATGCGGGCCAGACCGCGTTAACCTTTTGTCAAAAATTCGCCTTAAGCAATTCAGGCCAAGGCCGTTAAAGGACGTAAGTCATGCTAGAACGAGGTCTTTATTCCATGTCCCGCATTACAGCCTATGGCAGTCCGGCGCTCGGCGCGACCCGCAAGAGCGGTGCGACCGAGAAGTCCGTAGAGGCCGCAGCCGTCGCTGCGCCCACGGACAACACCGTGCGCAACGCGCCCACCACCACCAGCTTCGCGCAGGTTGCGGCATCATCCGCGCCGATCGATGAGGGCCGCGTCGCCGCGATCCGCGATGCGCTCGCCAATGGCAGCTATGTCATCGATGCCGAAAAGCTTGCGGCCAAGATGATCGAACTCGACCTCGGCGTAGTCGCCAACTGATGCAGGGCGATCTGCTTGAGCGCTTCGCCGACACGCAAAGCGCGCTGATCGCAGCGCTGGACGCAGGCGATACCGCCGCGATGATCGCGCACACCCGCGATCTGGGCGGCATCACCGACGCGCTGCGCAATCAGGGCGTGCTGCGCGCGGACACCAGCACCCGCAGCCAGCTCGACAGCCTGCTGAAGTTCAACACCGCCGCCGCCCAGCGGCTGCGCTTCCTGCGCGACCATGTCGAACGCCGCGTCGCGGAGATCCAGGGCGAGGAAGCCTACAGCACCTACAGCGCGCCGGTTCGCCGAGCGTAACTTTCTGATATAACGCTGCTTTTGGCCCTTCATCCGGTACCGGATGGAGGGCTTTTTCGTGTTGTTTCCCTCTCCCCTACCGCTTGCGGGAGGGGTGGCCGCAGGCCGGGGTAGGCCTGAGAATATGTGAATCCTTCTGAGGGCCGTGCTCCCAGCCCACCCCGGTCCGGCAATCCGGACCTGCCCCTCCCGCAAGCGGTAGGGGAGACAGTTGCTCTGCGATCTCCCCCCTGGCCCGACTGCCCCCCCACATCCCACAAATTGGCACAGGTCTTGCTGATACATCTCCAGAACCTCTGGAGACTCGTTTTGTCCTCGTATCTTGGCAGTGTCGGCAGCAATGGAGATCGCGTTACCCGCGCGATCGCCACGTCTGCGCGCCGCACCGGCGTGGATTTCACCTATCTGATGGGTCAGGCACGCATCGAAAGCGGCATGAATCCCGACGCCAAGGCCTCGACCTCGTCCGCCACCGGCCTGTATCAGTTCATCGACCAGAGCTGGCTGGGCGTCGTCGACAAGCATGGCGCCAAGCACGGGCTGGACTGGGCGGCAAACGCCATCCAGCGCGACGGCAAGGGCCGTTACCGCGTGGCCGACACCGAAACCCGCCAGGCGATCCTTGCCCTGCGCAAGAATCCCGAGGTTGCCGCGCTGATGGCGGGGGAATTTGCCTCCGACAACCGCCAGTATCTCGAAGGCAGCCTGGGCCGTCAGGCCGCGCCGGTAGATCTGTATCTCGCGCATTTCCTGGGCCCCGAAGGCGCCCGCCAGTTCCTCGCCGCGCATGATGCCAACCCCGATGCAGCAGCCGCGCCCCAGTTCGGCCGCGCAGCCCACGCCAACCGCAACATCTTCTACGACCGCTCGGGCAACCCGCGCAGCTTTGCCGAGATCCGCGGCCGCTTTGCCGACAAATTGGGCGGAGCGGCAAATGGCGGCGGCAGCCGCTTGCCGCGCGAAGGCAATGACCTGCCGCAGGTGCAACCTGCAGATTACGTCCGGCTCGCCAATGCGCGCGCTGCCCGACCCGAAATGACCGCCAGCCTTGGCGGCAATGACAATGCGCGGCTGGCTTACATGCTGCTCGCCGCGATGGGAGCCTGAATTTCATGACACCTGCGCCCAACACTTCCGTCAGCAAACTCGGTGGCATCCTTGCCATGTCGCGCGGCGCGATCCTGCCGCTCACGACCCTGCTGCTGGTGGTGTTCCTGATTTTGCCGGTGCCTGCCCTGGTGCTCGACATCGGGTTCATCTTCAACATCATGATCAGCCTTGCGGTGCTGATGGTGGCGCTGAACGTCACCAAGCCGCTCGACTTTTCAAGCTTCCCCACGGTGCTGCTGTTCGCGACCTTGCTGCGCCTCGGCCTCAACGTCGCCTCGACCCGCGTCGTGCTGGTCAACGGGCATGAAGGCGGCGCGGCGGCCGGCCATGTCATCGAGGCGTTCGGCAGCCTGCTGATCGGCGGCGACTATATCGTCGGCATCTTCGTGTTCGCAATCCTGATGATCATCAACCTCGTCGTGATCACCAAGGGCGCAGGCCGCGTGTCCGAAGTCTCGGCGCGTTTCACCCTGGATGCGATGCCCGGCAAGCAGATGGCGATCGACGCCGATCTCAACGCCGGACTGATGACGCCCGAGGAAGCCAAGGCCCGCCGGGTCGAGGTCGCCACCGAAGCCGATTTCTATGGTTCGATGGATGGCGCGTCCAAGTTCGTGAAGGGCGATGCGGTTGCAGGCGTGCTGATCCTGGTGGTCAACATCGTCGGCGGCATCATCCTGGGCATGGTCAGCCATGGCCTGTCGATCAGCGAGGCCGCCTCCAACTACACCATGCTCGCCATCGGCGATGCGCTGGTGGCGCAGGTGCCCGCGCTGCTGCTGTCGATCGCCGCCGCTTCGATCGTCACTCGCGTCAATTCGCCGTTCGATCTTCCCGGCCAGATCTCGGGCCAGTTCGGCATCGCCAAGGCCTGGGTGCCGGTGGCCGCGATCCTGGGCATCATGGGCCTGCTGCCCGGGATGCCGCATCTGATCATCCTGCCCGCCGCTGCGGTTGCCGGGTTCATCGCGTGGAAGCTGTCGCGGCCCAAGCCGCTGGTGATCGAGGACGCTGCCCCCGCTGCGCCCGAAAATCCCAATGCCATCGACTGGCAGGACGTCTCGGATGGCGCGATGCTGGGGATCGATGTCGGCTATGGCCTGGTGCCTCTGGTCGACGAACGCCGCGATGCGCCGCTGATGCGCCGCGTCACCGGCATCCGCAAGCAGATCTCCAAGGAACTCGGCTTCGTCATCCCGCTGGTGCGGATCAAGGACGACATGAGCCTGCCCGCCAACCATTATCGCATCACCATCGGCGGCACCATCGTTGCCGAGGACGAGATCTGGCCCGACGATCTGCTCGCGCTCGACAGCGGCGATATCGACACCCCGATCGAAGGCCGTCCGTGCAAGGACCCCACCTTCGGCATGGATGCGGTGTGGATTTCTTCCGACATGCGTGCCGAGGCGATCGTCGCCGGCTATACCGTGGTCGATGCCGCTACCGTGATGGCGACGCATCTCAACCAGATGGTCCGCCTCAACGCCGCGCAATTGTTCGGCATGGACGAGACCAAGAAGCTGCTCGAAACGCTCAAGGAAAGCTCGCCCGAGCTGGTCGACGGGCTCACCCCGCAGCCGCTCTCGCTGTTCACCATCTCCGCCGTGTGCCGCGAGCTGCTGCGCGAGGGCGTGCCGCTGCGCGACTTCCGCCGGATCTGTTCGGCAATGGTCGAGGCGGCGGGCGAAGGCACCACCGTTCCACAGATCGTCGAGGGCGTCCGCCAGCGGATCGGCTCGATCATCATCCAGTCGCTGGTGCCTGTGAACCTGCCTTTGCCCGTGGTGACGCTGGATGCCGAGCTCGAAACGCTGCTCGCCCAGTCGCTTCGCGTCGCTGGCGATGCTGCCTTCCCGATCGAGCCCGGACTTGCCCAGCGCATCCTGGGAGCCATCGAGCAGGCTGCACGACCGCTGATGCTGGAACAGCGCAACTACGCGCTGGTCACCTCGCCGCTGGCGCGCAAGCCGCTCGCCGATCTGCTGCGCCCGCGCTTCCCCGATACGCCGGTGCTCTCGTTCCGCGAGCTGCCCGACGACAAGCCGGTCGAGGTGGTCGCCACGGTTGGCGGGCAGACGCAATACCGCGCGCCCCAGGCCGAACATTCCTTCTCGCGCGGCTGAAAGCCAGAGCCGCAGCCCGACATTCTCATGAAGCTGGACACATAATATGCAGCACATTCCCATCGAGACGATCACTTATGGCCGCAAACCCGCCGCGATTGCGCCGGGCAAGCTGATCGAGGCGCATCTGCCCCTGGTCCGCAAGCTGGCCTGGCACGTCCGCGGCATGGCGCCGGGCGTGATCGAGATCGAGGACCTGATCCAGATCGGCATGGTCGCTCTGGTCGAGGCGGCGAACCATTACGAGGATCGCGGCCACGGCTTTGCGACCTATGCCAGCATGCGCATTCGCGGCGCGCTGATCGATCATCTGCGCTCGTCGAGCAACATGTGCCGATCGGCGATGGATTTCCGCAAGAAACTGCGCCGGGCGCAGGAGCAGTTGGTCCGCCAGCTGGGCCGCAACCCGACCGAGGCGGAAGTGGCCGCGGCGCTGGGCATGGATGCGGCGGAATACCGCATGCGCTCCGATGCCGCGCAGGACGTGCGCTTTGAATCGATGGACGAGGTCTATTCCGAACATTCGATGTGGTTTGCCGATCACGAGGATTCGGCCGAAACCCGGATGGAGGCGGACAACCTCAAGCAATTGCTCAATGCTAGCATCGAAACGCTCAAGGATCGCGAGAAGCTGATCCTGCAGCTGCACTATATCGAGGAAATGAACCTCGACGAGATCGGCCTGATCCTCGGCATCACCGCCGCGCGCGTCTGTCAGATCAAGAAGGCCGCGCTGGAAAAGCTGCGCAAGCGGCTGGCAAGCACGCGGTAATGATATAGCTCTCTCCCGTTGAGCTTCGCTCGCCTGCGGCCCAAGGGAGAGAAGCGAGACTTGGCAGCTTGCTGCCTAGTCGCAGCTGAGAGGGGCTGAACGTCCAGCGCATGCCCCTCTCCCAACCCTCTCCCCTCAAGGGGAGAGGGTCTAAAGCCCCAACCCCCAACAACGAAAAACCCCCTTCCCGTTGGACGGGGAAGGGGGTTGATCGGAATTCGAAAGGCTCAGGCCAGTGAGTTGTCGTAAAATGGCCGTTGCGGAGCCTATACGGTTGAAGTCGTCTGTTGTTCCCGACCGATTAACGGATCAGGCTCAGAACGCCCTGCTGGCTCTGGTTCGCCTGGGCGAGCATCGCGGTCGATGCCTGGCTCAGGATCTGCGCCTTGGCGAGCTGGGTCGATTCTTCCGAGAAGTTGGCGTCCTGAATGCGCGAACGCGATTCCGACAGGTTGGTGACGCGGTTGACCAGGCTGGAGACGGTTGCCTGCAGACGGTTCTGCGCGGCACCCAGAGTTGCCTGAGCGGTCGTGATCGTGTCGAGCGCGGTGTCGAGCACGGTCAGGGCGCCGTCACCACCGGCAGCGGTGCCGATGTCGATCGCGTCGACGGCCAGGGTAGCGGCAGTGACGTCGGTCAGCGTGATGGCGACGGTTTCACCCGAGGACGATCCCGTCTGGACGTCGACGGTTGCGTTGGTGCCGTCGAGCAGGGCAACGCCGTTGAAGTCGGTGCGCGATGCGACGTCGTCGATCTGGAGGATCAGTTCGGCAACTTCAGCCTGCAGGTTGACACGGTCGGTGTCCTGCAGCGTGCCCGAAGCCGACTGAACCGACAGTTCACGCATACGCTGCAGCATGTTGACGATTTCGTTCATGCCGCCTTCTGCGGTCTGCGCCAGCGAGATGCCGTCGTTCGCATTGCGGACAGCCTGGTTGAGGCCGCGGATCTGCGAGGTCATGCGGGTGGCGATGGCGTTGCCGGCGGCGTTGTCGGCTGCCGAGTTGATGCGCTTGCCGGTCGACAGGCGGTCGATTGCCTTGGACAGGCTGTTCTGTGCAGTGGTCGAGGCATAGGATGCACGCATTGCCGCGACGTTGGTTCCGATAACAGTCATCTGTTGTTCCTTTCAGTTCTTGAACGGGGCGGCTCGGTCCCACCAAAGCGGCCTCGAAAGCGTTAACGGTGCAGGGCAGGGGGCATTAAGAAAAAAAATCGACACGTCCGCTCGGGCCGGTGCGAAAGGGAAGGCAAGGGGCGTCAATCCGCCGACACCTTCCCCGTGCAGGTGTCAAAAATCCGTCACCGGTTCCTTGACTGCTCGCGTCAATAAAATGACGCGGGCGGGTGATGCCTTATATACAGGCGCCCCAGAGCCGCGCTTTCCGGCCATTCCCCGCAATTGGCACAGGCCTTGCTAGAATAGTCTCTGCGGGGCCTCTCTTTAACGGCAGTCTCCGCGATCCATTAAGTCGGGGGACTGAAATATGATCGAATGCACACTGAGCGAGGCCGTTCGTACGAACCTGCCCATGCTCGAAAGCTGGCTCAAATCGGCCTGGATCAACCCGGTTGCGGTCGCCACGACCGCCGGTGCGGTCAAGGTTCTGATGGCGCAGGAAATCGCCTCGGCCAGCCATCGTGACATTCTTGTCGATCTCACGGACGGCGCACCGCAGCTGGTGCGCGCCGCCAACGGTCTTCCCGCCCGCATCGCCTTCGGCTTTGACGACATGCCGCTCGGCCTCGCGCTGATCGCCGAACTTCTGCGCGCCGGACGCGGTCCCGCCGTGGGTGAGCCTGCAATGGCCAAGCTGATGGGCT
This sequence comes from Blastomonas fulva, assembly GCF_003431825.1. GTDB lineage: Bacteria > Pseudomonadota > Alphaproteobacteria > Sphingomonadales > Sphingomonadaceae > Blastomonas > Blastomonas fulva. The sequence goes on along the minus strand of NZ_CP020083.1, from coordinate 821,105 downwards.
ATGCCGCGCGCATCGCCCGCAGCGAGGCTGCGGTGCTGATCCAGGGTGAAACCGGAACCGGCAAGGAAGGCATGGCCCGTCTGGTGCATGACCAGAGCCCCCGCGCCAAGGGCCCGTTCATCGCGGTCAACTGCGCCGCGCTGCCTGAAACCATGGTGGAAGCCATCCTGTTCGGCCACAAGAAGGGTGCGTTTACCGGCGCATCGGCCGATGGCGAGGGCCTGTTCCGCGCTGCCGATGGCGGCACCCTGTTCCTAGACGAAATCACCGAGCTCCCGCTGGCGCTGCAGGCAAAGCTGCTGCGCGCGCTGCAGGAAGGTGAAGTCCTGCCCGTCGGCGAGACTCGTTCGGTCAAGGTCGATGTCCGCATCGTCACCGCCGCCAACCGCGATGCCGCCGAGCTGGTGGCTGCGGGCGAATTCCGCGAAGACCTTTACTGGCGCCTCAACGTGATGCCGATCGCACTCCCCCTCCTTGCCGATCGCCGTCAGGATGTCCGCGCCATTGCCGCCGCCATGCTCATCCGCATGCAGAACGATGCCAGCGATTTCGCCTGGCTGAGCGCCGAAGCGCTGGAAACGCTGCAGGCGCATAGCTGGCCGGGCAACGCCCGCGAGCTGGGCAATGTGCTGCAGCGTGCTCTGGTGCTGCGCGATGGCGATGCCATCGAAGCCGAGGATCTGGGGCTTGCCCCGGTACGCCTGTTCACCGCGCCTGCCGCTGCACCTGCGCCCGCCGCATTCGGCCCGCGCGCCGATCCGGTGCCCGCCGCAGGCACGGTCAAGCTGATGCGCGCCGGCGATCTGCACAGCCTGTCGCGCGCTGTCGAACATGATGCGATCCAGCAGGCTCTGGACGAAAACGGCGGCAACCGCCGCGAAACCGCCCGCATGCTGGGCATCTCCGAACGCACCCTGCGCTACCGTCTCGCCAATATGCGCGAGCTGGCAGCTGCCGCGTGACCGGGGCGAGAGGAGCTAGGCCATGAGCAACATCAGCAGCACCATTATGGCGGCGCGCAATGCGATCCTCCAGCAGAACAGCGCGCTGCAGCAGCTGTCCAAGAAATCCCCGATGCTGGGCACCGAGGCGACCGAGACCAAGCCGGACGGCTTTGCCGGAACGCTCAAGACCGCGCTCGATCAGGTCAACCAGGTGCAGCACGCGTCATCGAACGCGGCGACATCGTACGAAATGGGCCAGACCACCGACATTGCCGCGGTGATGATGGCCAAGCAGAAGGCGTCGATCGGTTTCGAAGCGACCCTTCAGGTCCGTAACAAATTGCTGTCCGCGTATCAGGACATCATGAACATGCCGGTATAATCCATGTCAGAGATTACCATCAGCCCCAATCCATCCGACGGTGGCGCGTACAACCCCACGCCTGCGCTGGTCGCCGGTACCGGAGGTTCGGGCGCGTCTGGGCGCATTCTGGGTGGCACTGCCATCCCGGCGCAGGTCCGCAACTTCGTGAGCCAGCCTGCAGTCGCCAAGGCGATGCCGCTGATCGGCTTTCTGGGCATCGTCATGCTGGCGATCCTGGCCTGGGCGGCGCTTCGCGAGCCGCCGCAGCGCGATCTGTTCCGCGGCCTGCCCGACAGCGACAAGGCTGCGGTCATCTCCGCGCTCGACAGCTCGACCATTCCCTACAGCTTCGAGGAAAGCTCGGGCACGATCATGGTGTCCGAAGATGATTATCATAAGGCGAAGATTGCGCTCGCAGCGCAGGGCCTGCCCAAAAGCTCGCCCAGCGGCGACGATCTGATCTCGTCCATGCCGATGGGTGCCAGCCGCGCGGTGGAGAACGAGAAGCTCCGCGCCGCGCGCGAACTCGATCTTGCCCGCAGCATCGAAGCGATGGACTCGGTCGTATCGGCGCGGGTCCATCTCGCCGTCGAGCCGCCGAGCATCTTCATCCGTGATCGCAACGAGCCGGCCGCATCGGTGGTGCTCCAGCTCGCCGATGCCGGCCGCCTGCCCGAATCGCAGGTCCAGGCGATCATCCATCTGGTGGCAAGCTCGGTCCCCGGGCTGTCGGCAGAGAACATCTCGCTGGTCGACCAGAACGGTCGCCTGCTTTCGAGCAACTCCAAGAGCAGCTCGATGGACGAGGCCGAACGCCAGATCGAGGTCAAGGAAACCATCGAGGAACGCTATCGCCGTCAGCTGACCGCGCTGCTGACCCCGATGCTGGGTGCAGGCAACTTCGTTGCCGAGGTCTCGACCGAGGTAAACTTTGCCGAGCGTCAGGCGACGACCGAAACCTTCCCCGCCGATGAAGCACGGGTGCGCAGCGAACAGACGGTCACGTCGACCGAAGCCCAGCCTGCCCCCGCAGGCGGCGTGCCCGGCGCGCTGGCCAACCAGCCGCCCGCCGATCCGACTGTCGCCACCGAACCGGGTGCGGAGCTGGCAGGCGCCGAGGGTGCAGCCCCCGGCCAGACCACGACCCGCAACGAACAGGTCAACCGCAACTTCGAACTCGGCCGTCAGGTTGCCGTGACCCGCGAGCCTTCGGGCAAGGTCACGCGCATTTCGGTCGCTGTCGCGGTCAAGAACCTGGCCGGTGGCAAGGAGCGCAGCGCCGCCGAAATCGCCGCGATCGAGGCACTGGTCAAGGGTGCGATCGGCTTTGACGTCGCGCGCGGTGACCAGGTCGCCATCTCGTCGCGCAACTTCGAGCCGGTAACCGCGGTGGAAGAGCCTTTCTACGAAACCAGCTGGTTCAACATGCTGGTGCGCAACGTCTCGGCGCTGCTGGTCGCGCTCGCGCTGATCTTCGGCATCGGTCGCCCGCTGCTCAAGCGCTACACCAAGCAGAAGGCAGAGGACAAGGAAGCCGCCGCTGCCGCCGCAGGGGAGGGCCCCAGCGGGCTGCTCGCCCAGGCGCTGGCCCGTGACGGAACCGATCCGCGCGCCGCAGGACGCACCGTCAACGACAACGAGCCGGTGACGCTGGACATGATCAACGCCGCGTCGAGCTATCAGGAGCGTGCGCTGCTGATCCAGAATTTCGTGAGGCAGAACCCCGATCACGCCACCCTGGTGGTCCGTGATCTGCTGAAGGGCAATGCCGATGCCGCCAAGGAGCCGGTCGATGCCTGATGCCCTGGATGCCGTGGTCGAAGATGGCGTCGCGCCCGCAGGCCGTCGCCCGATCCCCTCGGATCATGCCGCCGCGATCCTGATGCTGCTGTTCGCCGAAGAGCAGGCAGCCGAGATCCTGACCCGGCTGGAGCCCGACGAGGTGCGCCAGCTCAGCGAGATCATGTATTCGGTCGCCGATGTCGGTGCCGAGGAGATCAACGAGGTGCTTGACCTGTTCATCGACAAGGCGCGCAACCGCACGACTTTGGGCTACAAGGCCGACGAGCAGATCGAGGGCATGCTCAAGCGCGCCCTAGGCGATCGCCGCGCCGAAACCATGATCACCCGCGTCGCGCCCAAGAAGTCCGGCAACGGCCTCGAGGCGCTCAAATGGATGGACGCGGTCGAGATCGCGCTGCTGGTCGAGCATGAGCACCCGCAGATCGCCGCCGTCGTGCTGTCGTATCTCAAGCCAGAGGTTGCCGCCAATGTGCTGCAGCTGCTGCCCACAGACGTGCAGGAAGACGTGGTCTTCCGTCTGGCGACGCTGGGTCCGGTCAGCGCCGAGGCGCTCGAGACCATCGATGCGCTGCTCGCCAGCCAGGGTGCCGGCCAGCGCAGCGGCGGATCGAGCTCGTCGGGCGGCACGTCGGACGCAGCAGCGATCATGAACATCATCAACAAGCGCGAAAGCGCGCGGATCATCCGTGCGGTCACCAAGCGCGACAAGGAGATCGCGCGCAAGATCGAGGACGAGATGTTCGTCTTTGCCGATCTCATCCGGCTCGATCCCAAGGATCTGGGAGCGCTGGTGCGGTCGATCGACGCCGAAATCCTGGTTCCCGCACTCAAGGGCGCCGAAGACAAATTGCGCGACAAGATGTTCGGCTGCATGTCCAGCCGTGCCGCACAGTCGATCGCCGACGATATCGCCGATCGTGGCCCGATGCCGCTGTCCGAAGTGGTCGAGGCGCAGAAGGCGATCGTCCAGGCCGCCAAGCGCATGGCCGATGCGGGCGAAATCGTGATCGGCGGAGGCGGCGACGAATATGTCTGATCGTCCGATGACCATCGGTCCCGATGGCAGCGCGGAGTTTCTGCCGGTGTGGGACATGCAGGCGCCGCCTGCGGTGTTCCGTCCCTCCGCGATCTTTGCTGCGATGGCGGGCTTTGCTAGCGCTGATGCGCAGCCGCCGGTGATCGATTTCGACGAGGAAGACGACCTCGCCGACGAACCCGAGATCGACCAGGGGCCTTCGCCCGAGGAGCTGCTGGTGCAGGCCTATGACCAGGGGGTTGCCGATGGCATCGCCCAGGCGATAGCCGAACAGCAGGCGAGCGATGCGGCCACCCAGGCGCTGTCCGCCGCGATCACCGCGCTGCGTCCCCAGCTCTCGCAGGGGCTGTGCGCGATGCTGCTGCACGCGATGAAGCAGATGCTTGAACGTTCGAGCGGTTTTGCCGAGCCTGATGCAGCGGTGCTGGAAAAGCACTGCCAGTCGCTCGCCACTTTAGTTACCCGCGACATGCGCGGCAGCGCGCTCCACCTGCACCCCGAGGACATGAAACTGCTGGGCGATGCCGAATGCGGCCTGGTGCTGACACCCGATCCGACGATCCGGCGCGGGACAGTTTCACTTAACCATGCTGATGGATGGATTGAGCAAGGAACCCAGCCGATGCTCGACGCTCTGCAAGGGCTGATCGACGATCTGGAGGGGGACCAATGATCGCTGCACAGGAAGAGGCGGTTCGCCAGTTCACCGACAAGGTCGCCGCGCTTGGCGCGGGCCCGCGCCGCGTCGGCCGGCTGGTCGCGCATGAAGGCGGGATGCTGGAAGTCACCGGCTTCGATTACCCGATCGGCTATGGCGGATCGGTCCGCGCCGCCGATGGCCGCCGCATCCGCGCCGAGATTGCAGGATTTCGCGGGTCGCGCGCAATGATGGTGCCGCTCGAGAGCGATGCCGCGCTGCGCAGCGGCGCGCGCGTCGAACCCGACGCGCAGGCCAACATGGCCGTGGTCGGCGAGGCGCTGCTCGGCCGCGTCATCGGCCCGATGGGCGAGCCTTTGGACGGCCTTGGCCCGGTAATCGCGCACGATCGCTGGCCGCTTGCGGGCAAGCGCGAGAACGTGCTCAACCGTGGCCGGGTCACCAAGACCATCGACCTCGGCGTCCGCGCGATCAACGCATTGCTCACCGCAGGCCATGGCCAGCGCATTGCCGTGGCGGCAGGATCGGGCGTCGGCAAATCGGTGCTGATCGGCCAGATCATCGGCTTTGCCGAGGCGGACGTGATCGTCGTCGGGCTGATCGGCGAGCGCGGCCGCGAGGTCAGCGATTTTGTCGAGACCAAGATGGCCGGCCCGATGAAGTCGCGCACCGTCACCGTCGCGGTACCCGCCGATCACTCTCCGATCCTGCGGCTGCGCGCGGCCTATCGCGCGACCGCGATCGCCGAATATTTCCGCAAGCAGGGCAAGAAGGTGCTGCTGATCATCGACAGCCTGACCCGCATCGCGCACGCACAGCGCGAAATCGGGCTGGCGCTGGGCGAACCGCCGACGATGAAGGGCTATCCCCCTTCCGCGCTCGCCTTGATCCCCAAATTGGTCGAACGCGCGGGCAACGACCGCGAAAGCGGCGGATCGATCACTGCGCTTTATACCGTGCTCGCCGATGGCGACGATCTCGACGATCCGATCGTCGATGGCGCGCGCGCGATCGTCGACGGGCACATCATATTGTCGCGCTCGATGGCCGAACAGGGCATCTTTCCCGCGATCGACATCGGCAAGTCGCTGAGCCGCGTCGCCACCGACATCATCTCGGACGAACACCGCCGCGCGATGGCGAACTTCCGCCGGATCTGGTCGGCCTACGAGGAAAACCGCGATCTGCTGCTGATGGGCGCGTATCGCGAAGGCACCGATGCCAATATCGACGAAGCGGTCGCGCGCAGGCCCGATCTGCTCGATTACATCCGCCAGGCGCCGCATGACCGGGTCGATCTCGACGCCAGCGTTGCCGATCTGATGCAGGGCTTTGGCGCATGAGCCTGAAGCCCAAATCCTGGCGGCGGGTCCACGCGGTGCGCGATGCGCAGGTGAAGCTCGCGATCGGCGTTGCCGCCAATGCGATGCGCAACGAGGCGACGCTGATGAACAATGCCGAGCGGCTGAAAAAGCTGCGCGACGGCGCGTTCGAGGCGGCGCACTGCCAGAACGGCGCCGCGCTGCACGCGCAGCTCGAGCTCGCGCAGCGGCTGATCCGCGCCGATGGCGAGATCAACGCCGCGCTGGTGCGCGCGCGGCAGCATCTTGCCCAGGTCGAGCGGCAACGCACTGCCGCCTATATCGATCGCGAAACCACATCCAGACTGCTTGATCGGGCGATCGCCCATGCCGACGACACCGCCGACCGCAAGGCCGCGCGGCTGCCGATCCGCCGCAGAAACCGCAAAGGAACCGAAGAATGAGCCAGGACATGATGCAGGCGCTGTCGGGATCTTCGCTGATGTCGCTTTCAGTTGGCACGCTTCCTGCTGTGAAGTCGGGCATGATGCTTGACGCCAACCCCTTTGCCAGCCAGCTGGCGCAGATGATCGGACCCGATGCCGCCATGGGCGACACCGGGGCTGCACGCGCTGCCGCGGCGGGTGCAGGCGACGCAGGCTTTGCCCTGGCGCTAGCGCAGGTGCCCGCACCTGTTGCGGTCGCGCAAGCCGTGCCTCTGGCCGATGCTCCCGAAATTCCCGCGCTGCCCGAAGATGCTAGCCCGACCGCGATCATCGAGGCGGTGCTGGGCGGCGTGATGAAGCCTGCTGCTGCACCCGTTGCGGCATCGGCTCCGATCGCTGCGGAAGCTCCCGTCACACAGGCCGCCGCTGCTGTTCTCGCGCCGCAAACCCCCGCGCTGAGTCAGATCACTCCGCAGGCGCTGCCCGAAGCGGTCGTAGCCGAAGACATCGCCGCAGACCCGCACACCGCGCGCCCGCGCCGCACCGCCAGGCTGGACGAGACGGTCGCCAGCGCAGCCGATGCGGTGCCGCTTGCTGCTCCTGCCATCGAGGCTGTTGTTCCCGCGCCTGTGCGGCCGGAAGCCTCTGCTCCCGACACCGGCAGCGTGCCGTTCGCGATCAGCGCCCGGCCTGCGCCGGTGACCGGGTCCGTGCCCGCAGCGAAAGCCGCATACACCGTGACTGACGCGGCCCCCCAGGGTGTCGCTCCGCCCGCACCGCTAATGGCGGGTGACGACATCGTTCAGACTCAGGCCCAGCCCGTGACCCAGCCTCAGGCGCTGGCCCAGACTCAGGCCGTTCAGCTGCCAGCCGAAGCGCCTCAGACCGTCGCGGCGTCGTCGTTGCAGAGCGATGCTGTGCAGAGCGGAGCGGTCGGCAGCAATGCCGAAACCACCGCGCCCGCCCCGACCGCACAGGCTCAGCCTGGCCGCGGCGTGACCGCAGAGCGCGCATCGGCGCCGGTCGCCATCCCGGCATCGCCGGCAAAGACCGAGGCTCCGAAGGTCGCACCCGAACAGGCGCCGGTGACCGATGCAGCGGCCACCGCTGAGATCATTCTGCCCGGTCAGATCCCGCTGCAGCCACAGCGCAGCACTGCAACGCCCTCTTCGCGTACCGCCGTGTCCGCTGCGGGCCAGCGCGCCATCCAGGCCGCAGCGCAGGCCGCGCGGCCCGCCCAGGCATTGAGCGCGCTGTTCGATCTGGCTGATCCTTCGGCGCAGCCGGTATCGGCCGCCAGCATGCTGGATGCCGTCGGCGCGAAGACGGCAGAGGCCGTGCCGCCCTCCTGGGCTGCGGCACTCAACGCGGTCGTGGCTCCGGCCATCGCCAATACCGTGCCGGGGTTGACCGCTCCTGTCGCAACCGGCGCCGCGCAGGCCGCGCCGCTGGAGACGCTCGCCTTTGATGCCGGGTTCGTCGGCAACGTCGAAACCCAGATCGCCCGCGTGGTGGGTGGCGGCCAGATGGTGCGGATGCAGATCAGCCCCGAACATCTCGGCCGGATCGACATCGAGATGCTGGCCGGGCCCGAGCGCGACCATGTCCGCATCACGACCGAGCATGACGCCGTGCGCGATACCCTGGTCCAGTCGCAGGTGCGGCTCGAGCAGGATCTGCGCGCCAACAACCAGCGCAGCGCCGATGTCACCGTCGAACTGCGCCAGCAGTCACCGGGCGCGCAGGGCGGATCTGCGCAGCAGCAGCGCGGCCAGTCCGGACAGGAAGCCGGCAGCGCCCGCGAGGCGCTTGCCCGCCAGACGACCGCTGACCCGCAAGCAGAGACTTCCCCCGCCCAGCGCCGCGCCCGCGGCAATGTGCGTTACGCTTAACCTTTTGAACACATGACATTCTCTTAAGGATCGACAGATGGCTGAAACCGAAAAGGAACCGAAGAAGAAGGGCGGCATGGTCAAAAAGCTGCTGATTCCACTCGTCGCCGTTCTGGTGCTTGGCGGCGGCGGCGCGGCTGCGGGCTTCTTTGCGGCCGGCATGATCGGCGGCGGGGAGCATGAAGACCCCAATGCCCCCAAAGTGGTGCTGAAGGACGGCACGACCGTGTCTGCCAAGGCGGCGGGCCTCAAGAACCCGGGATCGGCGACCCAGCTCGATGCCAAGTTCAAGGTCACCTATTTCCCGATCGAGGAACCCTTCACCGCCAATCTGCGCGGCGACACCGGCTTTGCCCAGATGTCGCTCGCGGTCTCGACCTATTTCGACGAGAAGATCACCGCCGCGCTGACCGAGCACAACATCGCCGTGCGTTCTGCCGTGCTGATGACGATCAGCGAGTTCGACGCGATGCAGCTCGAATCGATGGAGGGCAAGAACCAGCTCAAGGGCCAGATCAAGAAGGTCATCAACGATACGCTGACCGAGAAGACCGGCTTTGGCGGGGTCGAGGACGTCTATTTCACCAGCATCGTGGTTCAGTGAAGCCGAATTCAGCGAGACGGGACGACAGCATTTCATGAGCAAGGCCAAAACCACCGCATCCCCGGCTGAAGCAGCGCCGCAAGAGGCTGCCGCGCCGGTGACCGAGCGTCGCCCGGCAGAGCACAGCTTTGCCCGCGCCGATGCCGACCAGAAGACGGTCGTGCCGGTGCTGCGCCGGGTCGCGCGCTCGCTGTGCGTCGGCCTGCGCAATGCGCTCGAGCCGATTGCCGGGGTCAAGCTGCGCGTCGACACGCCCGATCCCGAATTCACCCAGTTCGATGCCTGGTGCGACCGCCAGCCCGAACTGGTCAGCATCAGCCAGTTCCAGCTCAGCCCGATGAAGGGCCGCGTGCTGCTGCGGATGGAACCTGCGATGGTGTCGGCAATGCTCGATGCGTTCTTCGGCGGTGCGCCGCGCGATAGCGCTGTCGCCAAGAAGGAATTCACCCAGACCGACATCCGCCTGATCGGCCGCATGGCCAAGGCGATCGGCGAACGTCTGGGCGCGGCCTGGAACGAGGTCGGCAGCTTTGCCTGCCACGCCGCGGGCCATTCGAGCAGCGTCGACGGCGCGCGGATCGCGGCGCCGGCGGCACGCATGGTGATCCAGCGTTTTCGCCTGACCCTGCCCGGCAACAGCCGCTACGAGATCGAGATCGTCTACCCGCTCGACGGGCTGCAGGGCGCCGACCAGTGCCTGACGCCTGCAGGCTTTGCCGAGGAGCGCGGGCCGGATCCGGCGTGGCGCGACCAGATGGCCGTGGTGCTCGCCGATGTCAGCCTGCCCGCGCGCTCGGTGCTCGCCCGTCCGGTGCTCACTTTGCCGCAGCTCGCCGACCTCAAGCCCGGCGACATCATTCCCATTCCACCGGCGCGCAACCTGCCGCTGATCATCGGTGACCGCGTGTTCGCGCGCGGCAGCCTGGGTGAACAGAACGGCCTGGCCGCGTTCCGCATCGAAACCATTGAAAAAGGATAACGGATTCATGAGCGACATGAGCGAAGCCCCGATGCTGGGCGCCCCTGCAGAGGCTGTGGACCTGAGCGGCAACGGATTGCATGAGGCGGCAAATCATTACCGCTTTCTTGCCGACATCCCCGTGCGGCTGTCGGTCGAGGTCGGCAGCGCATCGCTGCGCCTCGCCGAAATCATGGAGCTTGCCGAAGGTTCGGTGGTCGAACTCGACCGCCAGGCCAATGAGCTGCTCGACATCAACGTAAATGGCACGCTGGTTGCAAGAGGGGAAGTTGTCACTGTCGACGGCCGGTTCGGAATCCGGGTGGCCGAGGTGGTGACGAAGAACGTCGGCCAGGCACGGGTCGAACGGCGAGTCTGACGGGACCCTTTTTGTCCCTGCCAGCCCCCGCCGGAAACCCGGCGGCGCGGCGGAGGACAAGAAGCGGAACCGATGACTTACTACATCATCAAACTCGTCATCATGCTGCCGATCATGGCCGGCATGATCTATGGCAGCCTGTGGCTGTACAAGAAGTACCAGCCCGGCATGATGGCCCGGCTCGACATGGCAGGCCCGCAGCGCGACCTCCGGGTCGTTGAAACGGTCAGCATGGGTGTGTCGGGCAAGCTCGCTGTGGTCGAGTTTGCAGGGCAGAGAATTCTGGTTTCGGTAACGCGCGCGCGGATCGACACGATCGCCCGCGCCGATGCCGGAAACGGTCCGGCCAGCGTATCACCTCCCCCGGCGACGCTGGCCGGATCAGAGCGCGACCTGCTCGCAGCGTTCAAGGCGCGCGGAGCATGAGCGGAGCAACACCACGGCGCCGCCGCGCAGGCAAGGGCCTGCTGGGCTGGTGGATCGCCGCGATCCTGCTCGCGGCTCTCGCCATCCTCCTTGCCACCCCCGCATTCGCACAGGCCACCGGCCCGGTCGCAGCGCCGGGCGCCTCCGAGGCGCTGGGCCGCGCGCTCGACGATGTCGCAGGCGACGGCAAGCCGCTGACGCTCTCCCTGCAGATCCTCGTCCTGATGGGTCTGCTCACCATTCTGCCCTCGATGCTGCTGATGATGACCAGCTTCACGCGGATCATCATCGTGCTCTCGATCCTGCGCCAGGCGCTGGGGCTGCAGCAGACCCCGCCCAACCAGGTGCTGATCGGCCTGTCGCTGTTCCTCTCGATGTTCGTGATGGCGCCGACCTTTACCGAGATCAATTCGCGCGCTGTCGCGCCTTATGCCGCCGACACCATCGAGCTGGAAACCGCGATCGAGATTTCCGGCAAGGAATTCCACAAGTTCATGATCAAGCAGACGCGTCAGACCGACCTCAAACTGTTCATGGACCTCGCCAAGGAAAAGTCGTTCGCACGGCCGCAGGACATCCCGTTCTCGATCCTGCTGCCCGCGTTCGTGACCAGCGAACTCAAGACCGCGTTCCAGATCGGCTTCATGATCTTCCTGCCCTTCCTCGTCATCGACCTTGTCGTCGCCTCCACGCTGATGGCTTTGGGCATGATGATGCTGTCGCCGACGATCATCTCGATGCCGTTCAAGCTGCTATTGTTCGTGCTGGTCGATGGCTGGGCGCTGACCATGGGGTCGCTTGCCGGGTCGTTCGTGACGTGACCGCGATGCCCGCCTGCCTGCCCGCCATCGTGCACATCCCCGATTTTCCCTGGACCGGATCCTGACATGGAACAGACCGACTATTTCATCGGCCTCGCGCAGCAGACCTTGTGGATAACCGCGCTGGCCTCGGCCCCGCTGCTGATCCCCGCTTTGCTGGTCGGCGTGTTGCTCGGCATGGTGCAGGCGGCGACCTCGATCAACGAGGCGACCTTGAGCTTCGTGCCCAAGCTGGTCGTGCTCGCGATCATCCTGGCGCTGTTCGGCGGATCGATCCTCTATCTGATCGCCGACTTCACCGTCGAAATCTTCAGCCGTATTCCGGACCTGCTGCTGTGATCGCACCGGGGTTCGCCACTGTCGAAGCGCAACTGTGGATCTGGATCATGGCGATGATCCGGCCCGGTGCCGCGCTGATGGTGGCGCCCGTGTTCGGCGCGACCGCGGTGCCGCTGCAGGTGCGCATCATCCTTTCGGCGATGATCGGCATTGCCGCGGCCAATTCGGTCACGATCAACCTGCCCGACAGCACCCTGGTCAGCTATTCGGGCTTTGTCTTCATCCTGGGCGAGGTGATCTGCGGCGCGGCGATCGGCTTTGCGCTCCAGGTCGGCTATTCCGCAGCATTCGTCGCGGGCGAAGTGATCAGCAACACCATGGGCCTGGGCTTTGCCTCGATGAGCGATCCGCAAAGCGGCGCATCGAGCCCGGTCATCGGCAGCTTCCTGTCGATCGTCGCGGTGCTGCTGCTGCTCGCCATGGACGGGCATCTGATGCTGATCGCGATCATCGTGCAGAGCTACGAGGCGCTGCCCCCGGGCAATGCGTTTCTGTCGCCGCGCGTCATCTTCGATCTGGTGGAGTTCGGCGGCACGCTGTTTTCCATGGGGTTGGTGATCGCGTTGCCGGTCGGCGCGGCGCTGATCATCGTGCAGGTCACCATGGCGATGCTCGCGCGCTCGGCGCCGCAGCTCAATCTGTTTTCTGTCGGCATCCCGGTCGCGGTGCTGGCGGGCATCGTGCTGCTCGCGATGGCAGCGCCCGTGCTCGCCGATGGCATGATGCGCGCGATCGAACTGGGCCTCGAGCAATCCGAAGTGATGGCAGGGGAGGGCTGACGCGATGGCAGAACAGCCCCCCGGCGGCGGTGAAAAAACCGAAGCACCAACCGAAAAGCGGTTGCGCGATTCGGCGGAAAAGGGCGATGTGCTCCAGTCCAAGGAACTGGGCACCGCGATGATCATGATCGGCGGCACCTTCGCCTTCGTGCTGTTCGGCGATGTCATGGTCTCGGCGATCGCATCGATGCTGCGCACCGGGCTGGTGTTCGATCTGCACGACGCAACCGATTTCAACGTCGGCCAGCGCACCTTCACGCTGCTGGCGCCGCTGGCGCTGCCCTTTGGCGGGCTGTTCGTGTTCCTGATGCTGGCGGCGGTGGCGACACCGGCGTCGCTCGGCTCGCTGGGCTTCCGCTGGAGCGCGGTGGCGCCAAAGGCCAGCAAGCTCAACCCGATGGCGGGCTTCAAGCGGATGTTCGGGCTGCACGGGCTTATCGAGCTGGGCAAGTCCATGGCCAAGGTTGCGCTGATGGGCACCGTGGGCGTGGTGATGATCATGTCGATGCTGCCGCAGATGGCCGAGCTCGGCCATGGCGATGTCCGCGCCGGGATCGGGGCGTTCGGCGACCTGTTCGCGCTGACGATGATGGCGATGGCGGGCTGTCTGGGGCTGATCGCGATGATCGATGTCCCCGCGCAGTGGTTCCAGCGCAACCAGAAGCTCAAGATGACCAAGCAGGAAATCAAGGACGAGCACAAGGAAACCGAAGGTTCGCCCGAGCTGAAACAGGCGGTGCGGCGGCGGCAGTACGAGATGCTCAACGGATCGACCCGCAAGGCGGTCGAGGAAGCGACCGTGATCCTGGTCAACCCGACCCATTTCGCCATCGCGCTGCGCTATGACCGGCTGCGCGATGCGGCGCCCGTGGTGCTGGCGCGTGGCCGTGGGGCGATTGCCCAGGCGATGCGCGAGATTGCGATGGAAAAGGGCGTCACGATCCTGCGCTATCCCGAACTCACCCGCGCGATCTACTTCACCTCCAAGCCGGGCGCGATTATCGACGAGCGGCTGTACATGGCGGTCGCGACGCTGCTCGCCTTCGTCTTCCGCATCAACGAAAAGATGGATGTCGGCTTTGGCCAACCCGACCTCGCGGTGCCCGCCGACATGCTTTTTGATATGGACGGAAAGCCGCAGAAATGACGGAAAATTCGCTTAAACCCGGCTCGCCTGCGCCGTTAACAGTTTCAAGAGGACACGGCCATGGTCACCAATAGCGGAATTTCGAATCTCATCACCGGCTTTACCGGCGTGAACAGCGCATCGCTGGTCAACGATCTGGTGGCAGCATCGCTGCAGCCCAAACAGGATGCGGTGCGCGAGCGGCAGAACCTGAACCAGGCGCGGATTTCCGCGCTCGCTTCCGCCTCGTCGGCGCTCGACACCTTCTCCACCGCGCTCACCGAAATCCTCAACGGCCGCAAATTCTCCGGCTCGCTGGTCTCGACCCGCGGCGACCTCGTTGCCGCCAGCTTCATTCCGGGCCAGAAGCCGGAGGGACTGCCCGCCACGGTGCAGGTCAGCCAGCTCGCCTCGGCGCAGAGCGTGGTGTCCGCATCGTCCTATGCCGCCAATGCGCAGGTGGGTGAGGGGACGCTGACCTTCACCACCGCGACCGGAAGCTTCGACGTCACGATCGATTCGACCAACAACAGCCTGGGCGGCCTTCGCGATGCGATCAACGCTGCCGATGGCGGCGTCACCGCCAGCATCGTCACCGACAATTCGGGATCGCGGCTGGTGCTGCGCGGGCGCGAAGGATCGGCCAACAGCTTTACCGTCACCGGATCGGGCGGCGGCGCGGCGCTCGATGCGTTCGCCTATCCGCCGGCGGGCGGCGCGGGCATGAATTCGGTCACCACCGCCGCCGACAGCCTGGTCAACGTCAACGGCATCCAGGTGGTCAACAGCTCCAACCAGATCGACACCGCCGTCCCCGGCGTGCGCATCAACCTGCTCGCGGCGGCTCCCGGCACCAATGTGGTGATCAGCGGCGATCAGCCGACCTCGTCGATCAAGGACGTGCTGACCGAGTTCGTGAAGGCCTATAACAACCTGCGCGGCGCGCTCAACGAGGCGACCGCGCCCGGGCTGGATGGTGCGAGCGGCGGGCCGCTGGCCGGCGAGCGCGCGGCGCGCGACATGATGCGCGCGATGGCATCGCTCACGACCAAGCCGCTGACCGACACCGGCGCGTACACGTCGCTGGCCGATATCGGCGTTAGCACCAACCGTGACGGAACGCTTACCCTGAACAGCGTCCGCTTCGATCGCGCGCTCGCCGCCGATCCCGAAGGCGTCGCCAGGATGCTGGAGCCTGCGACCCCCACTGCGGCCAATCCCGGTCTCGCCAAGGCGTTCGAGGATGTGAAGACCAGCCTCAAGGCGCCCAGCAGCTCGCTCACCGGCGCGCAGGAGCGGCTCAAGAAGCTTGCCGCCAATCTGACCGAGCAGCTGGAAAAGGTTCAGGAAGACAGCGATCGCTATCGCGAGCAGCTGGAAAAGACCTTCGGCGACATGGACCGCCAGCTCACCATCCTGCGCTCGACGCAGAGCTATATCGAGCAGCAGGTTTCGGTCTGGTCGAACAGCAACAACAACTAAGAACAAGAAACGATAAGGGACAATCATGAGCTTCATTTCCCCCCGCCGCAACATGGGCAGCTACAAGGCCGTCGATACCGCCAGCCGGGTGGAGGGCGCCAGCCCGCATGATCTGGTCGTCATTCTGTTCGACGAACTGCTGCTGCGGCTCGATGCTGCGGTGCGCCATGCCCAGCGCGGCGAAAGCGTTCCGATGATCCAGGCGCGCGCGCGTGCCTCGGCGATCGTCATCGCGCTGGAAGAAAGCCTCGATTTCGAAAAGGGCGGCGAACTGGCGCTGGCGCTGGCGCGGATCTATCGCGAAGCCAGCCGCCGGATCAACGCCGCGATCAGCATCGACAAGGTCGACATGCTGATTTCCGCCCGCCAGATGCTCGCCGAAATCGCGGAAGCCTGGCGGACCATCGCGCCGCGCGGCTAAGGCTCGGCAGGCTAGGGCTTGGCGATCATGAAATAGAGCGCCGCGACCAGCGGAACCGTCGCGACCAGCCCCCAGAACAGCCAGCGGCGCGCCAGCGCGCGATACTCCTCGCTGATCGTGTCCGCGCCTGTGAAGCCGCGCGCGAGCCTGGCCTGCCTGATCTGGATCGGCACCAGCATGCCCAGCCACAGCACGCCCGCGGCGACGAAGCACAGCTGGCTCCAGAGCAGCCAGTCGGGGCCGGGAAAGCCGTAGCGCGCCTCGAACATCGCGCCATAGCCTCCGACGATGGTGAGGATGATCCCCGGAATGGTCACGCCGAAATCGGTCCCGGTGACCAGTCGCTGGCCGAAGGCGACGATGTTGCCGTCGCGTGTCCGGTCGGCAAACACCTTCCAGATGGCGGTGACGGTGATGTTGCCGAGCAGCAGGATGATGCCAAGAATGTGCAAAAACTTGTACAGATTGAAGGCTGTCATCACCGATCCCGCGTGCTCTCACCAGCCTGGTTCATGCACCGTTTTCGGTTCCGCCGCAAACCTGCAAATGGATATGGCAGCGCAGCGGCGCGGTCAGCGCGCCGGGTAGCGCAGACGGCCCAGAAAGCGGGTCAGGCTCAGGCTCTCGCCGCCCTTGGTCCACTTGGCCTTGGCCTTTTCGAACTGCATGACGTTGTCGATGCGGCGGCCCAGAAAAGCGTGGGTGTCGGTGAAGTCGGCGCTTTCGTCATCGAGAAATGCCATCAGCGTCGATCCATAGACGCCCGAGAGGATCATGCGCTTGGAATAGTGATTGTAGTCGGTGGCGGTATCGCCGGCGAGCCGCCACATCAGGTCTGCGGTGCGCCACGAAAGTTTCGCCGCGCGCCCCAGATTGGAAGGCAGCGCCAGGATCGCGGTCGCGCGGCGCAGCGCCTCGCGCTGGTGCGCCACCGCCTCGAACCGGAACGCGACGAGCGCGGTGATTCGCTCGCGGATCTTCATCGCAGCAATCCGCTCTGGCGGAAACGCCTCGATCATCTGTGCGTCGATGTGGCTGATCCACGCCTCGATCATGTCCATCGCGCCCTGGTCGAAGGCCAGCTGGGCAAGCCCCGGTTCGACGCCTTGGGCGCTTGCGGCGGCATCGCGTGCAGCCGGCGTCCAGCCATCGAATACCGCTTCATCGGCGATGAGCGGCGGCAGGAACAGCCGCACCTCGTCGAGCGTGGCATCGGCGGGCAGGGTATCGAGCTTGGTCGGGCGGTACATCGGCTTGCAGTGCCTCCTAGGGTCCACTTCCAATTAGGAAGCCGGAGCCGAACCTGCAAGTCGCGCGGCTCGGCGTGCCTCGGGAAGGCGCACCAGCACCAGCGCGATGCCGATCGCGATCATGCCGATCCAGTCCGCCAGCGACAAGATCTCGTCGAACACCACCCAGCCGATGATGCACGCGATCACCGGCTGGCCGAGCAAGGCGATGCCCAGCACCACCGGCGAGAAATGGTTGACCGCATAGACCATCAGCCCCTGGCCGAAGAGCTGGCAGACGACCGCGAGCAGCAGCACCGGGGTCCAGTCGGTCGGCCAGACCGGCTCGCCCAGCAGCAGCGCGATCCCCAGCAACGGGCCGATGCCGAACACGGTCGACCAGACCAGCACCGACCAGCTGCCCAGATCGTTGCGGACATGACGGATGCTCAGCAGATAGACGACATACAGCACGCCCGCTGCCAGGCAGAACAGATCGCCGACCAGATTGCGGACATCGAGCTCGTAGGAGCTTCCCATCAGCAGCGATGCGCCGATAATCGCCAGCAGCACCGCTCCTGCCTCCGCCTTGTGCGGCCAGGCACGGCTGATGACGAAGCCGTAGAGCACGAGCAGAATGCTGCCCATGTTGCCGAACAGGGTCGCATTGGCGAGCTTGGTGCGTTCGATCCCGAAGTTCCAGCTGGCAAGGTCGAGCGCAAAGGCAAAGCCGCCCAGCGCCAGCATCCACCAGATGCCCGGGCGAAAGCCCGACAGCGGCTCGCGCCGTTGCATCGCGATCAGCACCAGCACCGGCAGCGCCAGGCTGAGCCGCCAGAATCCTGCGGACACAGGCCCAGTATCGGCCATCCGCACGAACAGCGGGCCGAAGGCGAGCGCGACATTGGACAGAATCAGCGCCAGCAGGGCAAGGCCGCCACCGCGCTCGGTTGCTTTTGTCATCGCGGGGCCTTAGCCAATCCCTCAAATCCTGTCTCGGCAAAATCGGGACGAAAAAGACGGAGACACGATCCCGATGCCAAATCTGTTCGATCCCATCCAGCTGGGCGCGATTGCCTGCCCCAACCGTATCCTGATGGCGCCGCTCACCCGCTGCCGCTCGACCAGGGCGCATGTTCCGGTTGCGCTGATGGGGGACTATTACGCGCAGCGCGCCAGCGCCGGGCTGATCATCTCGGAAGCCACCGGCATCAGCCCCGAAGGACTGGGCACGCCTTATGCGCCCGGCATCTGGAACGATGAGCAGGTCGAAGCCTGGAAGCCGATCACCGATCAGGTGCACAAGGCCGGCGGGCGCATCATCTGCCAGCTGTGGCATATGGGCCGGCTGGTGCATTCGGACTTCATCGGCGGAAAGCCGCCGATCTCGGCGTCGGCGACGCGCTTCGATTATCACGCGCATACCTATGAGGGCACCAAGCCCTATGACACCGCGCGCGCGCTGCCGGTGGACGAAATCCCCCGCGTGATCGCGGACTATGTGCGCGCGACCGAGAACGCGCGCCGCGCCGGGTTCGACGGGGTGCAGATCCACGCCGCCAACGGCTATCTGATCGACCAGTTCATCCGCTCCTCGTCCAACCTGCGCGAGGACGCATATGGCGGCGCAATCGAAAACCGAATCCGGCTGCTGGGCGAGATCACGCAAGCGCTGGTCGGCGTGTGGAGCCACGAGCATGTCTCGGTGCGGCTGTCGCCCAATGGCGAAACCCAGGGCGTCAACGATGCGACCCCCGAGGCGACCTTCACCGCCGCCGCAGCCCTGCTAGACAGCATCGGCATCGCGTTTCTGGAACTGCGCGAGCCGCCTGCCACCGGCACCTTCGGCGCCAGCGACGTTCCGCCGGTCAGCCCGCAGATCCGCAAGGTGTTCAAGGGGCCCCTGGTGCTCAACAGCGACTATGTGCTGGAAAATGCCTCTGCCGCGATGGCCGAAGGCCGCGCCGACGCGATCAGCTTTGGCCGCACCTTCCTCGCCAACCCCGATCTGCCCGCCCGGCTAGCCGTCGATGCGCCGCTCACCCCGGACAATCCCAAGCGCTGGTACGGTCAGGGGGCAGAAGGCTATACCGACTATCCGACCATGGCCGAACAGGGGCTGGTCGCGGAAACCGCCACAGCCTCATGATCGCCAGCGGCCAGCCCTGGCTGATCAGCGGGGTGCTGATCGGCACCGCGCTGGCGCTGATGCTGGCCGAGGCGGTCTGGCCGCGCCGTCGCCACCGGATGCCGCTCTTGCAGCGCTGGCGCACGCATCTGGGCTTTGTGCTGGTCAACATGCCGATCGAGCGGGGTGTCCAGGCCCTGGTGTTCATCGGCGTGTTCGGCGCGGTCACCGGCTATGCGCTCCATCCTGATTTCGGGCTGTTGCCGCAGACCGGGCTGCCCTTCTGGGCGCAGGGGCTGATCGCAATCCTGCTGCTCGATCTTGCTGTCTGGGCGCAGCACTGGGCGACGCACCGGCTGCCTTTGCTGTGGCGGCTGCACCGCGTGCACCATGCCGACCGCGATCTCGACATGTCGACGGCGCTGCGCTTCCATCCGCTGGAGATCGGCCTGTCGATGCTGTTCAAGCTGGGCGTGGCGCTGGCGCTGGGGGCGCCGCTCTGGGCGCTGATCGTGTTCGAGCTGCTGCTTGCGGTGCTGCCGATGTTCAACCACGCCAATCTCGCGCTGCCCTTGTCGCTGGATAGCATGCTGCGGCTGGTGATCGTCACGCCGGACATGCACCGCGTGCACCACAGCACCCGGCGGGTCGAGCATGACAGCAATTACGGCTTCTGCCTGTCGATCTGGGACCGGCTCTTTCGCACCTATCGCGCCCGGCCCAGCGGGGGGCACGAGGCGATGACGATCGGCCTTGCCGATTATCCGGGGCGCGAATCGATGCGGTTCGGCTGGTCGATGCAGCTGCCGTTCCGCTGATCCGGGCGCGGCGAGGATTGCGCGGCTATTCCCCGCTCTCCTCGGTGCCCGCAGTGCCCAGCGAGCGATCGACGAGCCCGCTCGCCATCATCCACCAGAACAGGAGCACGCGCCGTTATGAGTCACGCTATTGCGAAGCGGGGGCCGGTTCTGCCACCACAGCAGGCGTCTGCCGCACCGTTTCGACGACAAAGCCGCGCTTCCACAAAATCCAGAGAAGGACCATACCGGGAACTGCGATAGCGACTGTGCATATCCAAAAATTCACCCAACCCAGGTTCTCTGCAAGATAACCAGAAGGTGCCGACAACCATGTTCGCCCTACAGCTGCAAACGATGACAGTAATGCAAATTGGGTCGCGGTATAGGCAAGGTTTGATAAGCCGGATAGATATGTCACAAAAACCGTCAGCCCAATCCCGCTTGTAAAGTTCTCGGTTCCTACTGCAATCGCCAGCATCACATTGGAGTCACCCGTGGCAGCGAGTACAGCAAACAGAAGGTTAGAGAACATCATTAGCAGACCCGACACGAACAGTGCACGCCCCATGCCCAGCCAGGCGATGAAGGGTGCTCCAAAGGCCGATCCGACAATCAATGCTGCGAAGCCGACGAACTTGTTGACCGTGACATACTCCGTGTCGCTGAACCCCAACTCAACGATCATCGGGGCAAGCATGATCTGACCCATTGCATCGCCGACTTTGTAGATCAGCACAAATGCTAGAATGAGAACGGCGCCGTTTCGGGTCAGGAATTCACGAAATGGGTTAAGTACCGTTTCGGCGATCCAGTTACCAAACGACTGCCCTGCAGCGATCGCATGCCGTTCGACATACTGGCCAGGCCCTGCGAATAGCGCCGCAATGGCTGCTGGCAGGACGCAAAAAGCGGTGAAGCCATAGGCCGTTGCCCAGCCAAGCCCTGCGCCTTCGGCTGAGGCAAGATAGATTGTGCCTGCCCCCGCCAGCAGGTTGCCCGTACGATAACCGAATTGATTCATCGCGGTGCCGTGAGGAAGTTCCTGGTCGGATAAAATCTCGATGCGATAGGCATCAATTACGATGTCCTGTGTTGCCGAAAGAAATGCGACAACAATGGCACATACAGCAAACCAACCAAGGTTGCTGGCAGGATTACTGGCGCCTAGTTGCCACAGAGCTGCAAAAAGCAATCCTTGAATCAGAAACAGCCAAGCACGGCGCTGACCAAACCAACGCGTCAGAAGCGGTAACGGCAGTTTATCAACCAGCGGTGCCCACAGAAACTTAAGAGTATAGGGCGTGGTCAGCCCTATCGCGAATCCAATTGTCGATTTGTCGATGCCAACACGTGAAAGCCAAAAGGCCATGGTGGCCAACAACAAAGTCAGCGGGAAGCCGCTAGCTATACCTAGTAAAAACGCGACAAACGGCATCGGCCTAACATACGGGCGGAAGGCTGGGACGACGAAACCTGTAGCCACCACCGCAGCGATGATGGCGATAAAAATCAGCGTTTGTTCCACACATTGTCCCTTCCGTGTCCCGGACAGGGAAACTAGCGGCATCGTCAATTTACGCCAGAGGGTTATTGCCGGCCCGTGCTCAGATCAGCGCCGAGCCGATGATCGCGCCGCCCGCGCCGCGCCGGATGACCAGCGCATGGCGGTCGGCGCCGCGCGTATCGAGCTGATCGGGGCGTAGCACGATCGCGCGGCCGCCGTCGCTCCAGCTGCCCAGCGAGATCTCGTCGAGCACGACATTGGTGTAGCTGACCGAGCGCCCGCCATTCTCGCCGCGGCCGATGTTCACCGTTTCTCGCGAGGACAGGGCGATCAGCATCACCTCGGTGCCGGTCCCCGGCCTGCCCTGCAGCACGATGCTGCGCCCGCCATCGGCGGTGCGGGCGACGCGCACGGTGACGCCGCTGCGGGCGCGGATGGCGCCCGCGCGCGCGATCTGCTTGCGCGCATGGGCCTCTTGCGATCCGACTCCCTGCGCACTGCCATCGATCACCAGCTGCGGGGTGTAGATGTTCGCCCCGGCAAAGGCGCGGTCGCCATATTGGCGCTGCAGCCGGGTGTTCTCCTCGCGGCCCAGGCTGTCCTTCCAGCCAAGCCGGTCCCAATAGGTCACCGGGCGGCTGATGACGAGGATGGCAGGATCGCGCGCCAGCCTTGCGGCGACCGCATCGGCGGGCGGGCAGGACGAGCAGCCCTGACTGGTGAACAGCTCGGCGACCACGGGGCCCGATTGCGAAATCGCCAGTCTTGCAGGTGATGGCGCGGAATTGCCGAGCGCCGACCCTTGAGATGGTGCGTGGAGGGCGGAGATGGCAAGCGTGGTGAGAACCGCAGCGGCAGTGATCCAGAGAAGCTTCATGGATGGGTCCATCCTTGGGAGTTGTACGCTCCATGTTCGACCCGGCACGCGGAACGGTTACGCTTTGGCCCGGGCGCGGGTGACACTGAGCGAGGCGAGGTCAGTCGAGCTCGACAGAGCCCCCCGGCGGCGGGACCAGCGCGGGCCAGTCGCGGGGGGCGAGACCCTGGCGCATGCCCAGGATCGCCGCGATCGGGCCGCCATGGGTAACGACCAGCACGCGGCCGGGCGGCAGGCGGTCGAACGCGGCGAGCGAGCGGCGGGCCAGCTCCATCGTGGTCTCGCCGCCGCCGGGGCGGAAGTGGTGCGGATCGTCGATCATCCCGTCCATCGCATTGCCGGTTTCGCGGTAGATCGCATCCCAGCTGCGTCCCTCCCAGCTGCCGAAATCGCGCTCCTGCCAATCGGGCATGGCGTGAACGCCGACGCCTGCGAGATTTGCGATCGCCTCTGCCAGGATGCGCGCGCGGCGCAGGCCTGAATGCAATATGGTTTCGGGGTGCCATGCGGCCAGCTCGGTGGCGAGCGCGCGGGCGTGCGCGGCGCCCTCGCGGCTCAGCCCCATGTCGCTTTGCCCGTAGCAGCGGCCCTTCCAGGCGCGAGCAACCTCGGTATGACGGACCAGTATCAAGGTGCGCATCACAGCGCCGTCGTCGCCGCGAGCAGGAGGATCAGTTGCCCGGCATAAGCGGCAAAGCCCAGGCAGTCGCCTGTGCTGCCGCCGATCCGCCGCAGCAGCAGCGCGCGGAACCATGCGATGAAGGCCCCGCTAGCCAGCAGGGCTGCCAGGAGGGGCAGAGGGTTCAGCACGGCAAAGCCCAGCAATCCGGGCAGCGCGGTCGCCAGCGCCGTCAGCAGAATCGCTGGCCCGACGCCCGATGCGACATCCTTGGCGAGCCCAGTGCCCTGCGGAGCGGGCGCGACAAGGGTCATCAGCACGACGACCAGCAGCCGCCCGAAGGTCGCCGCAGCAACGATCGTCAGGAAGGCCGCCCATGGTGCCATGGCCTCGATCACCGCCAGCGTCAGCGCGGCGCGCAGGCCGACCGCGAGGATCAGCCCCAGGCTGCCATAGCTGCCGATGCGGCTGTCCTTCATGATCCGCCGGACATCGTCTGCGGTATAGCCGCCACCGAACGCATCGCAGAAATCGGCGACCGCGTCCTCGTGGAACGCACCGGTCAGCCGCGCCTCGAGCGCAAGCGCGATCAGCACCGCGACCAAAGCCGGCCAGAAGGCGTCCGCCGCCAGCGCGACGCCTGCGGTGACAGCGCCGATGCCTGCGCCGACCAAAGGAAACCAGCCCACCGCCTGCACCAGCCCGGTCGCGACCTGCTGCGCGCTCAGCCGCTCGGTGCCCGGGACGGGGATGCGGGTGAGGAACTGGATCGCGAGCAGGGGCGGCGCCCAGGCGGGGCATCTGCTGTCCATGTCAGGCCCCGATATCCGCGAGACGTGCGACATCGCACAGCAATGCGCCTGCGCTGTCGAGCAAAGGCAGCGCGACCAGCGCGCCGCTGCCTTCGCCCAGCCGCATCTGCCATTCGAGCACCGGGGTGAGGCCGAGTTGCGTGAGCGCCGCTTGGTGGCCAGGCTCGGCTGAGAGATGGCCCGCGATCATCACCGCACGCGTGCCCGGGCAAAGCCGCTCGGCGATCAGCGCGGCGGCGGTGGTGACATAGCCGTCGAGCAGCACCGGCACGCCCTGCCGCGCGGCTTGCGCATAGAAGCCCGCCATCGCGACGATCTCGAACCCCGCGATCGCCGCCAGCGCAGCCTTGTCGGTGCGACCGTCCAGCCTTGCAACCGCAGCGGCGACAATATCGCGCTTGATGCCGCGCATGGCTGCATCCGCGCCTGCGCCGCTGCCGGTCGCAGTATCGGCATCGATCCCGGCGAGCGCGTGGGTGATGCAGGCCGCAGCGGTGGTGTTGCCGATCCCCATCTCACCCGCGATCAGCAGGCGATGGCCCGCATCGACCGCGTTTTTCGCCTCTGTCTCGCCCAGCGCCCAGGCGGCATCGAACTGGTCTTCAGTCATCGCCGGCCCGCTGCTGAGATCGGCGGTGCCCGGTGCGACGGGGTGAGCGTTGAAATGCTGCGGCCAGGGCTCGCGCGGTGGCTGTGCCATCCCGGCATCGACCACCCGCACATCGACGCCGTGCGCGGTGGCGAGCGCGGTGCTGCTCGCCTTGCCACTCAGGATCGTCTCGACCATCGCGGTGGTCACCGCCGAGGGCCAGGGGGTGACGCCCTGCGCCACCACGCCATGGTCGGCGGCGAACAGCACCAGACGGCGCGGGCGGGTGAGCGGGGTGAGCGCTCGGCTCGCCAGCGCCAGCTCGACCGCCAACGCCTCGAGCCGCCCCAGGCTGCCCACCGGCTTGGCGAGCGAATCGAGCCTGACCTGAATGTCGTCGCGGGTGATCATCAGCGCTCCAGCCGGGTGATTTCAGAAGGCAGCCGGTCCTGCCAGCCATGCCGGACCAGTTCGGGCGTCTCGCTCGCGCGCTCGGGATAGCCCAGGCACAGCAGCGCGATGAAGCGCCAATCTCCGGGCACGCCGAGCAGCGCGTTCATGCCCGCAGGGTCGATGATCGACACCCAGCCCAGGCCAATGCCGTGCGCGCGGGCCGCAAGCCACAAGGTGTGCACCGCGGTCACCACTGACCAGCACACAGTCTCGGGCATCGTCGCGCGGCCAAGCCCGTGGCCGGCCTCGCCCTGCTCGTCGCAGAACACCGCGACGATCTCGGGCGCCTCGCGCAGGCCGTGGAGTTTCAGGCCGTCGTACAGCGCCTTGCGCTCGGCGGAATAGCCCGCGCCCGCCGCGCGTTTTTGCGCATCGACCGTGTCCGCCAGCCTGGCGCGGCGCTCGGGCGAGACGATGCGGACGAAGCGCCAGGGCTGGGCATTGCCCACCGACGGGCCGTGACACGCGGTTTCGAGCAGGCTGCCAAGCAGGCCTTGCGGAAGCGCGCGAGTCTGGAAATGCCGCACATCGCGGCGCCAGGCGAGCAGGCTGTCGAGCTGGTCGCGGAAAGCGGCGTCGAACATCGGCTCAGTCATGGCCGATGCCCCGCAATCGCCAGCAGCCGATCGATATCGACATGCTGTTCCAGCCCCGCCGCCAGCGCATCGAGCGCCTGATCGACACGGTGCTCTTGCGCGACGCCATCGGACTCAGCGCCAAGCCGCGCCAGCCACGCGCCACGCTGCGCGGGGTGATCGAACAGCCGGTGGATATAGCAACCCGCGATCTGGCCGTCGGCGCTGATCACGCCGTCCTCCGCGCCATCGGCGAGCCGCAGCAGCGGTTGCACCGGGCCCAGCGCGCGGGTCTGGCCGACATGGATTTCATAACCCGCGAACGCCGCGCCGTCGCGCAGGCTGGTGCCCGTGACATCGACCACGCGCTTGTCGCCGGTGAGCCGGGTGGCGACCGGCAGATAGCCCAGTCCCGCCACGCTTCCGGGCACACCCTCTACGCCATCGGGGTCCTCGATGCTCTGTCCGAGCATCTGATAGCCGCCGCAGATGCCGAGCAGGCCGCCGCCGCGCCGCACATGCGCTGCGATGTCGATATCCCAGCCCTGCGCGCGCAGAAAGGCAAGGTCGGCGATGGTCGCCTTGGTCCCGGGCAGGATGACCAAAGCCGCATCGCCGGGGAGAGGCTGGCCCGGCGGGACCATCACCAGCTTTACGCCGGGCTCGTGCGCCAGCGGGTCGAAGTCGTCGAAATTGGCGATCCGTGACAGCATCGGCACCGCGATGGTGATCGCGCCCTCGCTGGTCGCCGCGGAATCGAGCACCACCGCGTCCTCGGCGGGCAGCTGCCGCGCGGCGGCGAGCCAGGGGATCACCCCCAGCCCGGGCCAGCCGGTGCGGCGTTCGATCTCGGTATAGCCATCGTCGAACAGCCGGACATCGCCGCGAAACTTGTTGATCAGGAAGCCGTGGATCATCGCGGCGTCGTCTGCGTCGATCACGGCCCTGGTCCCGACGATCGAGGCGATCACGCCGCCACGGTCGATATCGCCGACCAGCACCACTGGCACGTTCGCGGCGCGGGCAAAGCCCATATTGGCGATGTCGCCGGCGCGCAGGTTGATCTCGGCAGGGGAGCCTGCGCCTTCGACGATGACGATATCGGCGTCGGCCTTCAATCGATTCCAGGATTGCAGCACCGCATGCAGCAGTTCGCCCTTGCGGTGCTGGTAATCTGCCGCACCGAGCATGCCCACCACCTTGCCGTGCACCACCACCTGCGCGCCGGTATCGGACTGCGGCTTGATCAGCACCGGGTTCATGTCGATGCTCGGCTGCACGCGGCACGCCAGCGCCTGCAGCGCCTGCGCGCGGCCGATCTCGCCGCCTTGCGCTACCGCGGCGTTGTTCGACATGTTCTGCGGCTTGAACGGAAGCACCTTCAGTCCACGGTTTGCGAGCAACCGGCACAGGCCTGCGACCAGCACCGACTTGCCGACATCCGATCCGGTCCCCTGCAGCATCACAGCAGCCATGCGAGCACTCCCACGATCGCCCACAAGAGCACGCATGCCCGGCGATAGACCCATAGCGCGCGCTGCAGATCGCCGGCATCGGGCGCGGGGCCATCGCCCAGCCAGGCACGGTGCGCGGGCTCGCCGTCATAGCGTACCGGCCCGCCCAGCCTGCGTTCCAGTACGCCTGCCATCGCAGCCTCGGGCCAGCCGCCATTGGGCGAGGCGTGGTGGCCCGCATCGCGCACCATTGTGGCCCAGCCGCCCAGCCCGGCGAGGCACACGAGCACGCCCGAAATCCGCGCGGGGATGAAATTGACCAGATCGTCCGTCCGCGCTGCCGCCCAGCCGAAATGCAGATGCCGCGCGTCGCGGTGGCCGATCATCGAATCTGCGGTGTTGACCACCTTGCAGACCAGCAGCCCCGGCAACCCCGCGATCAGGAACCAGAAGGCGGGCGCGACGACGCCATCGCAGAAGCTCTCTGCCAGGCTCTCGGTGGCCGCGACCGCAATGCCGTTTTCATCGAGCGCCTGGGTGTCGCGTCCGACGATGCGTCCCACCGCCGCACGCGCTGCGTTCACATCGCCGCGCAGCAGCGGACCGGCGACCGCGCGGACGTGATCGTCGAGACTGCGCTGGGCGAGGCCGGTGGTCGCAAGCACGATCACCAGACCGATTGCAAGCCCGTCGCCCGCCCAGCGTTCGATCAGCCATCCAATCGCGCCGACCCCGCCTGCAACCAGCGCCAGCAGCGCCACACCCATCGCCCGGCGGCGCAGCGCGGTGCCCGTGTTCCATCTGCGGTCGAGCGCGGCGATGGCAGCGCCGATCCAGATCACCGGATGGCCGATCACCGCCAGCAGCCAGGCGGGATAGCCGATCGCGGCCTCGCCGATCAGCGCCAGCAGCAGCTGTTCGGGCCGCGCCAACATCAGGGCCGCGCCATAGGGGTGGTCACGATGAAGCGCACGCCGTCGGGGGTGGTGCCGATATGCGAGGATACGCCATAGGTTTCGGCAATCCGCTCGGGCGTCAGCACGTCGTCGGGCGCGCCTTGAGCGACGATGCGGCCATCGCACAGAAGCAGCACCTCGTCGGCCACCCGGATCGCATGGTTGAGGTCGTGCAGCACCACGATCACGCCTGCGCCGCCGCGTGCGACATCGCGCAGGCATTCGAGCGTGTCGAGCTGGTGCGCGGGATCGAGATTGGCGAGCGGTTCGTCCGCCAGCAGCCATTGCGGCTCACCCGCCAGCACCCGCGCGAGCAGCACGCGCGCGCGTTCGCCGCCCGACAGCGCGGTGACCGGGCGCGCAGCGAACTGGGTCACATCGGTCGCGGCCATGGCCAGCGCGATCGCTGCGCGGTCCGCCTCGGTCTCGCCCCAGCGCGCGCGGTGCGGGTAGCGGCCCAGCGCCACCAGGGTCGCGACATCGACATCCCAATGCACATCGCCACCCTGCGGCAGCAGCCCGATCTGCCGCGCCAGATCGCGCATGCCGAGCGTACTGCGCGGATGGCCGCCGACCAGCACCTGGCCAGTTTCGGGTGTGTGCAGTCCGGCAAGGCACGAGAGCAGGGTCGATTTGCCGGCGCCATTCGGCCCCAGAACTGCGGTGACCCGTCCGGGGGTAAAGCGCGCGCTCACCGCATCGAGCACCCGGCGTCCGCCGAGCTTCAATGTCAGGTTTTCAGCCGCCAGCACGCTCATGCCAGCCTCCGGCGCATGCGCAGCAGCAGGACCAGGAAGAACGGCCCGCCGAGCATCGACATCGCGATCCCCAGACGCAATTCGCTCACCGTCGGCACCGCGCGCACCAGGCTGTCGGCGAGCAACAGCAGCAATGCGCCCGCCAGCGCCGACGGCAGCAGCACCGCCGAGGGCCGGTGGCCGACGAACGGCCGCACCAGATGCGGCACGATCAGCCCGACAAAACCGATGATGCCTGCGGTCGCCACCGACGCGCCGACGCACAAGGCGACGCCGATCACGATCAGCAGCTGCAGCCGCAGCGGATCGACCCCCATCGAGCGCGCGGCGGATTCGCCCAAGGTCAGCGCATCGAGCGTACGCCCGGTGAACGCAAGCAGCACGCACCCCAGCGCCAGCAGCGGCAGCGCGAGCCAGACGTCGTCCCAGCTGCGATCGGTCAGCGCGCCCATCAGCCAGGTGACGATCTGCGAGGTCGCAAACGGGGTGGGGGCCAGGCTGATCGCCAGCGCGGTCATCGATCCCGCCACGCTCGAAAGGATCACGCCTGCCAGCGTGAACACGATGACGCTGCCCGAGCGCCCGACCAGCAAGGCAAGGATCGCCATGGTGATGCCTGCGCCGGTCAGCGAAAAGGCGGGCAGCAGCAGCGGGGACGCGGAATAGCCGAAATAGAGCGAGATCACCGCGCCCAGTGCCGCACCCGACGACACACCGAACAGCCCGGGATCGGCCAGCGGATTGCGCAGATAACCCTGCATCGCTGCACCCGACAGGCCCAAGGCTGCCCCAACCATCGCCGCCAGCAGGGTGCGCGGCAGGCGGAGCTCGGCGATGATCGGCCAGCGCGGATCGCCCGCAGTCCAGGCGTCGAGCGGGATCCACACCTTGCCCGCGATCAGCGACAGCGCGAAGGCCAGGGCAATGCCTGCGAGCAGCGCCAGATTGATCCGCAGCGACCGCGTCACAGCGTCCGCCGGATTTGGGCGAGGTGGCCCACCGCATCGATGATCGTCGGGCCGCCGCAATGCAGCAGCTTTTCAGGGTATCGGCGCACCGCGATCTGCTGTTTCAGACTGGCGAGCACCGGATGGCCCAGCATCCTGTCCGAACGGTCATGCGCGCCGACCGAGAGCAGCACCTGCGGCGGCTTTGCCACCATGTATTCGAGCGGCAGCACGTCCCATTGTTTGAGACCATAATCCGCGCTCAGGTTGCGAAAGCCGGTGACGCGCAGCAATTCGCTGGCGAGCGTGCCATCGCCCGGCACCAGACCGCCGCCCTGCCAGATCAATGCTCCGGGGGGGGCGGCGCTGCTTGCCGATGCCGCGCGCACCGCATCATCGATCCGCTCGACCAGCGCCTCGCCGCGCGCCGGCTGGCGGATGGCGGCGGCGATGGTGCGGACCTGCGCGCTGCTCTCGTCGATGCTCTCGGGGACGCCGATCTGGATCAGCGGAATGTTCATCCGGTGCAGCGCGGAAATGGTCGAGGGCGCGACATGGCTTCCGGCAATCACGATGTCGGGGGCCAATGCGACCACCTCCTCGGCGGTGCCCGACGTCGCAGCGAACCGCCGCGCCTGTTCGAGCGGGATCGACGTGGCGCGTTCGTCCTGCGAATAATGGCTGATCGCCGCGATCTGCGCGGGATCTGCCACCTGCATCAGCACCGCATCGACGCACGGGTTGATCGAGACGACGCGCGGCAGCGCCTCGCGCCCGGGCGCAGCGCGCTGCGCCGCACGGTCAGCCGCCTGCGACGAGCAACCCGCGACCGCAAGACCCAGGACCAAGGCGAGAGCGCGGATCAATACTCGACCCCCTTCTGCGCCTTGAACCCGGCCTTGAACGGGTGCTTCACCTCTTCAAATTCGGTGACCAGATCGGCGATTTCGATCAGCTCGGGCTTGGCGCTGCGTCCGGTGATGCAGACATGCTTGGTCAGCGGGCGCTCCTTGAGGAAGGCTATGATCTCGTCGATCGGCAGCGTGTCCTGCCGCAGCACGATATTGAGTTCGTCGAGGATGATGAAATCATATTCGGGATCGAGGATCAGTTCCTTCGAGCGCTCCCAGGCGGCGCGCGCCGCCTCGATGTCGCGGGCGCGGTCCTGCGTGTCCCAGGTAAAGCCCTCGCCCATCACCTCGAATGTCAGCAGATCGGGATTGGCCTGGAAGAAGTTCTTCTCGCCGGTCTCCCACGCGCCTTTGACATATTGCACGATGCCGACCTTCATCCCCCAGCCCAGCGAGCGGATCGCCATCCCGAAGGCAGAGGAGGACTTGCCCTTGCCGTTGCCGGTGTGGACGATCAGCAGCCCGCGCTCGAGCGTGCGCTTGGCCTGCATCCGCTCGCGCGCGGCCTGCACCTTCTTCATGCGGGCGTTGTGGCGGGCGAAATCCTCGGGCGTCTCGGTCATCCATTCCTCCATGTGGCGAGCGCGTCGCACAGTCTCGTCCAGTCGGTCTCATTGCCCGGCAAACCGATCCGCAGCCAGCCGGGCGCCTGGGCAAAGGGCCGGGTCAGCACGCCCGCCTGTGCCAGATGCATGAACAGGCCATCACGCTGCGGCGTGTTGATCAACACGAAAAACGCGGTACGGCCAACGATTTCGATGCCTTGGCCGGTCAGCACATCCGCCAGCCGCTGGGAAGCGTTCGCCAGTCGTGCGCGCTGCGTGTCCTGCCAAGCGGTATCGCGATAGGCGGCAAGCCCGGTGGCGAGCGCAGGGCCGGAGATCGGCCAGTCGCCGATCAGCGCGCTCAGGCGCTCTCCAATTTTGGGCGGGGCGATAACGAAGCCCAGTCGCAAACCAGCGAGGCCGAAGAACTTGCCAAACGAGCGCAGCACGATCAGCCCCGGCCAGGCGCAGCGGGCCAGGCTGTCATGCGCATCGGCATCGGCGAAAGCTTCATCGACGATCAAATGCCCGCCGCGCGCCGCAAGCAGCGAGGCAGCAACCTGTAATTGCGTGCGATCAGCGATCACCGCGTCTGGGTTGTTGGGTCTGGCCAGCACCAGCACATCGTGCGTCTGTGCCATAGCAAGCACGGAGTCGGAATTGCAGAGTGTTACCGCTTGAGCGCCCCACATCGATTCATGGCCCGAATAGCCTGGGCGCACGATAGCAGGCTGCAGCGGCAATGTCCTGTCATCCAGCAGCACACCGAGCAGCCGCATCGCCAGATCGCTTCCCGGCACCGCGACGACGCGCGAAGGGTCCGCGTCGAAGCAGGCGGCTGCGGCTAACTCCAGCGCCTTCAATTGCGCAGGATCGGGCAGTCGCTCGGCCTGATCCCGCGCATTGCCGAGCGGATAGGCCCAAGGCGCAATCCCGGTCGAAAGGTCGGTCCAATCCGCAACCTGCGGAAAGGCTGCGCGCGCCAGATCGATCCGCCCGCCATGCCGGGCGAAATCGGCGACCAGATCGTCGGGGGCGCGCGCGTCCCTCATCAGTAGCGCAACCGCACGCCGGCATAGCCCGCGCGCCCCGGCGAGCCATAGCGGAACACCGTCTCGTAGCGCTCGTCGAACAGGTTCTCGACGCGGCCATAGATGTCGATCCGCTCGGTCAGCGGGAACGAGGCGCGCAGGTCCGCGAGCACATAGCCCTCGACCTTGCGGCTGTTGTTGGCGTTGTCGAAATTCGCGCCGACATGGGTTAGCGTCACCCCGGTCTCCAGCCCGAAGCCCCAGCGATAATCGATCAGCGCGGTCATGCTGTGCTGCGGACGGCGGACCAATTGACGCCCGAAATTGGCGTTGCCGGGCGAACGGTTGGTGGCATCGGTATAGGTATAGTTGGCCTGCAGCCGCAGCGCATCGACCGGCTGCATGGTCAGGCCGATCTCGACCCCTTCTGCGCGCGCCCGGGCGACATTGTCATAGGTCCCCGACGGCCGGTTGGCGCAGATGCTGGTGAGCGGCGCGACGCATGAGACGAAGATGATCAGGTCGCTCGAATTGCGCCGGAAATAGGTGGCGCTGGCCTGCAACCGGCCTTCGACCAGGCTCTGGGTGATACCGGCGTCCCAGCCCTTGGAGCGCTCGGGCTGCAGCTGCTGGTTGCCGAAATCGCTCTGCAGCTGGAACAGCGAGGGCGCCTTGAACCCCTCGGCATAGCTGGCGCGAAACGCGGTGTTGCCCTCGCCCGGCGCAAATACGCCGCTCGCGCCGAAGGTGGTCGCGCCGCCGAAGCGGTTGTGGTCGTCGTGCCGCACCCCGCCGGTCAGGGTGAGACCTGCTGCAGGAGTGGCGACGATCTGGCCATACAGGCTGTCGATCCGCGCGCGTCCCAGCGAGGGCGCGGCGCCGAAGCTGCTGCTGGAAAAGCGCGAGGTTTCGCGCTCGAGTCCTCCGGTCAGCTGCCAGCCTTCGGCGATGTCGAAGATGCCCTGATATTCGATCCGCTCGTTGCGGCCATGGCCGACAAAGGTCTCGGTCGCAGGGCCATCGAGCGCGATCGAGCGGCGGCGGGTGTCGGTATAGGCATAGCCCAGCCGGTTGCGAAACCGTCCGTCGAACAGCGCAGCGTTGATGCCGGTATAGCCGACGATTTCGCGGGTGCGCGATTCCTCGTTCACATCGGCAAAGGCGAAGGCGGGTGCGGGGAAGCCGTCGATGTTGACCCGGCCTTCGGAATACCAGCCGCGCGCATCGATCGAGATCGCATCGCTGAGCGCCAGGTTGAAATTGCCGTTGGCGCCGTAATTCTCATAGCCGTCCCGCTCGGTCCCGCCGCGCGCCTCGCTGAACGACGAAATGCCGTCGGTGCGGAAATAGCCCGCGCCCGCGCTCGCCGACAGGGGACCTGCCTTGCCCGAGATGTTGCCGACCAATTGGCCGGTCTCACGATAGCCATATTCGCCGCGCAGATTGACCGCGAGCTCTTCGGTCGGCTGGCGGGTGATCATGTTGATCACTCCGCCGATCGCCTGGCTGCCCCACAGCACCGAAGACGGGCCGCGCAGCACCTCGATCCGCTCGATGTTGCCGGTGAGCAGATGGCCGAAGTTGAAGCCGCCGCCGGGCGTGGAGGGATCGTTGAGCTTGACGCCATCGATCAATGCGGCGGTCTGGTCGCTCTCGGCGCCCCGGATGAACACCGATGTGGTCGCGCCGACGCCGCCGTTGCGGATGATGCTGACGCCGGGAAGGGTGCGCAGGATGTCGGCGACCGACTGGGTCTGGCGCCGTTCGATCTCTTCGGAATCGACCACGCTGATCGACTGGCCGACGCGTTCGACCGGCTGCGCGGTGCGGTTGGCGGTGACGACGACGATGGGTTCGCGCGGGTCGGCTGTGGCAAGATTGTCCTGCGCGATCGCAGGTGCGCAGACGCCGGCACAGAATGCGAGTGTGGAGGCGGTAGTTTTCAGAAATGATGTAGGCATGTGTATCCCCTGTCTAACAACAAGGGGTTGCACGCACCAATGGTACAGCTGAGCAATCGCCGGCCTATCACCCGCGCGCGCCACCCCGATCGATGTCGTCACGCGAGGATGAACCTCGATCACGCTGAACACCCCGTCCGCGCAAAGGACCGACTGCGTCAGGCAGGTCTCCTGGCTCCCGGGTCAACACGTCCGCCCCGCCTTCCCGGATGCGGATGCATCCAGTGGCATGATAGGGCGACCGCTCTCCGGTCACAGTTGCGGGGACAGCCGCGGATTACAGGGGTGGATACCTGCTTCCGCGTTCCCTATTAATCCCATCTCTGGGAACCTGTCGCGTCGCCGCATTATGGCGCGACTTTACGTTTTGCAAGGGAAATGGATCGATGCGGTGCTGACTTTCATCACCGGCGGGGCGCGTTCGGGCAAGAGCGCGCGCGCGCAGTGTCTGGCCGAAAGCCATGCCGGAGAGCTGGTCTATCTGGCGACCGCGCAGGCCTTTGACGAGGAAATGCGAGATCGGATCGCGCGGCACCAGGCGGACCGGGACGCTCGCTGGCGCACGGTCGAGTGCCCGGTAGACCTTCCCGAAGCCATCGCGCGCGAAACCGGCGAAGACCGCGTACTGCTGGTCGACTGCCTGACGCTGTGGACCAGCAACCTGCTGCTGGGCGAGCATGATTTCGCCGCCGCGTCCAAGCGGCTGATCGACACGCTGGCGCAGGCCCATTCGCCGGTCATACTGGTCAGCAACGAGGTCGGCATGGGCATCGTGCCCGACAATGCGCTCGCGCGGCAGTTTCGCGACATGGCGGGGCGGCTGAACCAGCAGGTTGCCGCCATCGCCGATCGCGCCGAACTGGTCGTGTCGGGGCTGAGCCTGACGCTCAAGCCCTGACCGGCCGGAGCGCTAGCGTGGCTTACCAGATCGTCGTCAGCCAGTAGAACACCGCGCCGACTGCGGCCGAGGCGGGGATGGTGATCAGCCAAGCGACGACCACCCGGCCCGCCACGCCCCAGCGCACCGCCGAGGCGCGGCGCGCCGCGCCCACGCCGACGACGCAGCCGGTGATGGTGTGCGTGGTCGAGACCGGAATGCCGAACGCGGTGGCGGCAAACAGCATCACCGATCCGCCCGACGAGGCGCAGAAGCCCTGCTGATGCGACAGCTTGGTGATCCGCGTGCCCATTGTCTCGATGATCTTCCAGCCCCCCGACAGCGTGCCCAGCGCGATCGCGATGTAGCAGCTCAGCACCACCCAGCCGGGGACCGCGAACTCGCCGTCGAGCATGCCCTGCGAATAGAGCAGCACGGTGATGATCCCCATCGTCTTTTGCGCATCATTGGCACCATGGCCCAGCGAATAGGCGGCGGAAGAGAGCAGGTGCAACTGCTTGAAGATGCCCTCGGCGCTCTTTGCGGTCGCGCGCATGAACGCCCAGGATGTCAGCACCACCAGCAGGATCGACAGGATCATGCCCATGGTTGGCGACAGGATGATCGCCGATGCGGTCTTGAGCACGCCCGACCACACGATGCCATCGAGCCCGGCACGCATCACGCCCGCGCCGATCAGCC
The DNA here is from genome assembly GCF_003431825.1 of Blastomonas fulva. Classification (GTDB taxonomy): domain Bacteria; phylum Pseudomonadota; class Alphaproteobacteria; order Sphingomonadales; family Sphingomonadaceae; genus Blastomonas; species Blastomonas fulva. The sequence goes on along the minus strand of NZ_CP020083.1, from coordinate 785,598 downwards.
CGCCGACCAGCGCATGGCTCGAGGAGGAGGGGATGCCCTTCCACCAGGTGACGACGTTCCAGAACATCGCCCCGACCAGCGCGCCGAAGATCACCTGCGGATTGACGATATCGACCTGGATGATGCCCTTGCCGACGGTCTCCGCCACCTTGAGCCCGAACACCCAATAGGCCGCGAAGTTGAAGAACGCGGCGAAAACCACCGCGTGCACCGGCTTGAGCAGCCGGGTCGACACCACCGTCGCGATCGAATTGGCGGCATCGTGCAGCCCGTTGAGAAAATCGAACGCCAGCGCGAGCGCGATCAGCGCGATCAGCAGCGGCATGGCAATGATCGTGGTTTCCATGGAGGTTGCGGGGCGCTCAGGCGTGGTCGATCACGAGACCGTCGATCTCGTTGGCGACATCCTCGAAGCGGTCGACCACGCGCTCGAGATGCGTGAACAGCTCGCGTTCGACGATGAAGCGCAGCGGGTTCGCTTCGCCATGCTGCTTGTAGAGCGCCTTCAGGCCGCGGGCGTGGATCTCGTCGGCATGGCCTTCCATGATCACCAGCCGTTCGGTCAGTTCGTGCAGCCGCCCGGCGTTGCGGTTGACCTGGCGCAGCAGCGGCAGCGCCTCGACGGTGATCCGCGCGCAATCGACGATGATCGCGGCCATGTCCTTCATTTCCTGCTTGAACTCGGTGAGCTCGTACAGATCGATCGCGCCTGCGGTCTTCTGCATCTCGTCGATGGCATCGTCCATCGATCCGATCAGGCTGGTGATCGCGCTGCGGTCGAACGGGGTGAGGAAGGTGCGGCGAACGGTCTGCAGCACCTCTCGGGTGATGAGGTCCGCCTCGTGCTCGCGCTCGGTCAGCTCCTGGATGTGATCGGCCATGCCCGGCCCGCCGCCCAGCAGCCGCGCGAGCGCGTTGGAGCCCGACAGCAACGTCAGCGCATGCGCCTCGAACAGCTCGAAGAAATTGCCCTGCTTGGGAAGCAGCGCCTGAACCCACTGAAATACGGCCATTTTCGGAGAGGCTTTCTGTGTGCCGAGAACAAATCCGCTTTTGGCGATGCGCCGGTCGGATTCGCTGGCGCGGAAGCGCCGGATGAGTTCGGCAAGCTCAGGCTCGTCGACCAGCTGTGCGGCTTCCTCGAGCGAGAACCACTGCCGCTGGCGCTGGTCCTGCTCTTCCCATTCGTCGAGCAGATCGGTCACCGAAAAGGGAAACACATCGACATCCACGTTCAGCGACGCGCCGTTCTTGCGCTTCTTGCGATAGCGATAGCTGCCAAGCGCGGTCGGGCAGGCCGCGCCCTTGACGCCTGCCTCTTCCTCGGCCTCGTGCGCGGCGGCGGCGTGCGGCAGCAGCCCGTCGATCATGTTGCCTTTGGGCAGCACCCAGCGCCGGGTCTCGCGCGAGGTGATCAGCAGGATGCTGACCGGTGCGGTGACATTGTCGCGGTCGGTGCGATAGGGCAGGGCGGCAATCTGGCGGATGGTGGTTCCCCTGGGCGGTCCGGGTGGGTGAAGGTCAGGTTCGGTGCGCCGGACCTTCTGCCGGCAAAACCCGTGCAGTGCCGCGCCGCCGCTGGGCAGCGCAGGCAAAGGTTCGGCAATGTCTCTCTTCCCCCGGTCCGGATACCTTATGCATCACGCCGCCACGGACGGATGGCGCGTAACAAAACGGTCACATAACTGTAATGTTGGCGTCTGCAAAGTGCTATTGCGACGGACCGCGCCGATGGGGCGCGCGCGGCAGATCGGCGGTCAGGGACGCGCCGGGGGGTGATATCGCTCGAACCGCCCCAGTGCTACGGATCCTGCCGAGATACCGGGCGGGCTTTCCGCAAGCTGGACGATGTCTCCTGCGCACAGTAGCGCGCCGGAGGTGCGGGTGATCAGGATCTGGTTGCGGTTGAGCAGGCTCGCGCCCCGACGCACGCGGTTGATCAGCAGTTTGCGCCCGCTCATCTGATAGACGATCCCTTCGCCCGCCAGGATGCGGGTGGAGCGCACGCGGTGGAGCGCGATGCACTGGGTGCCGGTTTCGCCGTCGCTCTCAGAAGCATATTCGACCGGCGGCACGAACCACATGTCCTTGTCGGCGGGGCCTGTGGCATCGGCCTTGCCTGCCAGCGCCAGCATCACTGCAAGTGCGCCGAGCTGCGTGCGCAGATAGGGCATGGGACCTGTCTCCTGCTCGCCCGGCGTTCAAGAAAAGGGCACCTTGAGGGCTGGAAGTGGTCGCGACCCGGCCCTCAAGGTGCAGCCGGTCGATGGGGGGCACCATGACCGGATAGAACCGGCCGGGGCTTGGCCGGTTCTGCCGCTAAGACGCCGCGCCGCCGCCACACCCGCATGGCTGTGCGAAAAAAAAGGCACACGGGGACAGATGGGGTGCGGGTTCTTGCGCGCGGCGGCGTCTGGGTGCATGGGCTGTGCCCGCATTCCTTCCGCTGCAGATGTGATTGCCGTATCCTATGTCCCGCCAAGGCCTCGAAGCCGTGCTGATCGCCGAACGCGAGCCGTTGCTGCGCTTCCTGCGCGCCCGCGGCGCGGGCGAAGCGGCAGAAGATGTGCTGCAGGAGCTGTGGCTGCGGCTGGCCAATCTGGATACCGGGCCGGTCGCCGATCCGCGCAGCTATCTGTTCCGCGCCGCCAACAACGTGATGCACGACCGCTATCGTTCGGCACAGCGCAGCCGCCAGCGCGATGCCGACTGGCTTGAGGTGCAGGGCGGCACCGGCGAGGCATCGGATGCGCCGCTTCCCGACCGCCAGCTGATCGCGCGCGCCATGCTTGATCAGGCAGAAGCCGTGCTGGCAGCAGAGGGTGCCCGCGTGCTGCAGGTCTTCCGCCTGTTCCGCATCGAGGGGGTCAGCCAGCGCCAGATCGGTCAGGATCTCGGGGTCAGCCTGAGCGCGGTGGAGAAGGATCTGCAAAAGGCGTATCGCGCGCTGATGGCCTGGCGGGAGACACTCGATGTGGATTGAGCGCAGCCGTGACGTCTTATGGCCAGGACAGACATGATGACAGACACTGGTGACCATATCCGCCTCGAGGCGATCGACTGGGCCATCGCGACCCAGCACCCGGATTTTTCCGATTGGGACGGCTTTGCCCGCTGGCTGGAAGCCGACCCGCGCCACACTCTTGCCTATGATCAGGCGCTGGCGGCGGCGGGGAGCGTGGCAGATCTGGCCGCTCAGGCTGCGCCCGCCATGCCTCGTGCGGCCAATGACGAAGAAGTCGGGCCGCGCCAAAAGACCGTGCGCCGCCGCTGGATGATCGGTGCGCTGGCGGCCAGCCTGCTCGCGGTGATCGCCATTCCGGCCTGGCAGATGCGCCCGCAGCCTTACACCGTCACCACCGCGATGGGCGAGACGCGGAGCATCGATCTGCCCGATGGCAGCATGATCGTGATCAACGGCGGTTCGCGGCTCGGGCTGGATCGCGGCAACCCGCGCTTTGCCCGGCTGGAGACCGGAGAAGCGCTGTTCGAGGTGCAGCACGACGCGCGCGACCCGTTTGTCGTCGAGGCGGGCGATGTCCGGCTGGTCGATGCCGGAACCGCTTTCAATGTCGTAAGGACCGGCAGCGATCTCGATGTCGCGGTCTCCGAGGGCGTGGTGATCGTCAATCCCGAGCGGGAAAATGTTCGCCTGCCCGCAGGACGCCGCGCGGTCATGGCAGGCGCAGGCGGCGGGATCATGCTGTCCGATATCGCGCCCGACCAGGTCGGCAGCTGGCGATCAGGGCGGCTGAGCTTTGCCGGCACCAGCCTGGCCGCCGTCGCCGCAGCATTGGAGCGGGGGCTGGGCACGCGCATCCTGGTTCACCCCTCTATCGCCGCGCGCCCGTTCAGCGGGGTGGTGCAGATCAGCGGCAGGGGCGCAGGCGCGGTGGCAGCGATCGCGCCGGTGCTGGGCACCCGCGCGGTGCGCCGGGCCGATGGCTGGGAGCTGGTGAGCGACGATGCGCTGCCTTAGCCTGACGATGCTCGCGCTGCCGCTGGCGGCGCTGGCATCGCCCGCGCAGGCCGAAGCGCCGGTGCGGATCGACATCGCGGCGGGCAGGCTGGACACCGCCATCATCGCCCTGGGGCGGCAGGCGGGAATCAGCATCGGCCTGACCGACCGGCAGATCGGCGCGCACCGGGTGCGCCGTTTGCGCGGCACCATGACCACGCGAGAGGCGCTCGACCGGCTGCTGCAGGCCAGCGATGCCCGCGCGGTGCGGCTGGCGGCCGATCACTGGCGCATCGTGCGCGCGCCGGTCACCGCGAGGCGCAGCGGCGCGCCGATCCGGCTCGCAATGGCCGTGCCCTCGTCCTTGCCCGAACCGATCCACGAAATCGTCGTCACCGCGCAGCGCCCACCGCCCGAGGCGCTGACTCGCGACACCTTTGGCTACATCCGGCTGGAGGGCGACTTTGCGCTGGGCGGGCAGGGCCGAGGGTCAGATGCGCTGGTCGAACGGCTGCCCACTCTGGGCTCCACCCAGCTTGGACCGGGGCGCAACCGGCTGTTCCTGCGCGCGATTTCGGATTCAAGCTTCAACGGCCCAACCCAGGCGGTGGTGGGCCAGTATCTGGGCTCGGCGCGGCTCAACTACAACGCGCCCGATCCGGACCTGAGGCTGGTCGACCTCGCCACGGTCGAGGTGCGGCAGGGGCCGCAGGGTACGCTTTATGGCGCGGGCACGCTGGGCGGGGTGATCCGGCTGCTCCCCAACCTCCCCGATTCGCGCGACTGGCAGGCAGCGCAGTCGCTCTCGCTCGCCGCCACGCAGAACGGCGATCCCTCGTTCGATGGCAGCGCGATGCTCAACATTCCCGTCGTCGAGGGGGCGGTGGGCCTGCGCGCGGTGGTCTATGGCGCGCGCGACGGCGGCTATATCGACGACCGCCTGCGCGGGCGCAACGATATCAACCGCGTCGATACCGTGGGCGGGCGCGTGCTGGCGCGGATCGAGCCGGGTGCGGGATGGACCATCGACATGATGGCCGCTGCGCAGGATATCGACGGGCGCGACAGCCAATATGCCGACCGGCTGGGCGATGGCCTCGACCGGGCAAGCCCGTTCGCGCAGCCCTTTCGCAGTCGCTTCCGGCTGGGCCAGCTGGCGGTGGGCAAGCAATGGGACAGCTTCGAGCTGCTCTCGACCACGACGCTGACCGGGCTGGACCTCACCGAAACCTTCGATGCCAGCGTCCCCGGCCAGACGCCCAGCCTGTTCCGCCAGCGGGGCGAGACGCGGCTGGTCACCAACGAGACCCGGCTGTCGGGCGAGACCGCGGGCGGGATCGGCTGGCTGGTCGGCACCAGCCTGCTCAGCAACCGCTATCGCATCCGTCGCGCGCGCGGCGAGGTGGCGCGCGCAGCGGCGATCACCGGAATCGAAAACGGGGTGGACGAAGCGACCGCCTATGCCGATCTCGCCATCCCCGCGACCGACCGGCTGTATCTCGATCTGGGCGGACGGCTCAGCCATATGCGGCTGTCGGGCGAAGCGCTGGATTCACCCTTCCTCTCGGTCGCCGCGCTGGCACGCAGCAATGCGCGGCGCACCCAGACCGCCTTCCTGCCTTCGGCGGGGCTGCGCTACCGTTTTTCGGACGGTTTCTCGGCGCACGCGCGCTATCAGGAGGGCTTTCGCCCCGGGGGCATAGGCGTGCGCGACCAGATGGTGCGGCGCTACCGCCCCGACACCGTCTCGGCGGTGGAGGCGGGCCTTGCGTTTTCTGCCGATTCGCTGAGCGGCGACGTGACGCTGGCCTATACCCGCTGGCGCAACATCCAGGCCGATCTGATCGATGCGGACGGGCTGCCGGCGACAGAAAACATCGGCAACGGGCGCATCGTCACGCTGGATGCGACGCTGGCCTGGCGCCCGGTGAGCGCGGTTTCGATCGAGGCCTCGGCGGTCTGGGCCGACAGCCGTCTGGTCACGCCAGCGGCGGGGATCTTCGTGCTGCCGTCCAACCGCGCGAACTTCGATTTTGCCTCGATCCCAGCAGGCGCGGTGGTGGCAGAGACGAACGACCTGCCCAACGTCGCGCGCTTTTCCGGGCGGCTGGCGGGCAGCTATCGCGCGTCGCTGGGCGCTGCGGGCGATCTCAGCATCAGCGGATCGCTGCGCTATGTCGGGCGGTCGCGGCTGGGCATCGGGCCGGTGCTGGGGGTGCAGCAGGGCGATGTGCTCGACACGGGCGTTTCGGCCAGCCTGGCGCGCGAGCGCAGCACCTTCTGGATCCAGGCGACCAACCTGTTCGATGCCCGCGGCAACCGCTTCGCGCTCGGATCGCCGTTCACCTTGCCCTGGGGCGAACAGACCACGCCGCTGCGCCCGCGCACCATCCGGATCGGCGCGGACTTCAGCTTCTGACAGAAATTATCCATATTTCTCAAAATTTTGCTCCGAATATGCGCAGCCTTTCGGTGAGTGCCATGCGGGTCTGATTCGTCCGCAGCGTCTTGGTGAGTGAACCCACACACTTCCCTGAAAGACCCTGAAAGGACGATCATGCGCCTCTTGCTGGCCTGTACCTGTTTGACTCCCGTATCGCTGCTGCTCCCCCAGGCTGCGGCGCTTGCCGAAACCAGCGTGACCACCGCGCGTACCACGCCGATCGCGACCGCCACGGCCAACAATGGCGCTGCCGACAGCATCAAGATCACCTCGGCTGGATCGATCAAGCCTGCATCGGGAGGCGTTGCGGTGACGGTCAACAGCAACCACAACGTCACCAACGAAGGCACCATCCAGACCACCGATGCCAGCAATTCCGCCGGGATCGTCGCGGTCGCGGGGACCAGCGCGACCATCACCAACTCGGGCACGATCACCATCGACGAGACCTTTGCGCCGACCGACACCGACAATGACGGCGATCTCGACGGACCGTTTGCGCAAGGCCAGAACCGCTTCGGCATCCGCACCCTGGGCGCGCTCACCGGATCGGTGATCAACGCTGGCACCATCACCATCGAGGGCAACTCGAGCGCGGGCATCAGCCTGGAGGGCCCTTTAACCGGATCGCTGACCAGCAGCGGCTCGGTATCGGTGCGCGGCGACAATTCCGCCGGAATCCGCGCCGGTGCGGTCAGCGGCAATGTCGCGCTCACCGGCTCGATCGCGACTGTCGGCGCGAACGCCATCGGTGTTGCGCTGACCGGGCCGATCGGCGGCGCGCTCACCGTGCAGGGCAGCATCACCTCCACCGGCTATCGCAGCGCCACCCCGCCTGCCGATGTCAGCAAGCTCGATGCCGACGATCTGCTGCAGGGCGGCCCGGCGCTGCAGGTGGCAGGGTCGGTCGCAGGCGGCATCCTGCTCGATGTACCGCCGCCCAACACCAAGCCCGATGACAAGGATGAGGACAAGGACGGGATCGAGGACGACAAGGAAGGTACCGCGACGATCACGTCGTTCGGCTCGGCCGCTGCCGTGCAGATCGGCTCGGCGACCGCCGCGGTCGCCATCGGCGCGGTGGGCGGCAGCGCGGCTGCCGGCAACGGCCTGGTGATCAACGGCCGCATCCTGGGCAGCGGCGTCTACAAGGATGTCGCGGGCAACGGTCTGGTGATTGGCGGCCTCGGCCAGGCCACCACCATTACCGGCGGCGTTCTCAACAACGGCACGGTCTCCGCTGCATCGAACGGCGGCAACGCCACCGCGATCCGCATCGGCGCGCTCGCCAGCGTGCCGGGATTGCGCAACACCGGCACGATCGAGGCGGGTGGCGGCTCGGTCGCCGCCAACCAGGTGCGCGCGGTGGTGATCGATGCGGGCGGATCGCTCGCAGGGATCACCAACAGCGGCAGGATCACCGCCAACGCAGCGGGCGAGGGTTCTGCCGTCGCGATCGCCGACCTGTCGGGATCGCTCCGCACGATCGAGAACAGCGGCACGATCAGCGCGGTTGCCGCCAAGCCCGCAGCGGGCCGCGCGATCGCGATCGATCTGGCCGCCAACACCAGCGGTGCCACCATCCGCCAGAGCGCGGCGACGCCCACGGGCAAGCCTTCGATTACCGGCGATATCCGGCTGGGATCGGGCAGTGATCTGCTCGAGGTGTCGGCTGGCACGATCACCGGCGCGATGCAGTTCGGTGCGGGCAGCAACCGGTTGCTGGCGAGCGGCGAAGCGCTGCTCACCGGTGATGCGACCTTCGGCAGCGGCGCCGATACGGTGCAACTGGCAGGCAAGTCGGCGCTGGTCGGCAGGCTGGACCTGGGCGGCGGCGCCGACACGCTCGCGCTCTCTGGCTCCGCGCAGTTCCGCGGCACGCTGGCGGGTGCCGGGCAGGCAGCGGTGACGGTTGCGGGCGGATCGCTTGGCATCACCAGCCCCGGAACCGTGGCGCTCGGCTCGCTCGCGGTCACCGACCAGGGCATGCTCGGCGTGACCATCGACGGCAAGGCTGGCACCGTCACCCGGCTCGACGTCGCAGGCGACGCCAGTTTTGGCGCAGGCTCGCGGCTGGGCGTGACCCTGGTCAATGTCAGCCAGTCGGAAGGGACCTACCAGATCCTGTCCGCAGGCCGGCTGACGGGCAGCGCCAACCTCGTCGCCTCCAGCATCGCGCTGCCGTTCCTGTTCAAGTCCAGCGTGACGGGCAATGATGCCGCGGGCACCGTTGCGGTCGACATCAAGCGCAAGACCGCCACCGAGCTCAGCCTTTCGGCCTCGCAGGCGCGCGCCTATGATGCGGTGTTCAAGGCGCTGGACAGCGATGCGCAGGTGGCAAACAGCTTCCTGTCGATCGCCAATGCCGAGCAGGCGGGCGCCGCGGTGCAGCAGATGCTGCCCGATCACGCCGGGGGAACCTTCGCCACCGTGACCCAGGGCTCGCGCGCGACCGCGCGGTTCCTCACCGATACCGCAGCGCCCTATAGCGACCAGGGCGGCTGGGGCTTCTGGCTGCAGCAGACCGTCTGGGGCAGCGAAAAGGCCAACCGGGGCACCGCCGCATTCGACACCAGCGGCTGGGGTGCAACCGGCGGGGCCGAGATCAAGGCAGGCGATGTCGGCAGGTTTGGCGTCTCGCTCGCCTATCTCAACGGCAAGAACGACGATCAGGACACCGGCAACGAGGTGCGGTCTGACCAGTATGAGCTGGCGGCGCACTGGCGCGGCGACTGGGGCCCGCTGCGCGCCTTTGCCCGCGGTTCGTTCGCGCAGATCGACTTTGAAGGCACGCGCCGCTTCGCCTTTGCGCAAGGCACCAATGTGATCGAACGCAATGCCCGCGGAACCTGGTCGGGCCAGCTCTACAGCGCCTCGGCGGGGCTGGGCTATGAGGCGAAGATCGGCAGGCGCTTTGCGCTGCGGCCTTCGGCCTCGATCGACTATTACCGGCTCGACGAGGACGGCTTTGCCGAGACCGGCGGCGGCGATGCGTTCAACCTGACGGTGGACAAGCGCAGCAGCGACGAGATCGCGGTCAACGGCACGCTGGTTGCGGGCTATGACCTCGGCAGCCTGGCCGCGGATGCGGTGTGGCTGCGTGCCGAGATCGAAGGCGGTCGCCGCCAGATCATCGGCGGCTCGCTCGGCGCGACCACCGCGCGCTTCAAGGGCGGCGCGGCGTTCACATTGCTCCCCGATGCGCGCAACGACGGGTGGATCGGCGGGCTGAGGCTGGTCGGCGGCCAGAGCGGCTTTTCGCTGGCGGGCGAAGTCGGCGCCGAGGAGCAATATGAGAAGATTGCCCTCAACGCCCGGGTCTCGCTTCGCGTGGGCTTCTAAAAGGAGGCGCTAACCGGCGTGCCGCCTGAGAAACGCATCGAACAAGGCCGGCCATTGCCCTGCGGGGGCATTGGCCGGCCCGATGCCGAAGCCATGCCCGCCTTCCTCGAAATAATGCGTTTCGACCGGGCGTCCGGCGGCCAGCATCGCATCCATGAACAGCGCGCTGTTGGGATAGGGCACCGCCGTATCGTCGAGCGCGTGGACAAGGAAGGTGGGCGGTGTGGCCGCATCGACATGAAGCGCCGGTGAGCGAAGCGCAATGCGGTCAGCTCCGGGCGACGGGCCCAGCAGCGTCTCGGCCGACAAGCCATGGGTGTGCGGCGCGCTCGCGGCGATCACCGGATAGATCAGCCCCGCGCACATTGGCCTCGCGTCCAGACTGTCCGCCACGTCGCGGGGAGCATAGACCTGTTCCTCGCTCGCGGTAATCAGCGAGGCGGCGAGGTGCCCCCCGGCAGAGAAGCCCAGCACCGCAACCGTGGCCGGATCGATCGCATAGCTCTGCGCACGCGCGCGGACGATCCGCATCGCCCTTTGCGCATCCTGTAGCGGCACATTCCAGCGCTCGGCCCAGCCTTCGCCGGGGAGGCGGTAGACCAGCACGAAGACGGTATAGCCCAGCGCGGTCAGCACCCGGGCAACATCGGTGCCTTCGTTGCGGATCGAGACGAAATTATAGGCGCCGCCGGGGATGGTCAGCACTGCGCGGCCATTGCTCTTCTCTGGCCGGAAGACACGCATCTCGGCGCGCGCGACGCCGGTGATGAACACCGGATCGAGCGTGGCCGATCGGACCGGCGCGCTGGCGGGGGCACCGGGCGGCGGGCCATCCCACAGAGCGATCGATGGCGCTGTGGTCCATTCGGGCGGCAGCGGGCCGGTGCCCTGCGGGATCTGCAGCGCCTCGCGTGCATCGAGTGCGGGCACGTTCATCAGCAACACTCCACTCGCCAGCAGCATCTGCCTGCGGTTGACCTGCCAGTGCATTGCGTTCTCCCGCGGATCGATGCCGGGGCATCGGGGTGGTTCGTCCTTGCTATCATCGTGGCACGCTTGATCACAAAAGAGAAGATTGCGCAATCGATTGCTCTTGCCTAAGGTCGCTGACAAGCGTTGCCCGCAAGGGCGACGGACCAGGGGCGAGGGTCTTGCAAATATGCCTTTTGACGGGGCAGCGGCGGCTTCCAGGTGACTGCACTGCGGTGCCCGGGCGGCATCCCCTGCGGAATATGGTGTAACGTTTACGCGGGGGCAGGCCCCTGCTGCGGCTGGCAAAGGGAATTTGGAATATGGTAACCGGCGTGGGCACAACAGACGAAGCGGTTGTGCTTGCAACATCTGATGCGCCCACCGTCTGGACCGCGGGCGATCTGGCAACGCTGATGCGCGACCCTGCCAACACCATTCCCGCCTTCGCGCTGGACAGCAGCGCGCGGGTTCCCGGCTTCGATCTGTGGGACATGTGGCCGGTCGAGCATGAAGATGGCCGCCTGCCGCGCTTCGACGGCGCCGCTTTGTGGATGGTGCTGGCAGCTACCGTCGAGCCCGATCCCGATTCCCGCCACATGGTTGCGCGCATCTATCTTGCCAGCGAACGCGACGGCCGCTGGACGCTGCATCAGCCGGTGTTTCCGGAAGGCTTCACCCCCGGCGACCGCGAATGGTCGGGATCGGCGGTGCTCGACGACACAGGCACGCGGCTCACCGTCCACTTCACCGCCGCCGGGCGTCGCAACGGGCCCGGGCCCAGCCTGGAGCAGCGCCTGTTCGAGGCGAGCTGCAGTTTTGCCGCCAGCGATGGCGGGATCATCCTGTCCGACTGGTCGGCACCGCAGGAAACCATGGTCGCCGACGGGATCGACTATCAGGTCGCCAACCAGACCGAAGGCCGCGGCGGCGAAATTCTGGGCTTTCGCGATCCCGGCTTTTTCCGCGATGCTGCCACGGGCGGCGCCTACCTGTTTTTTACCGGATCGTGCGCGCGTTCGTCCTCGCGGTGGACGGGCAATATCGGGGTCGCGCGGCAGGACGACGCCGGCGGCGCGTGGCAGATGCTGCCCCCGGTGCTCAGTGCGGCGGGCGTCAACAACGAGCTCGAACGCCCGCACATGCGCCAGCGTGGCGGGAACTACTATCTGTTCTGGTCGACCCAGGCGAAGGTCTTTGCCGAGAACATTGTGGCGCCCACCGGGCTGTATGGCGCGGTGGCGCCTTCGCCATTGGGTCCGTTCACGCTGCTCAACGGCACCGGGCTGGTGGCAGGCACCCCGCCCGAATGCCCCGCGCAGGAATACAGCTGGTGGGTGCTGGACGACCTGCAGGTGATCGGGTTCGCCGACTTCCCCGGCATCCGCGACATGGGCCTGATTGTCGACGCCGCGCAGCGCCGCGCGCATTTTGCGGGTTATCCCGCGCCGTTCTTTCGCATCGCGCTCGACGGCGCGACGGCGCGCGTGGTCGGCTGACGCCAGCGCAGGGTCTCAGGTCGATCCGCGGATGATCAGCTGCGGTTCGATCTGCTGCGAGACGGTGTCCTCGCCCGCAATCCGCCGGAACAGCGTCTCGGTGAGCAGTTGCGCGCCATGGCGCAGCTGCTGGTCGATGGTGCTGAGCGGCGGCGCCATATGCTCTCCGATCGGCAGGCCGTCATAGCCGATCACCCTGACGTCTTCGGGCACGCGCTGGCCCAGATCGCGCAGCGCGCGGATGACGCTGATCGCGGTGACATCCGATCCCGCGACGATCCCGTCGGGCATGTGCGGCAGCGCCGCGAGCTTTTCGCGGACATCGGCATAAGCAGCGTCGGGCTCGAAATGGGTCGGGATTTCCTCGAGCGGTGCCAGTCCCGCGTCGATAAGCGCGGCGCGTGCGCCATCGGCACGCTCGCCGAATTCGGATCCCTTGATCGGCCCGGCATAGGCAATTCGGGTGCAGCCGCGCTCGACCAGATGCATCGTCGCCATGCGCCCGCCCAGACGGTTGTCCGAGCCGATCGAGCAATGGTGCTGATCGGGCGAATGCCCGCCCCACACCACCATCGGCTGGTAGCGCCGGGATACCGTCTCGATGACATGGAACTGGTCCGATTGCCCCACCACGACGATGCCATCGACCCGCCCGCTGCCGATGAAGCGGTCCATCCAGCGGTCGTTGCGCGGCAGCACGCGCGAGAGCAGCATGTCATAGCCGTTCTCAGCGAAGGCATCGGCCAGAAAGCCGGTCATGGTGTTGAAGAACGGGTCGGAGAGGTGCTGCAGCGCCTCGTGGCCCAGCGGAACCAGCACGCCGATGGTCATGGTGCGCTGGGTGCGCAGGTTGCGCGCGGCGATGTTGGGCTGATAGCCCAATTTCTCGGCAAGCGCGGCAATGCGCTTGCGGGTCTCCTCGCTGACGCGGCCCGATCCGGTCAGCGCGCGCGAGGCGGTCGCCGTGGAAACCCCGGCGAGTTCGGAAAATTCCTTCAGATTCTTGACGCTGACCATCGGATCCTTCGTATCCGCCCGTGCGGTGCGGGCAGAGGCTGCTGACACCCCGCACACTTCCTACACGCGGCTGCGCATCGGGCCAATGGCCGATATACCATTACTTCAGGCTGGCCCGCTCGGCCGCGTCGATTTCCGCGATCATGCGAGGACCGGTGTCGAGCCGCAGCGATGGAAACGCCCCGGCTGTCACCGGCAGCCAGACGGGCAGCGCGCTGGCGCTGGGCACGCCGGTGGCGGCGAAGGCGACCAGCGCCTGCGACATCTGCTTGGCCAGCGCGCGTGCGGCGCTCCCGCCGCCAGTCATCGACGCGCAGGCGGCGGCATTGTCGAACCAGAAGGGGATGTCGAGGCAGTGGAACGACCGCGGCCGCCCCTCCAGGATCGGGGTCGCCCAAGTGAACCAGTACAGATAGGTGGGGGCGGCGTCGGCGGCGATCCGGCGCTTGGCCTGATCGATCACCGCCTGCCGGATCGGCGCGGTGGCGATCCGGCTCCACAGGTCGAAGGGGGCGGCGTCGGGCGTCACGGCGCTAAAGGCGCGCACGACCGCATCGCCGCGTCCGGGCGCGAAGCGTTCGGCGCGCGCGTGCAAGACCTGCTCGGTCATCGCCTCGACCTCCGGCTGGTTGATCCCGGTGACGAACTCGTTGAGCGTGGAGCCGATGATCAGCGGCACCTTGGGATCGGTCAGCGGCACGCCGGGCGCGCCGGGTGTCGGCAGGATGCTGCGGCCATCGACCACGGGCGCGAAGTTCAGCATCTGCGCGATGCGGCGCACATCGATGAAGCCGTCAAACCCGGGGTTGATCTTCGCCGTAACGCGTTCGGCAGCCGCGCGCAGCGTCGGATAGGGCAGGGCCTGCAGCGCCGCGATATCGCCCTTGGCAATCCCCAGCTCTGCCAGCAGCAAGGCCGAAAGCTGTGCGCTGCGATCCGGCGTGTTGAACATCGCGAACGATCCGCTGAGGATCGCCGCACGGTGGAACAGCCCGCGCGCGGCGGGCATCGCCATCAGCGCGGTGACCTTGGCACCGCCGCCCGACTGGCCGAAAATGGTGACGCGGTCGGGATCGCCGCCGAAGCGCGCGATGTTGTCGCGCACCCAGGCGAGCGCCGCGACGATGTCGAGCATGCCGACATTGCCTGAATCTTCAAAGCCCTCGCCCCAGGACGACAGATCGAGAAAGCCCAGCAGGTTGAGCCGGTGGTTGAGCGTGACCACCACGGCATCACCGGTGCGGGCGACGTTCTCGCCGTCAAAGGCGGGGATGTCATGCCCCGATCCCGCGGCAAAACCGCCGCCGTGCAGCCAGACCAGCACCGGGCGACGCGCATCGTAAAGCCCGGGCGTCCAGATGTTGAGGCGCAGGCAGTCCTCGTCCTCGACCGCGTCGTTCCAGCGGAAGATAAAGGCCTCTTCGTCGTTGAGCCGTCCGGTGCCCTTGTCCTGCGGAGCGATCGGGCCGTAATGCAGCGCCGAGCGCACACCGTGCCAGGGGGCTACCGGCCGGGGCGGGCGAAAGCGGTTGGCGCCGCCTGTCGGCGCGGCATAGGGCACGCCCTTGAAGATCGTGATCCGCCCCTTGCGATAGCCGCGCAGCCGCCCGCTCGCGGTTCTGGCGGTGACCTGCGCAGGGTCGGTGCTGATTTCGGGATTGGCGGGGTTGGGGGCAGGCGTCTTGGCATCGGCCAGGCTGGCGGATGCAGGACAGAGCGCAAGGCCGGTGGCCAGCGCAGCCCCCGTCATGATCCCGCGCCGATCGGGATCGGTGGGCGATGCGAGGCTGGCTTCCTCCGGCTTGGGCATGGCATGGGCCTCCAGCGACGCGGCAGGCGGCGTGCCGTCCGTCGCCGGAAGCACGCCGCCCGTAGCCGGTCAGTTGGTATTGACGCGGAAGGTGATGCCGAAGGTGCGCGGGCGGGGCCCGGCCAGCAGCGTCGGGCCGTTGGCAGAAGTCGGTCCGCGCAGATCGGACAGGTTGTCGCCGAACAGCCGCACTTCATAGCGGTCGAAGCGCACGCCCAGGCTGGCCTGATACAGCTCGTACGGATCGATCTCGTCGACCACCGCATCGCCCAGCCGCGATCGGCCGATAAAGGTGGCCGAACTGGTGGCGAAGAGTTCGACATTGCCGATCTTGCGCTCGTAGCTCGCATCCAGGCGGAAGTTGTGCTCGGGCGTGTTGAGCAACCTCAGCCCGTTGGCGATGCGCGGATCGGCACCGGCAAAGGCGGGGCGCACGCGGGTGAACTTGGAATCGTTGATGTTGCCGATGGCGTTGATCGTGAGGCCGGGCAGCGGCGTGCGCCAGGTCGCCTCGATATCGATCCCCTGCGCCTTGCCGTCGCCCAGATTGGCGAACGCCGACAGGCCGATCGAGGTGTTGAATGCGCTCTGGATGTTGGTGTACTTGATGTCGTACAGGCTGACCGCGACGCGCAGTGCGCCATCGAACAGCGATCCCTTGACGCCCACTTCGAGGTTGCGCAACTTGTCCGGCGTAAGCGAGATGTCGCTGGGCACGCCATCGGCGATCACCGCATCGGCCTGTGCCTGCGATTGCAGGATACCGCTGCGGAAGCCCGTTCCGGCGTTGAAGAACATCATCCAGTCGGGCGACGGATTGATCGCGATGTTGGCACGCCAGGTCAGCGCATCGGGCTTGGCCCGGCTGGCCACCGCAACGCCGTTCGAGATCGAATCCGATTCGCGCTCGTCCTTGAAGTAGCGAAGGCCGACCAGCGGCGTGATCAGGCCGTCGAACAGCTCGTAGCTGGCTTCGGTGAACAGCGCCGCGTTTTCGGTCTTGGTGATCGTCCGCCCGCTCAGCGCAAAGGCCGGGAAGGTCAGGTTGAAGGTATAGAGGCTGCGGGCGTTCTGGTAGAAGATCCCGGCAACGCCCTTGAACGGACCGGGGGTCGAGGTCGCCAGCCGCAGTTCGTTGACGAAGTTGCGCGCATCGCCGCCATTTTCGAGAACCCCGATGCCCAGCGGCGCGCCGAGGTTGAGACCGACCTGGAAACCGCCGGGAAGCGACTTCTGGTAGGAGGTCGCGTTGGTCAGCGTGAAATCGCCGATCTCGCGGGTGATGGTGTTCGACGCATACCAGGCGCGGCGACGGTCGAAGCCGACGACATCGCCCTGGAAAGAGGCGAACGGCGGATCGAGCGAGTTGATGACGTTGAGGTACTTCTGGTCGGTGCTGAAATACCAGGCGCGCGTGCGCACCGTGGTCTTGTCATCGGCCTGCCACAGCAGCACCGCCTGGATGTCCTTGGCGGTGGCGTCGTTGGCGTTGCGCTCGCGCGGGACACCGGTGGGGGCACCGGCAAAGATATCGGCAGTGCCCGACCGGCGGTCATAGCCGCCGCTGATCCGCAGGCCCAATTTGCCGGGAACGATGGGCACCGAAAACGCCGCCGCACCGCGATAATTGGGATCGCCTGCCGATCGCGTGCCCGACAGCTCGACCTCGCCGGCATAGGTCACCTGGTCCAGGTCCGGGTTCTTGGTGCGATAGATGATCGTGCCGGCCGACGAACCAAGGCCATACAGCGTGCCCTGGGGGCCGCGCAGCACTTCCACCTGTTCGATATCGAAATATTGCACCGGCGGCGCGGCCTGGTTGTTGGGCACGCCGAACGGGGTGTCGTCGAGATAATAGCCGATCAGGCCATCGCCGATCGGGCCGCCTGCGCCCGAGCCGCGGAACGAGAAGATGCGATAGCCCGCGCCGATTTCCTGCGCCTGCGATGCGCCCGGGATCAGTTGGATGAGATCCGAGCCATCGCGGATGTTGCGTTCCTTGAGCGTACCGCCATCGAACGCCTGGATGGCATAAGGCACCTTGTCGAGCGTGACCGCGCCGGTCTTGCTGGCGGTGACGACGATCTCGCCGCCCGCCGGGGCATCATCGTCCTGCGATGCGCTGTCTTGCGCATGCGCCGGGACGGCAAACAGCGCCGCAGCCGCTGCGGCGCCTGCAAGCCGGGTGCGCACGGCACGGAAACGGAAACTGGCCTTCATGAGATCCTCCCTAGGTTCTGGTTTTTGCGTAATCGATTGTGCAAATAGTGTCAAACTGGCTCTTTATTGTGGCGCCTCAGCCCGATGCGGCGGCGCGGTCGCGGAAAGCCGCGCCCAGCGCGAGTTTCCACGAGGCGATGAAGGTGCGTGATGCGCGGGATCTGGGGGCGATGAAATCAAAGCCATGATAGGCGCCCGGAACCACCAGCAGCTGGGTCGGCACGGCGTGCGCGATCAGCCTTTGCGCATAAGCGATGTTTTCATCGACGAACAGGTCGATCGCGCCGACGCCGATAAAGGTCGGCGGCAGCCCGGACAGATCGCTGGTGCGCGCAGGCACCGCGCCGCTCGGCACGCGATCGCTTCCGGCGGGCACCCCCATCAGGCTGCTCCATCCAACCGCGTTGCCTGCCTCGTTCCAGCCAATGGTGCCGATGAACGGCGGCACGCGGCGGGTGGTGCCGGTGCGGTCGTCGAGCATGGGATAGATCAGCACCTGATAGCACAGCGGGACGCTGCCGCGGTCGCGCGCGGCGATCGCCAGCATCGCGGCCATGCCGCCGCCTGCGCTTTCGCCCATTACCGCGATCGAGTTGGGATTCACGCCCAGTTCGGCGGCATTGGCGTGCAGCCAGACCAATGCGGTGTGGCAATCCTCGAGCGGGCCGGGAAACACGGTTTCGGGCGACAGCCGGTATTCGACCTCAACCACCACGCAGTCGAGCTCTTCGGCCAGCTGCTGCGATGCGACGAACGTGTCCTGCATCCGGCCCAGGATGAAGCCGCCGCCATGGATGTGCAGCACCGCGGGGCGGTTGCCGCCATCGCGCCTGGCGCCGATCACCGCGATGCTGACCTCGGGCTGGCCCTTCGTGCCGGGGATGCGGCGCATCTCGATGGCGGGGGCAGGTGCGGGCAGTGGCGCGGCGGGTGGCGGGACGCCTTGGCGCATCGCCAATATGGCCTTGTGATCGAGCGGATCGGGCAGCGGGCGCGACAGGATGAGCTCGGCGCCCTCGCGCAATTCGGGGTCGACCAGCATCAGCGGATCGATCTTTGCAGGGGCAGTGCCGGCAGGGATCGCAGGTGTCGCGGCGAGCGCCGCAGCACCCTTGGCGTTGAACAGCGCAGGCATGACCGCTGCGCCCAGGGCCGCGATGCCGAACGATCTGCGCGTGATTGTCACCTTCAAAACCCCCTCGCTGAGTCGCCCTTCTTGCGAGGCGCACCCTTTGTGTAATCGTTTTCATACATCTTGCAGCGAAGATTGCAATCGATTACGCACATCCTTGCCGCCAGATAAAAAGGCAAGGGTCCGGGCAGCGTTGCAAGCGGCCTGGAGGCGATCGGGAGAAGCGAAATGATGGTCAAAGCAATCGCGCAGATGCGCCGTACAGTGCGGGGGCTGGCAGTCCTGCTGCTCGCAGCGGCGTCGCTCCCGTCAGCACAGGCGCAGACCGCGCCATCTCCACCCGTGAAGATCGACGATGATGGCACGGTGCACGTCCCGGCGATGGCGGTGCCGGTGTCCTCGATGCTCAGCCCCGAGGCGAAGCAGTATCTCACCGACCATCTCAAGGCGATGCAGGACCCGGTTCAGGTGCAGCAGAACAATGGCGTTCCGGTGTTCATGGAGCCCTATCTCGCCGAGGCCAAGGCGATGTTTGCCTACACCTTGACCGAACGCCGCATCGCCGGAGTGCGCGTGTTCGACTATGCGCCCAAGGCCGGAATCGCGAAGAGGAACGCGCGGCGGGTGCTGATCAACTTGCACGGTGGCGGCTTCATGGGCTGCTTTCCCGCCTGCGCCGAACTGGAGTCGATCCCCGTTGCGACATTGGGCGAAATCCGTGTGGTCTCGGTGGATTACCGTCAGGGGCCCGAACACAAGTTCCCTGCGGCGAGCGAGGATGTCGCACAGGTCTATCGCGAGCTGCTCAAGACCTATCCCGCTGCCAATATCGGCATCTACGGCTGTTCGGCGGGCGGAATGCTCACCGGAATGGCCACCGCATGGTTCCAGAAGCACGGTCTTCCGCGACCCGGCGCGGTCGGCATCCTGTGCGCGGGGCTCACCACCTCGGCCAACGGCTTTGGCGGCGACGCTGATTACATGACCGCAGCGGTGGGCGAGGCGCGGCCCGCCCCGCAATGGCCGCCAAACGGCGATGCCCCCTGGACCGCTTTGCCCTATTTCGCGGGCTCCGATCCCACTGATCCGCTGGTGGCGCCGGGCTCTTCCGACGAAGTGCTGCGCCAATTTCCGCCAACGCTGATCATCACCGGCACCCGCGGGTTCGAGCTATCCTCGGCGGTCAATACCCACAGCCGGATGGTGGCTCTGGGGGTCGATGCCGATCTGCATGTCTGGGAAGGGCTGTTCCACGGCTTTTTCTACAAGCCCGACATGCCCGAATCACGCCAGGCCTATGACGTGATCCTCAAATTCTTCGATCGCAATCTGGGGCAGTAGGCGATCAGGCCTGCGAGCCGAAGGCGGTGTGCAGGCTCGACTTCCAGGCCTGGGTGAACTCGCGCGCGATGCGCGCTTCGGGCACCACGAAATCGAAGGCGTGATAGGCGCCGGGGCTGACGTGCATTTGCGTCGGCACGCCCGATGCGATCAGCCTGCGCCCGAATTCCAGGTCCTCGTCGATGAACAGGTCGAGCGTGCCCACGCCGATGAAGCTGGGCGGAAAGCCCGCAAGATCGATGAGCCGCGCAGGCACGCTGCCTGCCGGCACGCTGTCCGATCCTGCCGGAACACCCAGAAAGCTCGACCAGCCAAAACGGTTGGCCTCGGCCGACCAGCCGATCGTTCCGATATGCGGCGGGACCATGCGGGCGCTGCCGGTGCGGTCGTCGAGCATCGGATAGAGCATGACCAGCAGGCACGGTTGAACGGTGCGCGAATCGCGCGCCATCTGCGCCACCATCGCGGCCAGCCCGCCGCCTGCGCTCTCGCCCATGATGGCGATGCGCCGCGGGTCGATTCCCAGTTCGCCAGCGTTGGCGACCATCCATTCGAACGCGGCGAAATTGTCGAGCACCGGGCCGGGAAACGGGGTTTCGGGTGCCAACCGATAATCGACATTGACCACCACCGCGTCGAATTCCGCCGCCAGTGTCTGGCTGAACGAAGTCATGTTGCGCGCGCGGCCCGAGATCATGCCGCCGCCATGGATGTGCAGGATCGCCGGGCGCGGGGTGGAGTCAGGGCGCGCTCCGATCAGCTCGACCGCCACGGCAGGCGCGCCCGGCGGGCCGGGGACCTGCCGTACCGTCACGGAGGGCGCAGGCGCGCTCAATAGCGGCGGCGGCACCCAGGATGCGCGCACCGCGGGTAGCGTCTCGCGGCTGATCGGCGGGAAGGTCTGCGCCAGCATCGCGCGCGCAGCTTCGCGCAGTTCGCCGTCGACCAGCGCCAGCGGGTCGGGCGCGGGGCTCGCCGCCGTGGCAGCGTGGATCAGCCAGCCCGGCACAACGCCGGTCAGCAGTGACAGCGCACCTGCACCAAGTGCGAGCCGGGTCAGATGCCTGCGACTGATATCCATCTGCCTGTTCCTTGCCGATCGGTCCCTGGAGAGCATTTCCTAGGTTCAATTCGGACCGACGCCAAGCAAAGGATGGGGGCAGGCGCGGCTTCGCCAATCGGCCCAATCGGTCCTTTCTATCTCTCTGATGGGCTTTCCTTGTTTGGGAGATCGCGCCGCAGGGATTATTCTGGTCGCCATCAGATCCAGAAGGAGAGCAGCCATGGACATGAAGACAAGCGGAATGGGCGGCAACTGCCCGTTTTCGAACAAGGATGGCGGCGTCAGATCGCTGCTGGGGCGGACCAACCGCGACTGGTGGCCCGACTCGCTGCAGCTCGATATCCTGACGCAGAACGGCACCTCGCCCGACCCGATGGGGCCGGATTTCGATTATGCGCAGGCCTTCGCCAAGCTCGATTATGCCGCGCTCAAGGCTGATCTCAAGGCGCTGATGACCGACTCGCAGCCCTGGTGGCCCGCGGATTACGGCCATTACGGCCCGTTCTTCATCCGTATGGCCTGGCACTCGGCGGGCACCTATCGCACCGCCGATGGCCGCGGCGGATCGAGCAGCGGCCAGCAGCGCTTCGCCCCGCTCAACAGCTGGCCCGACAACGGCAATCTCGACAAGGCGCGGCGCCTGTTGTGGCCGATCAAGCAGAAGTACGGCAAGCACATCAGCTGGGCCGATCTGTTCATCCTCACCGGCAATGTCGCGATCGAGTCGATGGGCGGCCCGGTGTTCGGCTTTGGCGGCGGCCGCAAGGACGTGTTCGAGCCCGAGCGCGATGTCTATTGGGGCACCGAGGAAGCCTGGGTCGATACCGGCGCGGAAACCCGCATCAATCCCGAAAAGGGCTGGGAGCTGGAAAACCCGCTCGCCGCGATCCAGATGGGGCTGATCTATGTCAACCCCGAAGGCCCGGGCGGCAACCCTGATCCGTTGCAATCGGCGCGCGACATGCGGCTGACCTTCGAGCGCATGGCGATGAACGACGAGGAAACCGTCGCACTGACCGCAGGCGGCCACGCTTTCGGCAAGGCGCACGGTGCGGTGCCGGCCGATCAGCTGAGCGGCGCGCCCGAATCCGAGGCGATGGAGCTGATGGGCTTTGGCTGGGCGACCGATGCCGAGCAGATCAACACCGGCCACATCACCACATCGGGGATTGAAGGGGCATGGACGCCCAACCCGACGGCCTGGGGCGGCGACTATTTCCGGCTGCTGTTCAAGTACGACTTCGAGCTGGTGCGCAGCCCGGCGGGCGCGCAGCAATGGCAGCCGATCAACCCCGACCCCGAGGACATGGCCCCCGACGCACGCGATCCTTCCAAGCGCGTGCCGACGATGATGACCACCGCCGACATGGCGCTGAAGATGGATCCGGAATATCGCAAGATCTCCGAACGCTTCCGCGACGATCAGGCGGCGCTCGACGATGCCTTTGCCCGCGCGTGGTTCAAGCTGACCCATCGCGACATGGGGCCCAAGGTCCGCTATCTCGGCCCCGAGGTTCCGGCAGAAGACCTGATCTGGCAGGATCCGGTGCCCGCCGGCACCGTGCCTTCGCAGGCGACGGTCGATGGCTTCAAGGCAGCGATCCTGGCGAGCGGCCACAGCATCAGCGAGCTGGTCAAGGCGGCCTGGGCATCGGCATCGACCTATCGCCGGTCGGACCATCGCGGCGGCGCCAACGGCGCGCGGGTAAGGCTCGCGCCGCAGAAGGATTGGGCGGTCAACGATCCTGAAGAGCTGGCAGCGGTGCTGGCGACGATCGATCGTCTGCGCGGGGCGCTGTCGATGGCCGACGCGATCGTGCTGGCTGGCACCGCAGCGGTCGAAAAGGCGGCACGCGATGCCGGGTTCGATGTCAGCGTGCCGTTCACCGGTGGCAGGGGCGATGCCAGCGCCGAACAGACCGATGCCGAGAGCTTCGAGCCGCTCGAGCCGCGGGCGGATGCGTTCCGCAACTATCTGGCAACCAAGCAGAGCGTGAAGACCGAAGAGCTGATGCTCGACCGCGCGCATCTGCTCGGCCTCTCGATCCCGCAGATGGCGGTGCTGGTGGCGGGTCTGCGCGTGCTGGGCGCCAATGCGGGCAACTCTGCGCATGGCGTGCTCACCGATCGGCCGGGGCAGCTGACCAACGACTTCTTCGTCAACCTGCTCGATATGGGCACGGCATGGAAGGTGGTGGACACCAGCAGCGACGAGGAGTTCGTCGGCACCGACCGCGCCACCGGAGAGCAGCGCTGGACCGCCACCCGCACCGATTTGGTGTTCGGTTCCAACTCGCAGCTGCGTTCGGTGTCCGAGGTCTATGCCGAGCGCGGCAACGAGGCGAAGTTCGTCGATGACTTCATCGCCGCCTGGACCAAGGTGATGAACGCCGACCGGTTCGACGTGCAGTAAGCGCGCGGCCGACGCGCCAAAACGCAAGGCCCCGGCGGTGCAACCGTCCGGGGCCTTGCCGTTTCCGATCGCCAGGTTGCGCTGACGTTTCGGGGTAAAGCGTTGTGTCGAAAGGGAACCCATCGGCACCTGGGGCTTAAGTTACGGGACCTCCCGAAAAGGACCCGGCCATGACGACCGACACCAGCCCCGACAATGGCACCGACGAGCATCCCGATACCGTTTCCTATGACGGATCCACCGGCGGCTGGGGCTCGATGCGTGGGATGGTGCAGACCATGGCGCGCGAAATGTCGTCCCCCGGCGCGCTGGCGACGCTGGCGACCCAGAACAAGACCGGCGGCTTCATGTGCACCAGCTGCGCCTGGGGCAAGCCCAAGCACCCGCATGCATTCGAATTCTGCGAAAACGGCGCGAAGGCGACGCTCTGGGAGCTGACCAGCCACCGCTGCCCCCCCGAATTCTTCGCCGAGCACACGGTGAGCGAGCTGCGCGGCTGGAGCGACCATGATCTCGAGCATGTCGGGCGCCTGACCCATCCCATGCGCTTCGATGCGGCGAGCGACCATTATGTCGAATGCAGCTGGGACGAGGCGTTCACCGCGATCGGCGCCGAGCTCAGGAGCATCGATCCCAAATCGGCGGTGTTCTACGCATCGGGCCGCGCGAGCCTGGAGACCTCGTACCTCTATTCGCTGTTCGCGCGCCTCTATGGCCACAACAACCTGCCCGACAGCTCCAACATGTGCCACGAGACGACCTCGGTGACGCTCAACGAGCTGATCGGGTCGCCGGTCGGCACCTGCGTGCTCCAGGATTTCGAGGAATGCGACGCGATCTTCTTCTTCGGGCAGAACACCGGCACCAATAGCCCGCGCTTTCTGCACCCGCTGCAAAAGGCGGTCGAGCGCGGCTGCCGGATCGTGACCTTCAACCCGATCCGGGAAAAGGGTCTGCTCAGCTTCACCAACCCGCAGCGCGTCGGCCAGATGCTGACCGGCAGCGACACCGATCTGAGCTGCCAGTATCTGCAGGTCCGCGCCGGTGGCGATATCGCCGCGATCATGGGGCTGTGCAAATATGTATTCGCGCAGGACGATGCGCTGGGCGAGACGGTGATCGACCATGATTTCATCGCCCAACACTGCACCGGCTTCGACGCCTTCCGCGCCAGGGCCGATGCGACATCCTGGGAGCGGATCGAGCAGGAATCGGGTCTGAGCCGCGCCGATATCGAGGAGGCGGGCCGCGTCTATCTGGGGGCCGAGCGGGTCATTGGAGTCTATGGCATGGGCCTCACCCAGCACGTCCATGGCTTCGAGAACATCGCGATGCTGGTCAACCTGCTGCTGATGCGCGGGCATATCGGGCGCAAGGGCGCAGGCATCTGCCCGGTGCGCGGGCATTCCAACGTCCAGGGCCAGCGCACCGTGGGCATTTCCGAAAAGCCCGAGCTGGTGCCGCTCGACAAGCTTGCCGAGCAGTTCGGCTTCGAGCCGCCGCGCGACACCGGAATGACCACGGTCGAGGTGTGCGAGGCGGTGCTCGACGGCAGCGCCAAGGCGTTCATCGGGCTGGGCGGCAACTTCCTGCGCGCCATTCCCGATCAGGGCCGGGTCGAGCCCGCCTGGGGCCAGCTGCAGCTCACGGTGCAGATCGCCACCAAGCTCAACCGCAACCATCTGTTCAACGGCCGCACCGCCTATCTGCTCCCGTGTCTCGGGCGCAGCGAGGAAGACATCCAGGCGTCCGGCCCGCAGACCGTGACGATCGAGGACAGCTTCAGCCATATCCATGGGTCGCTGGGCCATCGCACTCCCGCCAGCGAACATCTGATGTCCGAGACCGCGATCGTCGCCGGTATCGCCAAGGCGACGCTCGAGGCCAATCCCCTCAAGACCAATCCCAAGGTGCGCTGGGATGCTTGGACCGGCGATTACGCCCTGATCCGCGACCTGATCGCCGAGACCTATCACGAGCAGTTCCACGACATGAACGCCCGGATGTTCGAGCCCGGCGGCTTCTATCGGGGCAACAGCGCGCGCGAGCGCATCTGGAAGACCGACAGCGGCAAGGCGGTGTTCACCGCGCCGCAGATGCTCGCTGCGACCGATATGGAAGACATGCCGGGGCGCTACCGGCTGGTCACGGTCCGCTCCAACGACCAGTTCAACACCACCATCTATGGCTATAGCGACCGGCTGCGCGGGATCGAGGGGACGCGCGATGTCGTGCTGATCAACCCGCAAGACATCGCCGCCGCAGGCCTGGTCGCGGGGCAGCGGATATCGCTGCTGGGCGATGCCGAGGACGGGCATGATCGTCGCATCGACAATCTGGAGGTGGTGCCGTTCGATCTGCCTTCGGGGACGATCGTGGGCTATTATCCCGAGCTCAACCCGCTGATCGCACTGTCGCACCACGATCGCACCTCGAAAACTCCGGCCAGCAAGGCCGTTCCCGTGCGGATCGCGGCGCTGGGCCAGGCGATTGCCTTCGGCCACGGCACGCTGAGCCGGAACACGATCGCCCAGCGCTCAGCAGGGGGCGAGAACGAGGATCGGTAGACCGGCGAAGATGGTCGCGCCGATTGCCGTGATCTGGAGATAACGGGCCGTGCGCCCCAGCCCGGGTGATACATCCAGCCGCGCAGCGCGCCTGGCCAGCAGCGCGATCACCCCCAGCGCGACGAGCCACAAGCTGACCTGCGCGATCTGGCCGGCGGTGCGCGACAGGCCCAGCGCGCCTGCGCATTGCGCGCCGTGCAGCGCATAGGCCAGCGCGAACCACAACGCCCAGAGCAGCAGCCCCGACAGCAGGGCGATCACCGTCCTGGTCAGGGCGGACCTGCGCATCACAGCTTGGCCACCGCCAGCGCCAGCGCGCCGACCAGCGCGACCAGCCCGGTATAGCCATGCCACTGCGCGAGCACGCCCTGCGTCGCGACGGCCTGCACACCGATGCGGTGCCCGCGCGCTGCGGCCAGATGCATCGTCACCAAAATCAGCGCGTGCAGCACCAGATAGGCCAGGATCGCGGCCTGCACCGCATGGCGCGCGTGCTCGGCAGGCGATCCGGCCATCATCGCGCCCGAAGCCAGCGCGCCTGCTGCGACCGCAAGCATGCCCGCCCAGGCCAGCGCGCGCTGCCCCGCGGTTGCGGCACGCTGCGACCACAGGCCCGCACAGAGCAGCAGCGCCCCGCCGATTGCGGTAACCAGCAACGCTGCCATCGGCAGCACGCCATGCGGGTTCTCTTGCACCGCACCCTCCCATCCCGGCGCGATCACCGAGAGAAAGGCGACCGCAAACAGCAACGATGCGAAAAGGCTGGCATTGGCGACCAGCAGCACCGCCGATCCCCACCAGCCCAGGCCGTGGCGATAGAAAGGGCTCGCGGGCAGTCCCTCGATCGTCTCGGGCACAGCGGCGGTTGTGCCCTGTATCGGCGCCACCGGCCTGATCCAGCCTGCGCACATCACCGCGACCAGAACCACTGCGGCGGCCGCGACCCAGTAGAAGCCCGCCAGCATCGCCAGGAAAAACAGACCGATGGTGAGCGCGGTGAGCGCGGGACGCATGGTGTTCCCCGGCAGCACCGCAACCGCCTCTGCCCGCCCGCTGACCGCGTCGATGATCAGCGTCTCGCGCACCCCGCGCGGGGCGCCGGCGAGCATGCCTTCACCCATCGCCAGCGTGGTCGCCAACATATCGAGCCGCGACGGGGTGAGGGTTCGCTCGTCGGTTTCCATGTCCGCGCGCGGCAGCGAGGCGAGGTTGTACGTGGGCGGCGGCAGCCGCATCGCCCAGTCGAGGCTGGTCGCGCGCCAGGGGTTGCGGCGGGTGCGCCGCCCCATGAAGAGCTGCAGCCCCATGTCGACCGCGAACAGCGCGAAGCCTGCGGCCATGATGAACCCGCCCACCGAGGAGATGAGGTTGAGCAGCTCCCATTCGGGATTGTCGGGATAGATGCTGACCCTGCGCGGCATGCCGAGCAGCCCGGTCAGGTGCATCACCAGGAACGTGCCGTGCACCCCGATGAAGATCAGCCAGAACGCTGCGGTCCCCAGTCCGCGCACTGCGCGCCGCCCGGTGAAGTGCGGCATCCAGTACGTGATTGCCGCCAGCATCGGGAAGACGAACCCGCCGATCAGCACATAATGCAGATGCGCGGTGACGAAAGCGGTGTCGTGCGCCTGCCAGTTGAACGGGACGGCGGCGAGCATCACGCCGGTCAGCCCGCCCAGCGCGAAGGTCAGGAAGAAGCCGGTGATGTGCAGCATCGGCAGCGACCAGCGCGGCCGTCCGCTCCACAAGGTACCGATCCATGCGAAGATCTGCACCGATGTCGGCACCGCGACCAGCATCGAGGCAGCGGAAAAGAATGCCAGCGCCAGATGCGGAATGCCGATGGTGAACATGTGGTGCACCCACAGTCCGAAGCTCAAAAACACCATCGCCCAGATCGCCGCGACGATCATCGCATGGCCGATGATCGGCTGGCGTGCGAAGGTCGCGATCATCACCGACAGCGCGCCCGCGGCGGGGAGGAAGATGATGTACACCTCGGGATGGCCGAACAGCCAGAACAGGTGCTGCCACAGGATGGGATCGCCGCCGCGCGCCGGATCGAAGAACGCCCAGTCGAACGCGCGCTGCACCTCGAGCAGGATCGAGCCCAGGATCAGCGG
Source organism: Blastomonas fulva (assembly GCF_003431825.1). GTDB lineage: Bacteria > Pseudomonadota > Alphaproteobacteria > Sphingomonadales > Sphingomonadaceae > Blastomonas > Blastomonas fulva. The sequence goes on along the minus strand of NZ_CP020083.1, from coordinate 757,701 downwards.
CGGAAAGCCGATCAGCATCATCGCTGCCGTGCCCAGCATGTACCACGCGAACAGCGGCAGCCGCGTCAGCGCCATGCCCTCGGCGCGCAGCTTGAGGATCGACACGGTGATCTCCACCGCCGCGCAAATCGCCGAAATCTCGACAAAGGTGATGCCCAGCAGCCAGACATCGGCGTTGATCCCCGGCGTGTGCACCTTGTCCGACAGGGGCGTGTACATGAACCATCCGCCATCGGGCGCGACGCCTGCCAGCATCGCCACCAGCAAGATCAGCCCGCCCAGCGCATAGCACCACCAGCCCAAGGCCGAGAGCCGCGGATAGGCCATGTCGCGCGCCCCCATCACCTTGGGCAGCAGATACAGCGCCAGCCCCTCGAGCATGGGAATCGCGAACAGGAACATCATGATCGTGCCGTGCATCGTGAACAGCTGGTTGTAGATGTCCGGGCCGACAAAGGCGGCGCGCGGGCTGGCCAGCTGGACGCGGATCAGCATCGCCAGCACGCCTCCGATGGCGAAATAAACGATCGCGGTGATCATGAAGCGCAGCCCGATCGCGCCGTGGTTGACCTCGCAGACAAAGCCGCGCCAGCCCGGCAGGCCACGCCACACCGCGTAGAGCTCGGCATGCAGCGCGGCGGGATCGTGCGGGGTCACGGGCGGCTGGGCAGATGTCTGGTGTGTCGTCATGGCTGGCCCCCGGCTGCCGGGCTGCGCGGGGCGGTGGCCAGCACCTCGAAACGCATCCGGTCATGGCCGACGCCGCAATATTCGGCGCACTGGCCAAGATAGGTTCCGGGGGTATCAGCCTGGATCAGATGGCGGTTGGGCTTGCCGGGAACCGCATCCATCTTGCCTGCAAGCCTTGGCACCCAGAAGCTGTGGATCACATCGGTGGAGACGATCTCGACGATCACCGGCTCGCCTGCCGGGATCACAAGTCGGTCGGTGGTCGCGCCCGGCACGCCATCGGCGCCCAGCGGCGCGAACTGCCAGCCCCATTGCGACGCGGTCGCGCGCCAGGTCGGCAGGGTGTCGTCGCGTACGAACTGTCCTTCACCGACCCACAAGGTTGCCGCCAGCAGCACGGTGAGCACGCTCATGGGAAAGGCGATGCCCAGCCACACGACCCATCGCCGCTCGGCGCGCACCGAGCCAGCGTCGCCACCCGTCACCCGCTTGCCCCGCCGCAGCGCGATCGCAAACAGCCCGATCACCAGCGCAAAAGCGGCTCCGGCGACCAGAACCATCGCCGAGGTGAACACGAAAACCGATCGCGCCTGCGGGCCACCGGGATCGAGGGTGGAGAGCGGACCCTGGCAAGCGGCGAGCAGCAAAAGGGAACCGAACAGGCATGCGCGCATTGGAAGAGCTGAACGGCTGCAGGAAAAACGAGCGCGATGACCGAAAAGACCAAGACCCTGCGCTCCGACCCCATTCTTTCTCGCCGCAGCTTCGACGAGACCGAATCGCGGATCGCCTTTGCCAGTCATCCGGTGCACGCGATGATGGTCGCCTTTCCGATTTCCGCCGCGTTCGGCACCTTCGGAGCGGATCTGCTCTATTGGGCCACCGGCGACGTGTTCTGGGCGCGCGCCGCGCTGTGGGCGATCGGATCGGGCTTCATCTTCGGCGTTCTGGCCGGCATGGTCGGCACGGTCGAACTGCTCTCGGTCCCGGGCATCCGGGTGCGCGCGGCAAGCTGGACGCATTTCATCCTCGCCATGACCCTGCTGTCGGTGCTGGGCGGCAACTGGGGCCTGAGGCTGGGCGACCCGGTCGGCGCGATCCTGCCTTATGGGGTGATGCTCTCTGCCCTGTGCGTCCTGATGACGGGCCTTACCGGTTGGCACGGCGGCAAGCTTGTGTTCGACTATCAAATCGGCACCCAACGCGGCAGCGACCAGGATTGAGGCTGGGTCATCCATTGCGGCCAATCGAGCGCCAGCACCGGCTTGGCGAGCACCAGCACCAGGATGCCGACCAGCACCAGAAGCACCGGGGCCAGCACCAGATAGGGTGAGGGCAGGCGCACCGTTCCGCGGGTCTCTGCGGTTTGCACGATCATGTGGCCGATATAGGCGTGCAGCACCGCAAGCAGCGAGACCAGCGCCAGCTTGGCGTACAGCCAGGGCTCGAAGATCCCGCGCATCAGGATCAGCACGATTCCGGTGCCGACCGCGACCACCGCCACGGGGGTGAGGAAGCGGACATAGCTGTGATGGGTGAGCTTGCGGAAACGGGCATAGGCCGCATCACTCAGCCCGGGACGATAGCGCCGGAACAGCAGCGGCAGCATGATCAGCCCCACCGCCCACAGGGCGATGGCCGAGATATGCAGCGCCTTGAAGATCAGGGTCGACCAGGTGATCAGCATCGCGCGCCCTCGGCCGGAGCGCCCGCCAGCCTGCCCAGCCGCACGAACGCCAGCAGCGCCATCGGCACCATGCCCGCGGTCCACATCAGCAGGCCTGCCAGTTGCTGGTCCCACAGGGGCGACACACCGAACAGCACGGTGGTGAAGATGTGCTCGGCAAACAGCGGGCGCGGGGCGAAAGTCAGCAGCGCACCGGTAAAGCCCATCGCCATCGCCAGCAGCGCCGGAGCTGCAACCGCAACCAGCGGCCGGGAATCGGTGGCCGGTGCAAACCAGGTCGCCCAGAACTGCCACGCCGCGCCGAGCATCACCAGCTGCAGCGCCCAGTATGCCGCATCCGATTGCCACGCAAAGCTGTACACGGACGGTACGAACCACGCGGCCAGCGCCAGCGATGCGCCGATCGCCCAGGCCAGCGGATCGCCCAGCCGGAGGTTCGGCCAGCCCAGCGCGAGCGCGGGCGCCAGCAGCAGCATCAGCGCCATGTGGTGCGCAACGCGCACCGACAGCAGGGTCGCGGATGCCGCGCACAGGGGAGAGATCCAAAGCATCGCCATCAGCGCGACCGCGGCCCAGCGCTGCGCGCCAAGATTGCGGGGTCCGTGCAGGGCCAGTACCGATACCGCTGCGATCGCGGCGATCACGATCGGATCGAAATTCCAGCTGGTCAGCCAGCGATCAGAAGTGGTCAGCCCGCAATACGGCATCGTGACGGATGCTGCGGAGACCATCGTGATTGCATCCCTCGTTCGACTGAAACCCGTGCGGCAGACCCGGCGCGCCAAACAGGGTTACGAGGCAGCCTGCAAGCCGTTCCGTGGATGCCTTAAAAGCCAGCTTGCGGCCGCGGCTGGCCTGTCGTTTTCTCGCCTTTGCAGATGCTGTTGCCGGAAGGATGAAGGTCCCCATGATCCGGTCGCGGAACGCGTTGGGCGTCGCGGTAATGGCCTGCCTGGGACATCACGGTCATTTCCAGCTCGGGGATCACGAACAGCATTTGCCCGCCATTGCCGCTGGTTAAATAGGTGTCGATCGACCGGCCTTGCACCGCGAATGTCTGCCGCCACCAACCATAGCCATGGTCATCCGGCAGGTTCATCGTGGAATGCGCGGCGGCTGACCTGGCCAACCCGGTCCTCGGACGCCAGCTCCTGCCTGTCCACACCCCGCCATCGGCAGAGACCTGCCCCAGCTTGAGGAGGTGGCGAGGCCGAGAGGTCCTGAATGGCTTAGGTTTTTGAAGCGGTCAGCCTGGACCGCGGTCGAGGCGGAGCAGCCAGCAGTTACTTTGCTGAGTATTCGCCCGGGCGAGCACCGAAATGTTCCTGTGCGAATGCGCGCGCTGCGGTTGCAGTTTTGAACAGCTCGTCCTGCAGCAGCGACGTCACCAGGGGGTAACCTTGCGAGTTGTAGCGGGTGGAGCGCACCGTAAGCCGGACATTTCCATCGGCATCCTTGTTGATAAGGAACGGACGATTTTTAGGATCAGTCATTTTTGCCTCCGGAAAACTGAGCTCGGTACAAGGAGCGGGGCAGTGCGGCCGCGTTGACCGCACTGCCCCGCATCAATCATGCAGCCTGAAGATTCACTGCCGAGGTCTTGCCGCGCTGATCGGTTTCCAGTTCGTAAGAAACGGTCTGATCCTTGTCGAGGGTACGCATTCCGGCGCGTTCGACGGCGGAAATGTGTACGAACGCGTCGTCGCCGCCACCATTTGGCGCGATGAAGCCATAGCCCTTGTCGGCGTTGAAGAATTTCACGGTTCCGGTAATCATATGGATAAGCCTTTATCCCAAGTATGACGGGCATGCGCCAACAGCGGAGCATCCCGGCTTCAAGTAGTGCTAGAAAGGGATAAGAGGTGGCATAATGCTGCCGATTATCCGTCGCATGCGACGTGAGCCCCGCTTCTCTACCAACTTGTTCAGAATATGGAAGCAAATTCTGAATTTAATGCGACCGCGGCGCTGAAGTCTTTTGGAACGAGCAAATGACGGCTCGCCACGACCAGTGTCGGCACCAGCGAAGTGGTGCGGCGCTCCCGCTAGTCCGATGCAAGGTCCGCCAGGCTGAAGGTGGACGTGACAATGGTCCATTCGTCAAAGACGCGCCGGCCAGCGCGATCGTGTAACCGGATGCGCAGGCCCGGTTCGGTCTTCAAGGCAGCCTTGCCAAAACCGTAGCCGCGCGGGCTTTCCCCTAGGAGATGGCAATTGCGCACCCGGTCGCGGCGCACCACCTTGCATTTCAGCCAGGCCACACCTTCGACACGGGAAGCGGCAGCGCCGGGCGGGTAGAACTTGTTGTCCTTGGAGAAGTCCATGCTTGGCGCCCAGGACGCGGTGTAAACTTTTGCCATCCCCTTGCCGCTCTCAGCGGAGCCGCTGCTCCCTTCGCCTGTTCCGGAGCTGCCATCGCCAGCGCCGGACACGCTCGGCGCGCCCGTATCCACAAGGGCATTGCCTGCATGGGCAGGAATCTGGTCGAAAATGCTGTCCGGGATATCGGCAGCCGCATTCAACGTCTGGGAAAAGTCCGGTAGTTCGATCGGCTCCGGATGGCGCACCCGTGGAAATGCCGGAGGCTCCGGTATCGTGGACGCTGGCCGGGGTGCTGGCTGCCCGGCATTGTCATCCCGGCGCTTGTCTACCCCTTCTGACTGATCGTACTTTTTCCCGGCTGACTCTGCGATGGGCCCTTCATTCGCGTCTTCTGCGCTGATGACGAAAACCTGCACACTGCTCATGATATTCGCGCGGCCCTCGACAGAGATAAGCATGGGGCCAAAAATATGCAGCACGTGCAGATCAGGGATAGGGCACAAGAAAAACTTCTCTCGCCAAACCTCATTTCTTGATCGCCGTGAATGAAGCCACCGCCTGAATTGCCCGATGCCATGTACCGATACATCACGTCATTCCCGATTGAAAAACAGGGGCCGACAAGCCGTTCAGAAATGTCTGATTTGTGTCCTCATGATGCCCTTATCGTTCCTCCGTACAGGAGCATGATAACTGCAACAGGTAGCAAGATAGGCTACAGGCCTTGATGGTGAACAAGAAATACTGGCGGCCCGGCGATAGATCAAACCTATCGAAATGCTCAATGGCGGCTGGCATTGCCGATACCCGGCAGCGAGGTTCGCGCAGGTTTTGGTCAGTAAGCGGCCTTGAACTGGCTGAGGCCGCACCGCGCGGCATGATCTGCAAAACGCGCGCAGAAAGGCAATCTAGCCAGGGCACGGGTTTGATGCCAAAATGCGGTCCGAGACGGCCATGCGCTATCATGCGCTCAGGCCCGACAGAGCCGAAAGACCAACGTTGACCCCACAACTCGAATTGCGCGGGCTCACCAAAAGCGTTCCTGGCGGTCGCGTTCTGTTTCGCAATCTCTCGTTGAGCGTTGCGGCGGGGGAACTTGTCGCCATCATCGGCGAGTCAGGGTCGGGCAAGTCGACATTGCTCAACATCGCTGCGGGGCTTGATGTTCATGATGAAGGCCAGATCCTGATTGGCGGCGAAGATCTGGGCCTGCTCGATGATCGCGGGCTGACCGATTTGCGCCGCCGCCGGATCGGCTTTGTGTTTCAGGCTTTTCATATCCTCCCATATCTGACCCTGCGCCGAAACGTCGCGCTGCCGCTCGCCCTGGCGGCGTGTGAAAAAAGCGAGATCACAGCGCGCGCGGATGCGATGCTTCACATGGTAGGTCTCGGCAGCCGGGGCGATGACTATGCGCGCGATCTTTCTGGCGGGGAACTGCAACGCATTGCGATTGCGCGGGCGCTGATCCATCGACCGGCATTGATCCTGGCCGATGAGCCGACGGGAAACCTTGATAGCAAAACGGCCGCGCGCATTTTGCAGCTGTTTGCGGATTCGACGCGGAATTCGGGATCGGCAGGTTTGTTGGTCACGCACTCGGCCGCGGCAGCAGCCATCGCCGACCGGACGCTGGTCCTGACCGAGAATGGACTGGCCCCCGCCAATGTCTAGCAATTCCATCCGGGCGCTTGCCTGGCTGATCACCGGCGAGGCGCGGCAGCATCCCGGGCGGATCGCGATTGCCGTGATCGCCATTGCCATCGGGGTCGCGCTGGGGTTTGCGGTGCATCTGATCAACGGATCGGCTCTCGCGGCATTTGGTCAGGCGGTGAACACGGTCAACGGTGCCGCGGACCTGAAAATCGAGGCGGCAAGCCGTCTTGGCTTTGACGAAGCGCTTTATGCCAAGGTTTTGCAGGTTGAAGGGGTCGCCGATGCCAGCCCGGTCGTCGTGCTCAGGGCAGGGGTTGCGCGCGGCGAGCCTTTCACATTGCTCGGGCTGGATATCATCCGCGCGGCCGAGGTGACGCCCAGCCTGATCGGTGCGCCCGCCAGCGGCCCCGGTGGCGGAAAACAGGGCGGCGGGGGCGATGATGTGTTTGCCAGCGACGCGCTGTTCCTGTCGCACGCTGCGCTGATCGCCGGAAAGTTGCGCATCGGTGACCGTGTGACGATCAATGCCAATGGGCAGGTGCAGCCGATGACCGTGCGCGGCCTGCTGCCGGCCATTGCCGAGGGGCGACGCGTCGGCATGATGGACATTGCCGCCGCGCAGTGGCTTTTCGGGCGATTGGGCAAGATCGACCGGATCGACCTCAAATTGACCTCCGATGTGCAGGCAAGCGACGTCCGTTCGCGGCTGATGCCCCTGATCCCGGCAGATGCGATCGTCAGCGACCAGGATGACGACGCGCAACAGAGCGATGGTCTTTCGCGCGCCTATCGCGTCAACCTGACGATGCTGGCGCTGGTCGCGCTGTTTACCGGCACATTCCTCGTCTATTCCACACAATCGCTTTCGGTCACCCGGCGCCTGCAAAGTTTCGCGTTGCTCCGCACGATCGGGATGCAACGCAGCGGGGTTGTTGCATTGGTGACAATCGAAGGCGCGCTGGCCGGGCTGATCGGCGCTACATTTGGCCTGCTGATAGGCTTTGGTCTGGCTGCTGGCGCGCTCGATATCCTGGGCGGAGACCTTGGCAGCGGCATCTTCGACGGTGCGCCGCCTGCGCTCATCCTTGCGCCTTCGGCAGCTGCCGGGTTTTTTGCCCTGGGGGTTGCTGCGGCGGTCGGGGGCAGCCTGATCCCGGCGTTGCAGGGCGCACGTGCCGCCCCCGCCGTCGCGCTCAGGAATGCTGGGGATAGCATCGACCCGCGTGATCATTTGGCCGGCGGGTTGCCGCTCACATTGCTGGCTGCAGGAATGGGCGCCGCGTTGCTGCCTGCGGTGGGACGGCTGCCGCTCTTCGGCTACCTTTCGGTTGCGTTGTTGCTGGCCGCCGGGATCACGGCGATGCCATGGCTTGCGCGCACGCTGCTCGCTCCGTTGGCCCGTGCATCGCACCGCAATGTGCCGACGGATCTGGCGATCCAGCATCTTCATGGGGCACCGAGCGCCGCCGCAACCGCTTTGTGCGGGATCGTGGCAAGTACGGCGCTGATGATCGCGATGGCGGTCATGGTGACCAGTTTTCGCGGGGCGGTCGATCAATGGCTTGGCGACATTCTGTCGGGCGATCTGTATGTCCGGTCGGAGCCGGGCTGGGGCGGATTTGATCAGGGCTCGCAAGCGCGAATGGCGGCGATCCCCGGCATCGCTTCCATCGCGTTCAGCCGGCAAGTGCCTATCGTCCTCGATCCGAGCGAGCCTCCGATGAGCCTGATCGCACGTCCGGTCGGCACCGACGGTGCGGCGCTGGAATTGCTGGGGGAGGAAGTCATGCCGCCGCCTGGCACCACCGCGGTCTGGCTCTCCGAACCTGCGGCGCGTATCCTGGCGGTTGAACCCGGCGATGCCATCCGTTTGCCGATTGGCACCGGCGCCCGCTTTGCGGTGGCGGGCATCTGGCGCGACTATTCGAGGCAGCAAGGCGCGGTGGTGATCCATTCCAGCGATTACGATCGGCTTACGGGCGACACTGTCCGCGACGATGCCATGGTGTTGCTCGAACCCGGCGCGGATATAAAGGTTGTGCAGCGGGCCATAAGGGCTGCAGCCCCGCCGCCCTTGAAGTCGCGCCTGACAATGGCCGAACCTGCAAGCCTGCGTACCCTGGCGCTCTCGATTTTCGATCGCAGCTTCGCCATTACCTATGTGCTCGAGGCGATTGCGGTCATCGTTGGATTGGCCGGCGTTGCGACCACCGCATCGGCGCAGGCCAGTGCCCGGACCCGCGAGTTCGGAATGCTGCGCCATATCGGCGTCGGGCGCGGACAGATTGTCGCGATGCTCGGGATCGAGGGCGCCTTGCTGGGCGCGGTCGGCGGACTGGTCGGCGTGACACTGGGCGTCGCGATCAGCCAGGTGCTGATCCATGTCATCAATCCCCAATCGTTCAACTGGACGATGACGACGCGGCTGCCGGTGACGCTGATGCTGTCGGTCATCACGGCGTTGATTGTATCTTCGGCGATCACGGCGATGCTTGCCGGGCGACGGGCCGCATCGATGGATGCGGTTCGCGCGGTGAGGGCCGACTGGTGATCCGCGCAGCATCGCTCAGTCTGGCAGCCCTCGCGCTGACCACTGCCAGTGTCGCGCAGACACCGGGATTGTCTTATCCTGATGTCACGCCGGGCCGTGCCTTTTCCTTTCCAGCCGATCACGGCGCGCATCCGGATTTTCGCACGGAATGGTGGTATGTGACGGGGACAGTCAAAACCTCCAAAGGCAAGGATTTGGGGTTCCAGATCACGTTCTTTCGCACGCGGCCGCGGGTCGATCCTGGCAACCCCAGCAAGTTTGCGCCGAGACAGGTGCTCTTTGCCCACGCTGCCGTTTCGGATCCAGCCATCGGCAAACTCCTGCATGATCAGCGCGCGGCGCGTGGCGGGTTCGGCATTGCCGAAGCCAAGGTTGGTGACGCCGATGTTCGCATCAAGGATTGGCGATTGGCCCGGTTGGCCGATGGTCGCTTTTCGGCGCGGATCGTCGCGCGCGGGTTTGCGCTGAAGCTGACATTCACGCCCACGCAGCGACCGATCCTGCAGGGCGCAGGCGGCTACAGCCGCAAGGGGCCCGAGCCTCAATCTGCCAGCTATTATTATTCGCTGCCGCAGTTGGAGACGACAGGAACGATCACGCGCGGCTCATCGACCGAGACCGTCAGGGGGCGCAGTTGGCTCGACCGGGAATGGTCGTCGCGCTACCTGGGCGGAGCGGCGGTCGGCTGGGACTGGACGGGGCTCAACTTCGACGATGGCGCGGCGCTGATGGCGTTCCGCATCCGCGGCAAAAAGGGGCGCAGCATCTGGGCGGGTGGCACATTCCGCCGCGCGAACGGAACAGCGGTGACCCTCAAGCCGGGCGATATCACCTTCACGCCAACGCGGACGTGGCGATCGAAGCGGACAGGAGCAACCTATCCGGTGGCGCAGATTTTGACGATCAAGCTGCCTGAGGGCCAGAAGCGCCTGACGCTCACGCCCATGTTCGCAGACCAGGAGCTCGATGCGCGTTCGAGCGGTCTGCCGGTCTATTGGGAGGGGCTGGTCCGCACCGAAGGTGGCCGGGGCTATCTTGAGCTGACGGGATATGCCGCTCCGTTGGTCATATAAGGCGCTCAGGACGACCGATCAAAGGCGTCACGGACAAAATCCCGCCCCAGTCGCAGACCGACAGGATCGACGCTGTGCGCTACACCGTAGGAGACGTGCGTCGTGACTGCGACGCCAAGCCGCTTGAGCTCGCTTTCTGCCATATGCAGCGCCGCGATCGGTACGACCAGATCGGCGGTCCCATGCACCAGCAGCACCGGCGGCTTTGCGAAGTCGGAGTGCGCAAGCCCTGCCGTTGCGGTCAGCATCCCCGAATAGCCGACCACGGCAGCGACCGCGCTTGGTCGGCGCAGCGCGATATGCAGTGCCATCATCGTGCCCTGGCTGAACCCGACCAAGGCCAGGTCCGCCTCGGTCAGTTCATACTCGGCGAGCTTGCGGTCGATGAAGGCGTCGATGGCGGGAGCGGCCGATGCTGCGCCCGCCGCCAATGCCGACGGCGCGAATCCCGACAACCCCCACCACTGGTACCCCGCCCCCATCATTCCGCAGCGCTGGGGGGCGTGCGGCGCAAGGAACAACGTATCGGGAAGCGCATCCTGCCATTGGGGCGCGAGCGAAATCATGTCCGTGCCGCTCGAACCATAGCCGTGAAGCAGCAGCACGATGTTCCTTGGCCGAGTTCCGGTCCGTGGTTTCAGGCTGGCGCCATTGACGATTTTCGACACTGAATATTCTTTCGTGCTTGTGAAGGGGTCGCCTGTCGATGGCTGGTATTCTGCCTTGAGCGACCAAACCCGAACGTCCTGACAGGTCGAAACGCAAGGCCCATTGGGACGCTACAGCCGGGCGGCCTTGGTGCAAAGGGTTTGGCGCGCTTGATCAAGGTGGCAGTATTCGTTTTCGGATCGAAATTCCAGCTGGTCAGCCAATGATCAGCGGCGGTCGGCCCGCAAGTCGGTTGGTGGATGCCGGAAAAACCGGCTGTCGGTCTGTTTGTCTCGCGCTGGTGCTGCGTGACGATGGACTTCGCACAACCGGCACGCGCCCCCTAGCGCTCGACCAGCGACACGGCTGCCCTGCAGCAATTTCGCCCCTCGGCCTTGGCTGAATAAAGCGCCCGGTCAGCCGAGCTCAGCAACGCCTGCGGCATTCCGATAGAGCCGCCATGGCTGGCGCGCGCGGTTGCCGACCCGATACTGACCGTCAGCACCTGACCGCTCGAGCCTGCATGACGGATCTGCAGATCCTCGACCGCCTGTCTGGCGCGCTCGGCCACGATCGTGGCTGCCTGTGCATCCGCTTCGGGCAGGATGATGGCCAGTTCCTCGCCGCCATATCGGGCGACGGTGTCTCCGGGGCGCTGCACCACCGATACCAGTGCGTTGGCGACGCTGCGCAGGCAATCGTCACCGACCTGATGGCCGAAAGCGTCGTTGAACGTCTTGAACCCGTCGATATCGGCGAGCAGAAGAGACATCTGCGATCGCGCGCGCGCCGTGCGCTTCCATTCCATCAGCAGCGTCTCGTCGAACGAGCGCCGGTTGGCCAGCCCCGTCAGCCCGTCCTTCAGCGCCATGGTGCGCAGCGTATCTTCCAGCGCCTTGCGCTCGGAAACATCGCGCATGATCACCGCCCGGTTGCCCGGGGCGCCGGTTTCGGTCTGGTCCATCAGCCGCGATGCGACTTCGACCCAGATCAGGCTGCCATCGCCCTTGATGACGCGCACTGTCACGACGCTGTCGTCCGCCTTGCCAGAGACCACCTGGTGAGTCGCCTGCGCGATCAGCGTGAGGTCTTCCTCCAGCACGAACTCGGCAATGTGATGCCCGATGATCTGGGTGGTCGGACGGTTGAACAGCCGTTCGGCAGACGGTGAAATATAGCTGAAGGTCATGTCGGGGCGAACCTGCGCGATCACGTCGCGCGAGTATTTCGCGATCAGCTGGAGGATCGTTTGTTCAGGACTGATAGGCGGTGCGCGAGATGTCATGTTGGTTTTCCGGCCGCATGTGCCCCCCATGCAGTGAACAATGGGCTTCAGCCCCTAACGCGCCATTAACTTGCACGTCACCAAAGCCGCAGGCGTGCGCCATGCGGTGGTAACACTGCATGCTGGCCCGCATGCAAGCGCCAGGCCTTCTGGCGTATGGCGGGCGATGTGCGCGTCTTGCGCTGGTACCCCGGCAGGGGCGATGCCGCAACCGGGCAGGGTTAGTACCCCCTGACCGGCTGCGGCGTATGGACCCGCAGGTCATTCGGGGCCTGGCTCGGCCTGGGCTTCGCCCGGCCGGGCATCTTTTGCCGCTGCCTTGAGCTGCCCTGCGGACATGGCCGTGACCAGCACATCGCCGTTGCCGCTCAACTGGCTCGCGGGCACCGGGACGATGCGGTCACCGATCTCGACCATCACCATGTCCGCAGCGCCATTGGCTCCGGTCCGCACACTCTGCACAAATCCTATGGCACGGCCCTTTGCGTTCGTCACCGGCATCCCGGCGGGCGTTGCAGGCCCGGATTCGCCCGAACCGGTCAATGCCCCGCTGCCATTGGCCGAGCCACCCGCGCTGCCTGCGATCGCGCCTGCGTTGCCCGCGAGCGAACCACCGGCATTGCCTGCAAGACCGGCAACCGCTCCGATCTGGCCGGTAGCGCCACCTGCGGCGGCCTGCGCGAGGCCAAGTTGCTGCACTGCACTCTGGCGGGCACCGGCAACGGTATTGCGCGCCGAGCCAGCGCCGCTGCGCGCGATTTCGCCCGCCCGGTCGGTTCCGATCAGCGTCGCCTCAGCGCCGCCATTGGCGCTGCCCGCGCCCGACCCGCCGACCGCGCCGGCGATGCCGTTGCCCAGCAGTCCGCCAGTGCCTGCAAGATTGCCCGATCCGCTGGCGCTGCCACCGCCATCGGCGGCTACGCGGCCGCTGCGGGCATCGACCTGCCGGCGCGCGCGCGCTTCGCCGCTGGCGTTGCCGGTTGCATCGACCGAGCGGCGGGTGCGTTCCACGCTCGCGTCCAGATCACGGGTCGGCCGCTCGATCGTGCCGCCCAGGGTGCCGCCCAGCGTTCCACCGAGCGAACCGCCCAAGCCTCCGCCCAGGCCACCGCCCAGACCACCGCCCAGGCCGCCGCCGCCCAGCAACTGCGCCTGAGCCGGAGCGGCCATGAGAATCGCTGCAACGCAGCCCATCTTCAGAACATGCTTCATCGTTGATCTCCTTCGCTTGCCGGATGCGCCGGAACGGCATCCGCTGGAGAGACAACGAGGCGGCACGGGCAATCCATCCCCGGCCGGGAGGAATTTGTCAGCGGCCGCAATCGCCACAGACCAGGCCATGGCCATAGACCGGGTCGCGGCCCTTGCGCCCCAGATCGCGCGCCTGGCCTATCAGGCCGCGCACGGCGGTCTCGATTCGGCCGGGGGCAGGGGCGGGGTACAGCTGCGCCAGCCTGCCTGCGACCAGCGGCGCGGCAAAGGACGTGCCGCGCACCGTGACGCTCTTACCTCCCCCTGCGGCGGGCGCCAGGCTGCGCCCTGGTGCTGCGAAGGCGACATGCTTTCCGCGTCCCGCCTCGGGCAACACCCGGCCGGAGGTATCCACACCGGTCACCGCGAGCACACCGAACTGTGCTGCCGGAAAGGCTGGCGGCGCCGCCGGGCCATCATTGCCGACGGCTGCGACGATCAGCGCACCCTTGGCCTGGGCCCGCGCGATCGCTGCATGGACCAGCGCGTTGTCCGGTCCGACCAGGCTGATGTTGATCACGGCGGCCTGCTGCCCGCTGAGCCATCCCAGCGCGCGTGCGATTGCCGAGGCGGTGCCGCCCGTGGCATCGGTGCCATAGACATCGGCAGCATAGAGCGCGCTGCCCGAACCCGCCGCGCCCAGCGCCAGCGCCGCCACCGCGGTGCCATGGTCACCCGCGCGGGGCGCGCCGGTGGCAAAGCCCTTCTGCACGACCCGTGCGCTGAGGCCGGGGAGTGGGCCCACGCCGCTGTCGATCAGGCCGATCCGCGCGCCGCCGGGCCCGCCTGTCTGCGCAGCGGCCAGCGCGCCGAGAGATGCTGCGGGCGGAAGACCGCCACTGGGGAAATAGAGGTTGTCCGCTGCTATCTCGGCTGCGGGCATCAGCGCGGCCAGCTGGCGCTGCGCCTTGCCGAGCGGCAGTCCTTCGGGAAGCGCGAAGCGGACAAAGGTCAGGTCGAGCTCCGCGATGACCTCTTCGTCGATGATGCGGTACCCTGCCGCAATCGCTCTGGCCCGGTCGGCGCCCGCCACCCCCGTCGCCAGCAGCACGCCGCGCAGGGCAGGCGCGCGCACCGCGTCGAACTCGACCCGATCGCGATGGGTGCGGACAAAACCGGTCAGGCGATCAAGCCTTGCCGAGCGCAGTTGCCGCGCCACCGCATCGGGCGACAGCCGATCGAGGTCGAGAGTGTCGAGCAGGGGCCGTGCAAGCCCGTCGATCCCGCCGCGCGGCGTGGGCAGCGAAGGCAGCCCGATCTGGGGCATCGCCGCCGCCGGAAGGGCGACCATTGCCACCCCCGCCATGACCCTGCATATTTTTGCCATCATGCTGCTGCGTCCCTGCCAGAGGCCATCCCTCCGCCTTGTCCTTGCACGAATTTTTCGTGGTCCGGGGATGAAACGCATCAACCGGGACGTTTCATCCGCATGAACCACAAAAAATGGCTGACCCGATGCGGCATGGCAACCGCCGATGTGGAGCGCGAGAATGGCATTTGAGCAAGATCTGGTTGCCCTGCTGCCGCGGTTGCGACGCTTTGCGCGGGGGCTTGCCGGTCATCACGCCGATGCCGACGACCTGTGCCAGGCGGCGGTCGAGCGTGCTTTGGTCGCACGTCAGCAATGGCAGCCGGGAACACGATTGGATAGCTGGATGTACCGCATCACCCGAAATCTCTGGATAGATCGCCATCGCGCGAACGCACGGCGAGGCCCTACCGCCAATATCGATGACGATGCTGTGCAGATCGCGGATGACGGCCATCGGCGGATGGAAGCGCAACTGGAACTGGGCGATATCGATCGCGCCATGGCCAGGCTGCCGCCCGAACAGCGCGAGGCGGTCGTCCTGGTGCTCGTCGAGGGCTACAGCTACCGCGAAGCCGCCGACATCGCCTCGGTTCCAGTCGGAACTCTGACCTCGCGCCTGGGGCGCGGGCGCGAGGCTCTGGCCAATATGCTCGGAGAAGCCGCATGACCTTCGATCACGATATCATCATGGCCTATGTCGATGGCGAGCTCGATCTGGTCACCAGCCGCCGCATCGAGCGCGCAGCAGATCAGGACCAGGCGCTGGCGGCGATGATCGCGCAGCAGCGAGCGCTCAAGACCAGGCTGAAGGCGCATTTCGACCCGGCGCTCGATGAACCTCTTCCCGAGCGGCTGACCCGGCCGCTGGAGGTCGCCGCCATTCCAGTGTCCGATGCCCGGCGCCGGTTCGGCTGGCCGACCTTCGCCGCGATGGCCGCGAGCCTTGCGCTGGGGCTGGTGATCGGCCCGCGCCTTCTGGCCCCCGACACGGCACTCGAGACGGCACCCGGCGCTGGGCCGGTCGGGGTCCGGGGCGAGATGCTGGTTGCGCAAGGCGGACTAGCTGACGCGCTGGATCGCCAGCTCGCATCTGCCCAGCCTGCGTCAACCGATATCCGCATCGGCCTCACCTTCCGCGACAGGCAGGGCGCGGTCTGCCGCAGCTTCGACAGCGCCGCCATTGCCGGGATCGCCTGCCGCCAGGATGATCGCTGGGCGCTGCGCCAGGCGGTGGCCGGTTCCGCGCAATCCACCTATCGCCAGGCGGGTGCGAGCGATCTGCTCGCAGCGGTCGATGCGATGCGCGCGGGCGATGTCGCCGATGCGGCAACCGAGCGCGCCTGGCAGGCGGGTGGCTGGGTGGCGCCTCGTCCGGGCCGGCCGGGCCGCCGCTGATAATTCTCCTGCAGCGGGATGAAACGCGGCGCGCGCGTCGTTGTCCCTTCGGAACGTCAACGCCAATGAGGAGAAGTTCGATGAAGTTGCTTGCCGTCGCTGTTTGCCTGGTTTCGCTCGGGGTTCCTGCGCTGGCCACCGCACAATATTCCACCGGCCCCGATTTCCCGTTGCCGGCCATACGCAGCGAGCCGATCTCGGAGGTCTTCAACGCGCAGTGGTTCAACTATCTCGCCAACGTCAACGAGGCCGACAAGGAGCTCAACCACGACCTGCGCCGCGCCAGCGACCGCGAGGACATCGCCGATGCGTGGGAGGAATATGCCGTCGAACTGGTCGATGCGGACAAGGACTATGTCAAGGCAATGCGCAAGCGCGGCTACCGCGTCGGCCGCGTCTCGGTGCTCGCCAGCCGCAACTGAGCGCCGCCCCTCTGCGATGTGCTCGCCACAAAAGCCAAGGCGCCTTCGATCCCGTTGAACAAGGCGTCGAGTGTCCAACAGGCCCGGAAGTCCTTCTCGACATTCTGCGGCGCCGTGCCGAGTCTCTGCGCTGTCGCCAAACAGACGCCCATGCGGGTTGCTGCCAGACGGTGTTCGAAGGTGACCGGCTGAAGCGGTCAGGAATCTGCGCCTTCAGTTGGAATAAAAGTTGGACCATTTCCGAAATCTGCACCCTAATCTCGGACAACGAGCAAGGTTGAGCGTCTGAATTACGTATACAAGTTTCGGACAATGCAGAGGCGTTGCCCCTCGCGGGAAAAGCAGATGGGGTGCTTGCGCGCCGCCGTCGCCGGCGGCTTGACCACGACCTTGTCCTGCGGGTGCAACGCGTGGCAACTGAGCGCGGCCATCACCGCCGTGATTGAGGCGCAGCTGGCCTGATGCCCGCCGACCTTCGGCCCATCGCCCTTGTCTCCCAGGTTGTTGGCGTTGTGCACCGTGCACCATGACAGCCAGCGCAGCGCTGCTCGATCTGGGCGAGCAATGCGATCGTCTCCTACCGCAGGGCGGGGTTCATCGCTTGGTCGGAGGTGGGGGCGTTCACGGCTGCGGTATCGCGCTCAGGCGGCGAGGATCGAAGGCGGGGATCGCCGCGGCAGGGCCTTCGGTGATCAGGCGTACCGCGTGTTCGCCCACGGCTGCGGAATGCTTGAAACCATGGCCCGAGCATGCCGAAACCACCGTGATGCGCTCCATCCCATCGACGGGCCCGATTACGAAGTCGGCATCGGGCGCGCAGGTGTAAAGACACGCGGCAGAGCGCACCTGCGGGAGGGTGAGGCCGGGGATCCTGCCGACAAGATGATCGCGGTGCATTTCGGCGGCCTCCTCAGGTCGGACGTCCCGATCCAGCTGGTCGGGATCGGCCGTGGCGCGGCTCTGGTTCTCGTCGGCGACCTTTACGAGGGCATGGCCAAGATCATCCGGGATCGGGAAGCCGTAGAAGCTGTCCTCCGGGTGGTTGCCATGCAGCCAGATGAAGGCGGGGAAGGTGCCGACCGCAAAATCCTGCGGGCGCTCGGGTGCGAACCAGTGCAGTACCTGCCGCCGCAGAGTCAGCGGGGCGAGGCCGTTGCTACCCACAAGGCCCGGCGTCCACGCCCCACCGGCAAGGATCACGTTGCCCGCATGGTAGGTTGCCCCACCCGCCTGTACTGTCACGCCGCCCGGCGTTTCGGTAATCGCGGTAACCTGCGACCCGGTCTCCATCCGCGCACCCAGCTTGCGGGCCATGGCAAGCTGCGCTGCGATGCAGCGTTCGGGATAGACGAAGCCGCCGCCGGGTTCGAAATAGACCAGTTCGTCCCCGGACAGAGCGAATTGCGGGAAGCGGGCGCGGGTTTCCTCGATGCTCAGGACGTCGTGCTCGATCGCGTGTGCCTGTGCCGCAGCGATGGTGTTCAGCACGAACCCGCTGCGGCTGTGGTGCATCGCCGCACCGCCTTCCGCGCCGATGATCAGCACCCCGCACGCTTCGAACAGCCTCTGGCCGGTTTCCCGTTCCAGCTCTCGCCAGATTTCGTGCGAGCGCAGGACCAGTGGGACATAGACCTGGCCCTCGCCGATGGCCTGGCGGGTGATGCGGGTTTCGCCATGGCTCGATCCCATGGCGTGGGGGGGCTCCCAGCGGTCGATGCCGATGGCGCTGATCCCTGCGCGGGCGAGTTGATATAGCGCCGCGCTCCCCGCCGCGCCGAGGCCGATGACGATGACGTCTGCAGTGTTGCTCATGCCCCTTGCCCGATGGCGTTCAGTGCGTCGCACAGCCGGTCGATATCGTGATCGGACACATGCAGATGCGGCGATATCCTGATCATGGACCCGCGCTGGCTGACATGAATCTGCTGTGCGGCAAGGCGGGCGACAATGTCGGAGGCGCCCGGAGGTACCGCCACTCCCAGGATGTGGGGTGAGCGCACTTGGGCTGCCGGAACCACAAAGCCACTGGCGGCAAGACGATCGGCGATGCCGGCGTTAATGGCGCCAAGACTCGTCGCGATCCGCTCCACCTGCCAGTCGAGCAGTTGCTCCAGCGCGGCGATCGCCACCGGCAGCAGCGCAAAATTGGAGCGTTCGCCGACGTCGAAACGGCGTGCGCCGGGCTGGGTGGCATCGCGATAGTTGACGAGACCTGAGAAATCTTCCGCCCCCGCGCGAGAGGCCCAGACGTGTTCGATCGGTCGCGCGCCATGCCATTGGGGTGCAACATAGGCGAGGGCGATCGAGTAGGGGCCGAGCAACCACTTGTAAGTTGCAGCGACCATGAAATCGGGCTGTACCTGCGCAACCGAAAACGGCATCGCGCCGCACGACTGGGTAAGATCGAGCGCAAGCCGGGTGCCGTTGGCCCGGCAGGCTGCGCCGATCCGAACAAGGTCAAGCCCGAGGCCGCTTGCCCAGTGACAATTCGGCAGGGCTGCAATGGCGACCCCCGGCCGAAGCCGCGCCAGCACTGCCGCGGTCCAGTCACCGTCCTCCGGAGCCGGAACAGTCTCCACCGTTGCGCCAACCTGCGATGCGCGATCGGTCCAGGGGTAGTAATTGCTGGGAAATTCCTCAGCCAGGACCAGCACCGTCTGCCCGGCGTCGAGCGGTAATGTGCGGGCTGCAAGTTCCAGCCCGTAGCTGGCTGACGGCATGATAGCGACACAGGCCGGATCGGCCCCGACCAGCGCGCCGAACAGGCGACGCACGTCTTCCGTCTCGGTGAAGAAGTCGGCTGGTGCAATCGTCCACGGCGCAGCCTTGCGCGCCGCAGCCGCGACCCCCGCCGCCGTCGCGCTGCGAAGCTGCGGGCCCATATAGGCGCAGTTGAACCACGCGCGGTCGGCTGGAATGTCAAACAGATGGCGCTGGGGGGCGATCGGCCCGGCGGTGGAGGGGTTTGGCATTCGCCCGATTTAGCGGACCAGCGCATCCATCGCAACAGAACATAACAGAATTATGTTTTCTTCCTTTGCGGTCCGTCATACAGTCGGGCGGAAACAAGCCAAGGGAGAGGTAGCAATGCTCGATGTCCTCATCAAAGGCGGGTCGGTGGTAGATGGTACCGGGCGGCCTGCCTTTTCCGCCGATCTCGGGATCAGCGGCGGGGTGATTGTCGAGGTGGGCAAGGTTACGACGCCCGCAGCGCGGACCATCGATGCCGACGGCGCAATGGTCACCCCCGGCTTCATCGACATTCATACCCATTATGACGGGCAGGTCTCGTGGGATGCAGAGATGCTCCCCTCCGCCAACCATGGCGTCACCACCGCGATCATGGGCAATTGCGGGGTCGGCTTTGCGCCTGCGCGCAGCAGCGACCGAGAGACCCTTATCGCACTGATGGAAGGTGTGGAGGATATTCCCGGCACGGCGCTGCATGAAGGCATAACCTGGGAATGGGAGACGATGGGCGAGTATATCAACGCCATCGACCGCACCCCGCGCACCATGGATATCGGGGTGCAGGTGCCGCACAACCCCCTGCGGCTCTATGTGATGGGCGAACGCGCGGTGCGGCGCGAGGCGGCAACGCCTGACGACATCGCCGCCATGCAGGCGCTGCTGGTCGAGGGGCTGGAAGCCGGCGCATTGGGCTTCACCACGGCAGACACCGTCGGCCACCGCGATGCGCATGGCAACCCCACCTATGCCCGGCAGGTGGCCGCGAGTGAGCTCTATGCGCTGGGCGAGGCGATGGGCCGCGCGGGCAAGGGCGTCATCCAGATATTCAACGACTTCTATCGCGACAACGCGGGCGATTTCGCCACCATCGCCGAACTGGCGCGGCGCAGTGGCCGCCCGTTGTCGTTCACTTATGAACAGGACGACGCCTGGCCCGAGGGCTTTCACGAATATGTGACCGGCGAAATGGACGCACTCAATGCTACCGGCGTGCCGATCCGCGCGCAGGTCGCTCCGCGTGCGATCGGCGGGATTCACAGCCTGCAGGGTACAATAAATCCCTTCATGACGCGCCCCAGCTATATGGCGATCATGCATTTGCCCCATGTCGAACGGGTGGCGATCATGCGCGATCCCGCCTTCAAGGCGCGGCTGATGACCGAGGATGATCGCCCGATTTCGGACTTCGTCATGTCGGTCAGCCCAAGGGTCGAGGAATGGGGTGCCGATCCGATCCGCATGGCACAGCGCACCTTCTGCCTCGATCCGGAGCCTGATTACGAACAGCCGCTGGACCGCTCGCTCTACGGCCAATCGCAAGCGACCGGGCGCAGTGTGCCCGATCTGCTCTACGATCAGCTTCTCACGCAGGACGGAACGGGGCAGGTCTTCGTCCCGATCATGAACTGGGGCGGGGGGAATTACGATTTCGTCCATGATACGCTCAACAACCCTTGGGCGATCCTGGGGCTGAGCGATGGCGGCGCGCATGTCGGATATATCTGCGACGGCAGCTTCCCGACCTATCTTCTCAGCCACTGGACGCGTGACCGCACGCGCGGCCCGCGCATCGCCATCGAACGCGCGGTGCAATTGCAGACCACCGCACCTGCCGAGCACCTCGGCCTGCATGACCGTGGCCGGATCGCGCCGGGATACCGCGCCGACATCAATGTGATCGATCACGCCGCGCTTGCAATCGGGCGACCGACGTTGCTGAATGATCTGCCTGCGGGTGGCACCCGTTTCGTGCAGTCGGCGCGTGGCTATCTGGCGACGATGGTGGCAGGACAGGTGGTGACCGACCGCGATCGGCTGACCGGTGCAAAGCCCGGCAAGGTGGTGCGCGGAGCACAACGGAGGGCGGCATGACAGTCACGGACATTTCGCGGCGGAAGCTGCTGGGAGGGGCGGGGCTCGCGCTGGCCGCGCTGCCGTTCGGCTCGCCGCTGGGCATTGGCCTGGCAGCGGAAAGCAAAACGGGCTCGGCGATTTCTGGTTTCGCGTCCTCGGCGCTTGCAACCCGCATGACGCCCGGTGTCTCGGCAGCCGTGGTCACGCCGGATGCGCGAATCATTACCGTTGCCAATGGGCTGGCCGATCCGCAGGCGGGGCTCGCCATGACCAATTCCACACGGCTCATGTCGGGCAGCACCGGCAAGACGTTCTGCGCCGCCACGCTGGTCTCGCTGGCACAGGAGGGTGTCCTGGATCTCGACGCGCCCATTGCACAAGTGTTTGCCGACGAAAGCTGGTTCGTGCGCCTGCCCAATGCCAAGGCGCTCAACTTGCGGATGTTGCTAATGCACGGGGCTGGATTTCCGCAGTTCCTTGATGTGGGTGCCTTCATGCGCAGTTACATCTGGGATGCGATGACCGGGAAAGATATCGCCTATTCCCCGCGCAAGATGCTGTCCTTCATTCTTGACGCAGCGCCACTGAATGCGCCCGGGGCGGCGCATGCCTATTCCGACCTGCACTATCACCTAGCCGGGATCACGGCCGAGAAGATCACAGGCCGGTCCTATTACGATCTGCTGACCGAGCGGGTGCTGGCCAAGCTTGGCGATCCTCATGACGATGTCACCCCGGCCAACACCCGGACTATCGAGCGACTGGCGGCAGGCTATGCGCGAGGCGATGTCATTGCGGCCATGGCGGGCATGACCGGACGCACCACGGACGAGACCGGCGTGCTGCGGCACGATCCTTCGCTTGAATACACCGGCGGCGGCCTGGCGCTGACCCCGCGTGCCCTTGCCCGGTTTTACTGGAAGCTGGCGCACGGGCAAATCGTCTCGCCCGCAAGCTTCGCACAGATGACCGGATCGAGCCTGCCGGTCGTCAAGACCGCCGAAGTCACATCATCCTACGGTCTCGGCATCTTCATCAACGAGCGCGCCGAATTCGGGCGATACATCAGCCATTCGGGGTTCTTTCCCGGCTATACCTCGAATGTCGGCTATTTCATCGATCATGGGTTCGCCGCAGCGGTGCAGTTCAATACGGATCACGGCCCCGACATCAACCAGTCTCTGCGCGATCTCGCGGGCCGCGTGATCACCGGCAAGCGCTAGAGTTTCGGGATCGGCGCCAGGATGGCATGGGACCAGAGCGCGGTCTGCCGTGCTATCCAATCCTCAGGCTGTTCGGCATAAGGCTTGAGCGTCGGATTGCCCCACTGAAACACATCCATGCCGAGATCCTCGATCGAATTGAGGATGAACAGCGCAAGGAATGCGCTGGCATCCTGTTCCAGCCCCGCCTCATGGCGAGCGCGGGCTATGAGCGTGGTCAGTCGCTCGATAATCGGTGCCCTCGCGGCGATCCATGCTTCATAGGCACGAGGTCGCGAGTTGATGATCAGTTGGATGGCACGGCTGCGGCGGCCGTTTGTCCGTTCATAGGCGGTGCACTGGGCGATGATCGCCCGCACCATGGCATCAAAGCTGGGATGATCTGTCTCGAGAAGGCGGCCATAGATCGTCTCGACCTCGTCGATGACCATCTCCTCGACTGCCTCGTCCTTGCCCTTGAAGTGGAAATAGACCGCGCCGGTGGTGAGCTTGCTGCCCTTGCAGATATCTGCCAGCGAGATGTCTGCTAGATCATGCTTGCTCGCAAGCTTAGCGATTACCGCCTTGATTTGTCGGCGAGTTTTATCACCACGCGTGTCGGGAGCCGGAGCGAGGTGGCCCGGCGTCTGATTTGGCTTACGTAGAACCCTGGCCAATGTTTCTCACCCTGACGTTTGCCTAACGCCTTTATGTTATCGGTGCAAGGGCCGCAACCGGGGTGGACGCAATGTCAGGCGGCCGAGGTGGGGCTATGCGGTGGATCCAGAAACCAGACCCGCTCGATCAGCCGTTCACCTACCAGGTAGATCGCTGCTGCTTCGATCAGTTGGCCGGTCGCAAGAATTCGCACCTGTTCAGCGTCAATGACATATCGTCCGTCGATGATCCGCTGGGCAATCGTCACTTCGCGCTTCGAACGAGCGAACATCGCGCCCCACACCCTGGCAATCTCAGCGCGCCCGGCGGCGATGACCCGGCCGGATGGCAGAGCGGCGCAGACCGCGTCTTCGGCATAGAGCGCAGCGAACGCATCCGTATCGCCCGCTTCATAGGCACGGATCTGGGCATCGACGATTTCTGCGGGATCTGACGGCATCGCGGCTTGCTCTCCATAACATAATCTGATTATGTTATGGCAAGGCTCAGGACGTGAGGCAAGACCGCGATGCGCAAACTTTATATATCAGCCGACATTGAAGGTTGCGCCGGCGTCGCCAGCCAGCACGCATTGGCCGCCGACCGCTTCGAATGGCAGGATGCGCGCCGGTGGATGACGGGCGAGGTCGTGGCTGCCGCTGAAGCCGCGCTCGCGCACGGATTTGACGAGGTGCTGTTGGTCGATGGCCACGGCAATGGCCACAACCTCCTTCCCGATGTCATGCCCGATGGCGTGCGTCTTCTGCGATCCTGGCCGCGCGCGCTGTTGCAGATGGAAGGGATCGACACGCCGGGAATCGAAGCGGCGTTCTTCATCGGCTACCATAACGGTGCAATGGGCGATGGCGGGATTCTGGCCCACACCTATTCCAGCGCGGCGTTCCGGGACCTGCGCCTCAACGGCGTGAGCGCGTCCGAAGGCTATCTCAACGCGGCGCTGGCAGGCGAGTTCGGCGTGCCGGTCGTTCTGGTGACGGGTGATGCCGAGACTGCCGCCGATGCGAAAGCTTATGCACCGGGGGCCGTGGCCTGCATTGTCAAGCAGTCGGTCGGCTTCCGCGCCGCCGCCGCCCTAACCCCGCGCGAAGCCTGCGCCGCGATCAGCACCGCCGCCGCATCAGCGCTCACCACCCCGAGGCCAAGGCCATTTCGGCTTGAAGGGCCCTATCGGCTGGAGATCGATTTCAGCACCCGCGTGGCGGCCGAAATGGCCGCCTATCTGCCCTTCATCGAACAGACCGGGCCCTGCACCGTGTCCGCCGAGTTCGCGACGATGGCAGCGCTGATGCGCTTCATTTCGTTCCTCATCCTGTTCAATCCCAACGGCGTGGTCGGGCTTTGATCGGTTTGCATAATTCAATTATGTTATGCTTGCTCTTGCCGCGCGGCTTGGTTAGCCTCGCTTGTCAGCATCGGGGGATCTCATGAACCGGTTTTCGCACAGGCGGCCCGTGCTCGCTTTCTACCTGCTTGCACTCCTCATCGCCTCGCTGGTGATGGTCTGGACGGTGTACCGCTTCACTACCGATCCGGCATCGGCAGGGATGCTGGGCGAGATGGTCACCGGCATCTATGCCAGCGGCCAGTATATCAACATCGCCTCGATGCTCCCCCATGCGCTGGCGCGGCCCGATCTGCTGGGGGTGTTCATCTTCGCTGCTGCGCCTAGCATCTCTGCGGTGATAGTGGCGGCGCGGGGCGGCGGAGGCGGTCTGAAGGTGCTCGCAAGCAGGCTGCGCCCTGTCGGAGCAAACACCACAAGGCGCAGAGCCATAGCGGTCTATTGCGGCATGCTGGCAGTCTATGCCGCCGGGTTTGCCGCCTATGACTTCGTCGCCGGGCCGGGCACCACTATCACTGATCGGCTCGCGATGTTCGGCGGAAGCGTGTTGCTGGGTGCGGCAGTCGGCCTGCTGATGGACGAAGGCGGGACGCTGGAGGAACTGGGCTGGCGCGGGTTTGCCTGGCCGCTCCTGCAAGCGGCGATGAAGCACCCGCTGCGCGCGGCAATGCTTCTTGGGACGCTGCACTGGGCGTGGCATCTGCCGCGCGAGGTGCTGACCCTGCTGGGCGGCGTCGATCCGGGAAGCTTCCTGTTGACACAGGGCGTGTTCTGGGCGCTGTGCCTCGCGCTGGCGGTTGTTGCGGGATACTGCGTCAATCTTGCGGGCGGATCGGTCTGGCCGGCGGTGCTGGTGCATGGCGGCACCAACTTGTGGTCCAAGGCGCTCAGCGACCATGTCGCCCCCAGCTTCGGCCTGATCGACCTGCGCACGCTGATCCTGTTCATGCTGGCGCTTGTGATCGCCCTTGCCGCCGGTCGCCAATTGGGGCGACTGCCCGGCAATCCAGCCCGCGAGCCTGAGTAGTGGCGCGCTTCGTCCTGCAACGGCTGGTTTTTCTTGCGCTGGTGCTGGTCGGTGTTTCCCTCATTACCTTTGCGATTGCCCATCTTGCTCCGGGCGATCCGGCGCGGATGATGGCGGGGCCCGCCGCCTCCGGGGAAGCTGTGGCGACCCTGCGCGCCGAGCTTGGACTCGATCTGCCGCTTTGGCACCAATATGCGCGCTATCTCGGCGATCTGCTGCGCTTTGACCTTGGCACCTCCAATGTTTCGGGCGAGCCGGTGCTGGGCGAGATCCTCTCCCGTGCGCCGGCCTCGATCGAACTGATGGGCAGCGCGCTTTTGCTGTCGCTGCTGGTCGGTATTCCGATCGGCATCGGGGCTGCGGTGAAGCGTGGCGGGTGGCTGGACCGGACGGTCTCGGGACTGTCGGTGGCGGGGATTTCGGTGCCGCCCTTCTGGCTCGGGCTGGTGATGGTGATCGTGTTCTATCGCCAGCTCGAATGGTTCCCCGCCTCGGGCCGATTCACTGGCGACCCACCGCCTCGGGTGACCGGCTTCCTGCTGATGGACTCTCTGCTTGCCTTCGATCTTCAGGCGCTGGCAGCGGCGGCGGCTCACCTAGCCCTGCCGGTGCTGTCGCTCGCATTGCTGGAAGCCGGGCCGCTCGCCCGTCTGGTGCGCAACCAGATGCGTGCGGTGCTGGCGTCCGACTATGTCCGGATGGCGCGAGCGAGCGGGCTTCCGGAGCGCACGATCCTGTGGCGCCATGCTTTGCGCAACGCACTGACCCCGCTGGTCACGCTGGTCGCTGCGTCGATCGCCATGATGCTGTTCGGATCGGTCAGCCTTGAAACCGTGTTCGGCTGGCCGGGGGCGGGGCACTATGTGGTGCAATCGATCTTCGCGCTCGATTTTCCGGTCATCATGGGTTTCGCGGTGCTGACCGCCATCGCCTATGTGCTGGTGAACACCGTGGCCGACGTTGCCCTGGGCCTGATAGATCCACAGGTGCGCCCGGCATGAGCGGCGCGCGGCGATCCATCATCATCGGTGGCGGGATCGTTGCGCTAATGGTGCTGCTGGCGCTGCTGGCGCCGCTACTGACCAGCTATGGCCCGAACGAGGTCGATACCGGGGCGATCCTCGAGCCGCCGTCGGCCCGGCATTGGGCAGGAACCGACAATCTCGGCCGCGATCTGTTTGCGCGGATCCTCTATGGCGGACGCACCTCGCTTGGCGTGGCCTTCGGCATCGTCGCAATCGGGATGGGCGCAGGCGCGCTGCTGGGCTGCGCGGTTGGTATGGCGGGAGGCTGGGTCGACCGGATCGCGATGCGACTGGTCGACGTAGCGCTGGCGATCCCCTCCCTCGTGATCGCGCTGGCGCTGGCGGCGGCAGTCGGGCCCAGCCTGGTAAACCTCGTAACGATCCTCGGCGGGCTGGGTGTTCCCCTGTACCTGAGGCTGTTCCGCAGCGAGGCATTGTCCCTGCGCGAGCGGCCTTTCGTGCTTGCCGCCAGAGCGAATGGCGCGCCTGCATGGCGGCTGCTGGCGGTGCATATCCTGCCCAACATCGCCCCGCTGTTCGCGACCCTCGCTTCGACCGCGCTTGGCACCGCGCTGGTCGCGGCCTCGGCGCTGTCCTTTATCGGGCTGGGCGCTCAGCCGCCGACGCCCGAATGGGGGGCGCTGATCTTCGAGGGGCGCAACACCATCATGTATGAATGGTGGGCCGCCGTGCTCCCTGGACTTGCGGTGGCGGTCTCGGCGCTGGGCTTCGTGGTGCTTGGCGACGGTCTGCGCGACTGGCTCGATCCGCGCGGGGGCGGGCGGTGAACGCCTTGCTGGCGATCGAAGGCCTGACGGTGGCCTATGGCACCGAACCGGTGGTGCAGGACATATCGCTGACGCTGGCTGCGGGCGAGGTGCTGGGTTTGGTGGGTGAATCCGGGTCGGGCAAATCGACGCTCGGCATGGCGGTGCTGGGCCTGCTCGATCCGGCCGCGAGGGTGGAGGCGGGGCGGATTGCGCTGGGCGGCGATGATCTGCTGGCGCTGCCTTCGGGGCAACGCCGGGCCCTTTGCGGAAGCACGATCGCGCTGATCCCGCAGGAACCCATGGCGGCGCTCAATCCCACCCTGCGGATCGGACGGCAGATCGATCTTGTGCTGGGCTACCACCGCAAGGGTGATTCGAATACGCGGCGGCAGTTGGCGGAGGACGCGCTGGCCTCGGTGATGATCGCCGATCCCCCGCGCATCCTCGGCTCTTATCCGTTCCAGCTCAGTGGTGGGCAATTGCAGCGGGTGCTGATCGCGCTCGCCTTTGCGCTGGGGCCGCGGCTGATTATCGCGGACGAGCCCACCACCGCGCTCGACATGAGCGCGCAAGGCGAGGTGCTCGATCTGCTGGTGTCGCGGGCGCGTAATGAGGGTGCAGGCGTGCTGCTGATCAGCCACAACTTGCCGCTGGTGCGCCGCTATGCAGACAAAGTGGCGGTGATGCGGTACGGCGCGATTGTCGAGAGCGGCACGGCAGCCGAGGTACTGGCCGCGCCCCGCCACGTTTACACGCGTGCACTGATCGCCGCTCTGCCCGCAAACTCCCCGCCGCATATGCCTTTGCCGGTGCCCGAGGCATGACCGCCGCGCTGCTCGAACTCGCCGATGCGCGGCTCACCTATCGCCGCGGTCTTGCCCGGTTCGCGGCGCTGGACGGGGTGAGCCTGTCGGTCGCTCGTGGCGAATGCGTGGGCGTGATCGGCGAATCCGGATCGGGCAAATCAAGCCTTGCGCGGGTGATCGCCGGCTTGGCCGAGGGCGCAACGGGCGACCTGCGGCTGTCAGGAGAGCGAGTACCGATCGCGCCTGGCGCCCGCCCCCGCGAACACTGCCGCCGCATCCAGATTGTGTTTCAAGATCCCGTGGGCTCGCTCAATCCGTTCCTCACCATCGGCGCCATCATTGCCGAGGGGATGGCGATCCACGGCATCGGTTCCCGCGCCGAGCGACGCGAGCGGGTGGCAGAATTGCTGGCCGATGTCGGCCTCGATCCGGCAATGGCATTGCGCCGTCCGCACGAGCTTTCGGGCGGGCAGCGCCAGCGGATCGCCATCGCCCGCGCGCTGGCAGTAGACCCCGATCTCATCCTGCTCGACGAGCCGACCTCGGCGCTCGATCTGGTGGTGCAGGCGCAGATCCTCAACCTGCTGCTGGCGTTGCAGGCCGCGCGCGGGCTGGCTTACCTGTTCATCAGCCATGATCTCGATGTGGTGCGCCACCTGTGCCACCATGTGCATGTCATCACGGGCGGTCAGATTGTGGAAAGCGGACCAACCGATGATGTTTTCGACAGCCCCCGACACCCCTACACCCGAGGGCTGATTGCTGCCATGCCCGGAGCGACGCGGTGAACGCGGCGGCGCTGGATCACCTGTTTGCCGGCCAGGACTTTGGCGCCGCGCCGGGCTGTGTGGCCGCGCTGCTCGAAGGCGAAGAGGTGGCATGGCAGAGGTGCTTCGGCCTCGCCCGGCTTGACACTGCAACACCGCTGACGGCCGCAACCCGGATGCGGATCGCTTCGATCACCAAGCCGATGGTCGCGCTGACACTGGCCGCGCTGGAGGATGAGGGGCGGCTGGCGCTCAGCGATCCGCTCTCCCGGCACGTGCCCGAACATCGGTTCGGGGCAGATCCAACGCTTGGCCAGATGCTGGCGATGAAAAGCGGCGTTCCCGAAACCTACCCGCTGGTGTGGCTCGGGCTGGGAGATGCGGCGCGGCTGGCCGAGCATTCGCAGGCCTTGATGGCGCTGTTGCTGGCCCAGCGAATGCTCAACTTCCGCCCCGGCGAGCGGACGCTCTATGCCAATGCCAACACCGTGCTGCTGCATCTGGCCGCGGAGCGGGCAACGGGTGAGCCACTCGCGCGCCTGATGCAGCGGCATGTGTTCGATCCGGCGGGAATGGCAAGCGCGGTGCTGGATGATGGCCTTGCCCATCGCCTGCCCGCCACCGCGATCGCATATGCGAAAGCGGGAGAGGGTTTCACTCCGGCCGATCCTGCGGCGGTAGAGGCAGCACCCGGCGGGGTGATCGCCTCGCTTATCGACTTGATCGCATGGCACCGCTGGTTGCGCGGCAATCCCCATGACTGGCGGGCGAGGCTGGCGGGCGCGGTCAGGCATGATGATGGCTCGCCAAGCGGCTATGCCCAGGGTTTTGTACGCCAGTCGCTGAGCGGCGTGCCCGTGATCGGCCATGCGGGCGGGCATTCGGGATGGGCTAGCGACTATCTGTACGCCCCGGAGAAGGATGTTGCCGTCATCATCCTGGCCAACCGGGCCGACGCCAATGCGTACGAACGCGCGCGCGAGATACTGGTGACCGCGCTCGGCCTGCCGCCCGATCCGGGGGCGACGCCCGCCTTGCTTGGCCCGGCCCCCCCGCCGCTGTGGGAGGCGACCTATGCCAGTGCCGAGGCGATCGCCTCGCTGAGCGTCAGTGGGAGCCGCGGCGAAATCGCGGTCGATGGGCGCCGGATGCCGCGCGGGGCAGACGGTCTGTTCCGCCGGACGCTCGGCGTCGAGCCGTTTATGATCGACGTAGCCGATACGGCCGCCCCCCCGGCCGAACTGAAGCGGTGGGAAGGCAATCACGCGGTCACCTTCGGCCGGGTGGACGCGCCTTCCGCGCTTTCGTCCCTGGCAGTCACTGGGACCTATGCCTGCGCCAGCCTGCCCCATCCGGTGACGATCAAGGACGATGGCAAGGGCGGTCTAAGGGTGCTCACCGGCCCAGTCTGGCCAGGCGGCAAAGGCTGGCCGCTGGTGCCGGTGAGCGGCGTGCTGTTCCGTTGTCACATGCCCGATGGTGCGCCCAGCGAAGTGCACCTGCGCTTCGAGCTGGATGAAAGCGGCGCGGTTGCAGGTGTAACCTTCGGCTTCCTGCGCTTGCTGCGTATCTCACTTGATCGGGTCGCCCCGGACGCTGGCGAAGCATGGCGCGCGATAGGGCAGGCCGCACCCCAGCTCCTCATCGGAGACGCGCCATGATCGCTCGCGCGCTCGTGCTGGCCTGGTTGCTGCTGACGCTGGCGGGCTGCATTCCAGAGCCCGATCCGGAGGAACGCACGCGAACCGTCGTGGTCGCCACCGCCTTCCCGCCGCAGTCGCTCGATCCGGCGCAGGGCGCAACCGGCACCGGCCTGCCAATCGTTGACCAGCTCTACGATCAGCTCCTGCGCTTCCGCTCCGGCACCGCCCAGCCCGAAATCGAGGGCGAACTCGCCCAGAACTGGCAGGTTTCGGCAGACGGCCTGCGGATCGACATCGTGCTGAAGGAAGACCGCATCTTCGCCGACGGCTCGCCCATTACCGCCGGTGATGTCGTCTGGTCGCTCGAACGGGTCAGGCGACTTGGGCTCAGCTCGGCCTATTTCCTTGAATGGCTGGAGCGGGCCGAGGCGACGGGGGAGCGCTCGCTGACCCTGACCCTCAAGCGGCCGCACGCGCTGGCGCTGCACCTGCTCGCCCATCCGGCAACCTCGGTTATCAACCGCAAGGCGGCGCTGGCCGGGGCGGGTGACACAGACGCCGATGCGCGGCTGTGGCTGTCATCGCACAGCGCGGGCTCGGGTCCTTATGCGCTCGCCGATCTGCGAGCAGGCGAGAGCGTGACACTCGCCGCAAACCAACGCGCCGCAACGCAGCCGCGCCAGTTCACCCGCGCGCGGTTCGTGGCGTTGCCCGATGAAGGCGTGCGCCGCCTGCTGCTCGAACGCGGCGACGTCGACCTGACCGTCGCGGTCCCGGCGGCCTTCACCGCGCGCTACCGCGGACTGGAGGGCGTTGCTGTGACCAGCATTGCGGGCGGGCCGTCGCAATCTTTCCTGACGCTCAATACCCGCAAAGGCCCGCTGGCGAATATCCACCTACGCCGCGCAATTGCGCATGCGCTCGATTACGAGGCGCTCAGGGTGCGGGTGCTGAAGGGCAATGCGGTGCAAATTCCGGGCTACATCCCGCCCGGTTCGACCGGGTTTGACCCTGCCGAGCCGCCGCCGCAGCGCGATCTCGCCGCAGCCCGAGCCGAGATGGCGGCGGCGGGATACAAGGGCGAACCGCTGCGGCTGATGGTGTCTATGCTGGGGCCGGTGGCGGAGTTCATACAGTCCAACCTTGCTGGCGCCGGTATCAACGTCGTGATCGAGCGCCGGCAACCCGGGGCGATGGCGGCGCTGGCACAGGCGGGCGAGTTCGATCTGGTCTACGATTCCTGGACACTGGATTCGCCCGAGGCGACCGCGATGCTCGAAGCGCTCGTCTCGGGCCGAGCGCGGGCGAACGGGACCAATGTGTCCGGCTATGCCGACCCGCAGGTCGATCGCTGGTTGCTGGAGGCGGCGGCTACCCCTTCGTCTGATGTCCGCGCGGCGATCCTTCGGCAGATCGATGCCCGGCTGCGCGCAGATCGCCCGCTGGTGATGATCTTCGGCGCGAACCCGATCATAGCCTACCGCGCGGACCTTTCGGACGTGCGCATCGACCCCTATCAAAGCTTCGCGTTGCCGCTGGCGGCGCTGACCCGAAAGGCACCCGCCCGATGAACTGGCCGCTTCGACAGGACACAGCTTTCTTTCCGCCGGTCGCAGCCCCGCGTGTATCGGGCCATCTCGATTGCGGAGACGGGCATCAGATTTGGTGGGAGTTGACGGGCGACCCCGCTGGCGTGCCGGTGGTGGTGGTGCATGGCGGACCGGGCGGTGCGATCCGGCCCTATTACCGCCGCCTGATCGATCCAGACCGCCAGCAAGGGGTGTTTTTCGATCAGCGCGGTTGCGGCCAGTCGCTGCCCGCGGGCGCGCTTGATCGCAACACCACGCCTGACCTGGTCACGGATATGGAGCGGCTGCGCGCGCATCTGGGGTTCGCGCGCTGGATCGTGCTCGGCGGATCATGGGGCTCGACTCTCGCGCTCGCCTATGCCCAGGCGCATCCGCAGCGCGTCGCTGGGCTGGTGGTCAGCGGGGTCTATCTCGCGCGGCCGTTTGACCAGTGGTGGTGGTGGCATGGGGCAGGCCATGTATTCCCTGAGGTCTTCGCCGCGCGTGATGCATGGCTCCCCGCATCCGAGCGCAGCGATCCGCGCGGGGCGTTTCTGCGCCGTATCCGTGATCCTGATCCAGCTATTCACCGCGAGGCGGCCCATGTGCTTATGATGGCCGAGGGCCAGACGCTCGACCTGTGGCCTGTTGCGCCGGGGGAGGATTTCGCCGAAATCACAGACGGTGCGGTGCGATCAGCGCGGATTTTCGCGCATTACGAGGCGCATGACTATTTCCTCGCGCCCGATCAACTGCTGCGTGATGCAGCAAGGCTGGCGGGAATCCCCGGTGCGATTATCGCCGGACGGTCCGACATGTGCACGCCGCCGCAAAGCGCATGGGATCTGGCGCAGGCCTGGTCTGATGCACGGCTCCATATCGTGCCCGCCGCAGGGCATCGCTGGAATGACGAGCAACTGTGCCGCCCGATAATCGCCGAGCTGGCGCGGCTGACCGGAGCCGGTTGAACCCGGCGCCAATGCGATGCTTCAGAAATTGACCCGCGCCGAGACCCCGTAGGTTGCCCCGGGCGCCTGGGTGACGCCCGACGTGCCGTTGCGATTGCCGCCGAACGCGATGTCGAAGCGGTTGTTGCCAGCGTTCTGGACGAAGGCCAGCACGTCGAAGACTCCGAAATCGAGTCCCGCCGACAGGTTCAGCAGATCGATCTGACCGATCCGGAAGGCATTGGCGACATCCTGAAACCCGCCTGAGCGGTTCGAATAGGCCGCATTGGCGATCACATCGATGCTGTCGGTCAGTGGACGGCGCACCTCGGCGTTAAGCGAAAAGCTCCATTCGCGCGTTGCAGGCAGTTGCAATCCGTCGAGCGGCGTGACCGTACCCAGCCCCCGGATGAAGGTGCCGCTGGTGAATTCGGGGTTCATCCAGCCCAGGCTGCCGCCCAGCGTCACGCCTTCGATCGGCGTGACCGAACCTTCCAGCTCGATCCCCCAGGTCTTGGCCTTGCCGGCGTTGTCGAGGAAGCCTTGAAGCCCTGGTGCGGCGGTAAAATCGAAAAACGGCACCAGCACATCGTCCTGCGTCAGCAGATAGGCCGATACCCCGATCAGCGCCTTGCCGTCCAGCAGCGTGGTCTTGGCCCCGATCTCGTAATTGACCGAGGTCTCCTGCCCGTATTCGAGGTTAGCCGCATTGGCGACGTTGAAGTTGAAGCCCCCTGCGCGGAAGCCGGTCTGGATCTTGGCGTAGATATTGGCATCGCCCGGCGTCCACGACAGGGTCACCCCCGGCGTGAAGCGGTTGAACCCGCGCGTCAGGTTGGCGGTTTGCGGCACCAGCCCGAACCCTGCGAGCGCTGGCGTGGGGTTGAAGGCGAAGTTCACCCGCTTGGTATCATCGGTGTAGCGCGCGCTAGCGATCAGGCTGATGTCGTCGGCCAGCGCGATATCGGCCTCTATGAACCCGGCCCAGGATTCGAGCGACTGATCATTGGCGATGCCAAGCACGAAGGGTACCGTTCCGCCGCCAAGAAAGGTGCGGATGCTGACGAGATCCGTGGCGATGTCTCCCGTCGCACTCTCGTCGAGATAGGTGATCCCGGCGAGCACCGAGACCGCGCCCCATTGCGGCGAGAGCCAGCGCAATTCGACATTGCGGCTTTCGACCCGGTTGAACCGGGTGGTAACCTGCTGGCCGAGGTCGCCGGTGGCCAGGTTGGGGATGATGTTGGCCGAAAGATCGGTGTCTTCCACACCACGCAGCTTGTAGTCGCGCCCGCCTGCAATCAGCGTGAAGGTGCCTGCGGTTTCGCTTTCATAGGCAAGCTCTGCGGCGAGCCGGTCGACATTATAGCTGTTGCGCGGTTGCGTGTCGCGGCGGATGGTGCGGCGCGTTTCGCCCGCGTCGCGGAAGAACAGGGCGGTACCGGGCGTGTCGGCATCGGTATGCTCATAGGTAAGGGTTGCGCTGAACCCGCCTGCCGGAGCAAAGCGCGCTACCACCCTGCCGCTGATCGAATCCTGCCGGTCGATGAACTCGTTGGTGACGGTGTTGAGATACTCTCCCTTATCCTGATCGATGTATAGGCCCGAGAAGCGCACCCCGAAGCTGTCGCTCACGGGGAGGTTGGCCATCGCCTCGATCTCCCGCCGGTCGTAGCGGGCAAGCGTACCGCGCACCAGTCCCGCAAATTCGCCGGTCGGCCGCTTTGAGATGACATTGACCGCCCCGCCGACCGCATTGCGGCCATACAGCGCGCCCTGCGGCCCGCGCAGTACTTCGACCCGTTCCAAATCGTAGAACTGGGTGGGGAAGCTGATGAAGCCGCTCGAATAGATTTCGTCGACATACATTGCGACGCCCGGCTCCGCGAAGAGCGTCGGTGTCCCGACCCCGCGGATAGAGATGTCGCGCGCGGTCCCGGCGTTGTTTTCGACAAGGAAGGCCCCCGGCACCTGCAGCAGCAGATCGCGCGGCTCCTGCAAGCGGGCGTCGGTGATCTGGCTGGGCGAAAGCGCGGTGATTGGGCCGGGCACATCAACCAGACGCTCCTCGCGCTTGCGGGCAGTGACGATGATCTCGCCGGTGGTGGCGCGGCTCTCGGTGCTTTCGTCCGAGGCGATATCATCCTGCGCGGCGACCACTCCCGGGCTCACGGCCATGAACACCGCTGCTGCACTCGACATCAATCCTGATCTGGTCACATCACCCTCCCTATTGCAGCAGCGCTCCCCGTGGCCGCGACAATAACATAATCAGATTATTTTTTGAGATTTGTCAATCGTGGTGTCGAGAGCTGGTGCTGGGCTGTGCCGGTCCGGCCACACTGTCAGGCATTGAACGCCACAATTCCACGTCTGGGTATCGTCCCGCGCTGGCTGGGAGATTGAATGTCGCGGGGGCGTGAGGTCGGCCCGTGTTTGTCTCCTGTCACGGCCCTAGGCTCAGGACTCATTGCAGATGGCCGACATGAAGGTGTGGGCGCATAGATCGTAACGGGTGTGGATGCGGCGCCGGTCTTTGAGCTTTCCGCACATGGTTGAACAGCGCCTGGTCTTCTAGGCGCCTTGTGCTTTCAAAATCCGCTATCGTTAAATTTCGACGGGCGACAGCATCCCACTCCTGATCCGTTTGCGCGGAAGGGGGGGACATCTCGATGGAATCGAACACGTCCTGTCGGGCTTCCTCTCGTGTTTTGTAGGTCCTGCGCCGGCTGCGTTCGCGCTTGAGCGACGAGAAGAAGGTCTCGGCGACGGCATTGTCGCGGCAATTGCCGCTGTCGTTCCAGGCCTGACGGATCAGCTCCGTTTGCCGGGCATCGTCTTAAGCCCGCTGGCTCCGAGGGCTCTTCTGCCAGGCATAGAAGCCACTGGGCTGGATGCGCAAACAACGACACATCAAGCGAACCTGGAACTGGTCACGATGCTCGGCAACAGACGCCTATCTCACTTTGCATCCCTGGCGAAGTACGCGGTGGCTTTTTTTTGGATGTCGCGCTCCTCGGTCACTCGGGCCAAATCACGCTTCAACAGCCCGATCTCGGCATCCTTACGGGTATCGCCAGACGCTTTCCGGGCGAACCGCTTCTTCCAGGCGTACAGCGAATGCGGACTGACACTCGATTGGCAAGAACGTCCTCTTTGGCAAAAGGGCGACGAGGTTGCTATGCCAGCAGCCCCTAATTGAGGGACCATTTGACGGAAGGCTGGCTCGGCTCTCGATCAAGATTGGCAGTTTCACCAGGATTGCAGGGGTAGCCGGTGGCGGAGACGGAGGGATTCGAACCCTCGGTGGGAGTAATCCCCCCACGACGGTTTAGCAAACCGTTGGTTTCAGCCACTCACCCACGTCTCCGCATGGCACGCATCTGAATGCGAGCAAGCCCCTGCCTTGGGGCCGGTCGATTGGCCAGAGCGCGCTATAGCGGCGCCTTGGGCGGGGATCAACCGGATAGTTGGCAGATGTGTTGATCGCCTGCAATTGACCCGAGTTTGCCGCCCGGGCTGCAGGCAAGCCGCGGGTTTTCCACGATTTGGCGTGTTTTTGACTCGGGCTGCCGCACCATCGACTCGGGTCATCGCCGGTTCATTGTGCGCGCTGCACAAATGCGGGATTCGTGTCAGCCAGTGCATGAGCGGGAGGCAAATCTATGCGATCAGGGCTATTCAAGCACATTCTGGCGGCTGCCGGGGTGATGGCCATGGCGCTGGGCGGGCCTGTGGCCGGCATGGCCCATGCGCAAGTCACCACCGTCGATCCCAACGAGGCGATCGATTCCGACCTGGCACCGCCGCGGGCGCCCGAAACCAGTGCGCCGCTCGACCAGGGCTATGATTATGGCACCCCCGATTCGGGCGCGGCCAGCGGCGAGGTTTATGCGCCGCCGCCCGCCAGCGCGCCGCAGCCCGGTCTGGACACCCAGCCGGGCTTCGAGGCGCAGTCGGGAACTGCCGACAACGGCTATCAGAAGGATGACCTCATCGGCGCCGCCGAGGGCGTGTTCGGCAAGGGCGCCGAGGGCCTGGCCGGACTGATCGAGGATATCCTGCGCAAGCAGGGCGAGCCCAACGGCTATATCATCGGGCGCGAGGCTTCGGGCGCGTTTGTGGTCGGGCTGCGCTATGGCTCGGGTACGCTGCACCACAAGGTGGAGGGCGAGCGGCCGGTCTACTGGACCGGTCCGTCGATCGGGTTTGACGCCGGCGCCAATGCCGGCAACACCTTCGTGCTGGTCTATAACCTGTATGACAGCGAGGACCTCTACAAGCGCTTTGGCGCGGGCGAGGGCGCGGCCTATCTGGTCGGCGGTTTCCACACCAGCTACCTGCGCCGCGGCGATGTCGTGCTGATCCCGGTGCGCATGGGGCTGGGCCTCAGGCTGGGGATCAACGCCGGCTACATGAAGTTCACCCGCAAACGAAATTTCGTTCCGTTCTGATGACTTAGCCCGCAGGGTCGCACTGCCAGAAATGGGCAAAGAAAGGCCGGTTGTCGCATTATCGTGGCAACCGGCCTTTTTGCCTTTTTGCCTTGCCCCGGCGTCAAGCTGGCGGCATGGAGGCACGCGCATTTTCCTGACGCCGGACGCTACGACTCCGGCAACATTATTGCTATTATTGGGGGATTGATCCGTGCTTGAACAATTGAAGGCGCAACCGGCCGACGCGCTGCTCGCGCTTATCAAGCTTTATGCCGCTGACGAACGCGCCGAGAAGATCGACCTTGGCGTTGGCGTCTATCGCACCGCCGATGGCGCTACGCCGGTATTTGCGGCGATCAAGGCGGCCGAGGCAAGGCTGCTCGCGGACCAGAACAGCAAGAGCTATCTCGGCCCCGAAGGCGATATGGGCTTTGTCCGCGCGATCATGCCGTGGATGCTGGGCGATTTCGACCCGGCCGGACGCATCGACGGGCTGCAGACCCCGGGCGGCACCGGTGCGGTGCGGCTTGCGGCGGAC
The DNA here is from genome assembly GCF_003431825.1 of Blastomonas fulva. Taxonomy (GTDB): domain Bacteria; phylum Pseudomonadota; class Alphaproteobacteria; order Sphingomonadales; family Sphingomonadaceae; genus Blastomonas; species Blastomonas fulva. The sequence continues at coordinate 719,836 of NZ_CP020083.1, read as the reverse complement.
CTGCTGCTCAAGGCCGGCGTCCGTCGCATCTGGATGGGCACGCCCAGCTGGCCCAACCATGTGCAGATCCTCAATGCAGTGGGGCTTGCCTGCGAGACCTTCCGCCATATGGATGTCGCGACCCAGCGGCTTGACTTCAACGCGCTCGAAGCCGCGCTCGACAAGGCCGAGGCAGGCGACGCGGTGCTGCTCCACGGATGCTGCCACAACCCCACCGGCGCGGATTATAGCGAAACCCAGTGGGACGAGATTGCCGAGACGGTGGCGGCCAAGCGGCTGTTCCCGCTGATCGACCTTGCCTATCACGGCCTTGGCCATGGCTTCGAGGCGGACGGCTATGGCCTGCGTGCGGTGCTCTCGCGCGTGCCCGAGGCGCTGATTGCGTACAGCTGCGACAAGAATTTCGGCCTCTATCGCGAGCGCGTCGGCGCGCTGTATGTGATGACCGAAAGCCCCGCGCAGCAGGCATCGGTGCAATCGAACCTGGCCGCGCTCGCGCGCGCCAACTGGTCGATGCCGCCCGATCATGGCGCGGCATCGGTGCGGATCGTGCTGGAAGACGAAGGCCTCACCAAGATCTGGCTCGACGAGCTTGCATCGATGCGGGCGCGGATGCGCGGCGTGCGCGATGCGCTGGCGGCGCATCAGGCGATCGGGTCGGTCAATCTCGCCGCGGTCGGCCAGCAGAACGGACTGTTCTCGGTGCTGCAGCTGACCTCCGAACAGATTGCCGCACTGCGCGCCGACTATGGCGTGTACATGGCGGGATCGGGACGGATCAACATCGCCGGATTCACCGACGCCAATATCCCGCACTTCATCGAAGGGCTGCGCGCGGTCACCGCATAAGCGCACCCCCCGATCGGGCGATCAGCCGACCAGTTCGGTCAGCGTCTCGACAGTGAGCACCTGCGGCAGGATGACCGGGTCGCTGCCGGGCTTGTACCACACATACAGTGGTACGCCCGAGCGGCCCTGCGCCTCGAGATAGCGGCTGATCGCGGCATCGCGGCGGGTCCAATCGCCTTCCAGCACCACCACGCCCGCCTTGCTGAACGCGGCGGCGGTGGCCTCGCGCTGGATCGCGGCGGCTTCGTTGGCCTTGCAGGTGATGCACCAGTCGGCGGTGAAATAAGCGAACACCGGGGTCCCCGCAGCGCGCAGCTGCGCAAGCTTCGCCTCGCTGAACGGCTGGGCGGGAAGGGTGGCACCGGCAGAGGTGCCGGGCGAGGCTGCACTTCCTCCCGTCGGCAGCAGCAGCACGGCCGCGACCGCGCTGGCAAGCGCCGGGGCAAGCGGCAGCCAGCCGCTGCGTCCGGCCTTCTGCCGCGCGCCCAGCCACCACAGCAGCAACGCCAGCAGCATCGCGGCGGCAAGGCCGAAGAGCACGCCGGTGTTGCCCGTCTGCTGGCCCAGCAGCCAGACCAGCGCCAGCCCGGTCAGGAACATCGGCACCGCCATGATGCTGCGGAAGGTGCCCATCCAAGCCCCCGGTCGTGGCAGGCGGTGGCGCAGCGCAGGGATGAAGCCGATCGCGAGGAACGGCAGCGCAAGGCCCAGGCCCAGGCCTGCGAACACCAGCAGCGCGGCAGGCACCGGCAGCACAAGCGCGCTGCCCATCGCCGCGGCCATGAAAGGTCCGGTGCAGGGTGTTGCGACGAAGGCCGCGAGCGCGCCGGTCCAGAACGAGCCTGCCGCACCGCCCCTGCCGATGAGGCTCGAGCCTGCAGAAATGCTGCCGAACTCGAACAGTCCGGCCAGGTTGAAGGAAATCGTGGTGACCAGCAGCAACAGGCCCAGGATGATGCGCGGGTCCTGCAGCTGGAATGCCCAGCCGATCTGCTCGCCGCCCGCGCGCAGGATCAGCAGCAGTCCGCCCAGCGCGACGCACACCAGCACGATGCCCGCAGTATAGGCCAGCGCATCGCGCCGCGCACCGCGCTCGTCGCCACCGGCCTTGGCAAGGCTGATCGCCTTCAGGCTGAGGATCGGGAAGACGCAGGGCATGATGTTGAGCAGCAGGCCGCCGAGCAGCGCGCCGCCCAACGCGGCCGCGAGCAGGGCCAGCATGCCGCCCTCGGGCTCATCCGCTGCGGCGGCATCGATCCGGGTGCCGCCGGGCGCCACCGCGCCCTTATCGGCCACCAGCTCGAGCCCGAGATGCTCACCGATGCGCAGCACGCCTGCCAGCGGTCCCGCCAATGCGCCGCTCGCCTCGGTCTCGATGATCAGCCGGTCGCCATCGCGGAAAAAGGCCTGGGGCGCGCTGTAGCGCACCGCCCGTTCGGTGCTTGCGAAGAAATAGGGCGCCTCGATATCGCCCGCTGCGGGATAGGGGACGGCGATGCGCAGGATCTTGCCGTCGAGCTGATACGTCGCCTTCGATCCCAAAGGCGCGGGCAGGCGCTGGCGCCAGCCGTCGAACCGGGCGCGGGTGTCCTTGCTGGTCGCGCCGTCGCCCACGATCAGGCTGGTCGATAGCGTCGCGCTTTCGGGCACGCAGATCTCGTCGGTGCAGGCCAGCCAGTCGGCCTTGACCGAGATTGGCAGGCGGGCGCCGGGGGCCAGGGACGGATCGATGGTCAGCGCCACCAGAGGCGCGTAGGCGCCCTCGAACACATGGTTCATCAGCCCGGCGATGATCAGCGTTTCGGGCACGGGATAGCGCAACTCGCCCGCGCTCACCCCCCTGGGCAGGTTCCATGTCAGCGTCATGCCCAGCCCGGCATCGCCGGGGTTCAGCCAATAGCCGTGCCAGCCGGACTTGGGCGTCATCGCAAAGGCGAGATCGACGGTGCTTCCCGGCGCGGGCGCGGGGCTTTCGGCGACCAAAGATGCCGCGATGTTGTTGGGGCCGCGCTGCAGCGGTTGCGCGACAAGCTGTGTCGACGCGGCGAGCGGCAACAGGGTCAGCATCACCGCCAGTACGGCTTTCAGGAGGCGCATCGTCATTGGCGGCCGATGTAGTCGCTTTGCGAGCTTTCGCCAATGGGTCAACGGGCCCTTGCCCGGAACCGACCTTGTGGTCGAGGGGTACGCTCCTTGAGCGCTCGGCTTTTCCCCCACCCATTGGCAGATTCATGACCCTCTTGTTCATCTATGTTGGCAGCGCGCTGGGAATATCGTTCCTGTGCTCGCTGCTCGAAGCCTCTTTGCTCACCATCACACCGTCTGCGATCCAGACCGGCAAGACCAACGGCGCACGCTGGGCCGATGGCATGGAGGTGCTCAAGCGCGACGTCGATCGCCCGCTGGCGGCGATCCTGACGCTCAACACGGTCGCGCATACGATGGGCGCGGCAGGCGCAGGCGCCGAATATGCGCGGCTGTTCGGCAATTCAACGCAGGCGATCTTCGCCGCCGCGCTGACGGTGGCGGTGCTGATCCTGACCGAGATCATCCCCAAGACCATCGGCGCGCGCTATGCGCTGCAGCTTGCGCCCTTTGTCGGGCGGGTGCTGCCGGTGATGATCCGCCTGCTCGCGCCCTTGGTCTGGTTTTCGCAGCAGCTGACCCGGCTGATCACCTTCGGCCAGGCCGCGCACGCGCCCCGGCATCGCGAGGAACTGATGGCGGTCGCGCGGATGGGGAGCGATTCAGGCCAGCTGCATCGGCAGGAAAGCGAGGTGCTGCACAATCTGCTGCAGCTGGGTGAGGTCAAGACCTGGGACATCATGACCCCGCGCACGGTGGTGTTCGGGCTGCCGAAGACCACGCCGCTGGCCGAATTTGTGGGCGAGGTGCGCGACAAGCCTTTCACCCGCATCCCGATTTCGGATACCGACCCGGCCGATGTCATCGGCTTCGTGCTCAAGGGGGAGGTGCTGATGCACATCATCGAGCAGGGCGATCGGGCGCGGCAGGGTGAGGCCACGCTCGACAGCCTGATCCGGCCGATGACCAGCACGCTGGGCACGGTGCCCGTGGACCGGTTGTTTCAACGGTTCATCGAGGAGAACCACCACATCATGCTGGTGGTCGACGAATATGGCTCGGCGCAGGGCATCGTCACGCTGGAGGATGTGGTCGAGACCATCTTCGGGCTCGAGATCATCGACGAGGTCGACAAGATCCCCGACATGCAGGCCTATGCCCGTGACATGTGGAAGGCGCGCGCGAGGCGGATCGGGATCGACGCCACGGCAAACTGATGGGTCAGCGCTGGTCGTAGGGGCTCAGGCCCTTGCCCAGCCGGTTTTCGCCCAGCGGGATCGGATCGCGGCTCCAGTTGGCGACGAACCAGGTGTTGCGCTCGACGCCCGGCGCCAGGCTTGCGTCATTGCCGAATATCTGCAGGCCAGCCGAGGAATAGCTGCGGCCCTCGGCGGCCACAGCGATGAAGGCCGACCAGTTTTCCTTGTTTTGCCCCTGCACGAAGATGTTGCGGGTGATCTCGCCGCTCGCGCCGCCGGGCAGGTCAATCATGTAGTTGCTGCCATTGCCGCGGCTGTCGTCGAAGCTCGAATCGGTGATGCTGACCCGGGCTGCGCGGCTTTTGACATAGTGCCCGCCCTGGCCCTTCTCGAAGCGCGAGCGGGTGACGGTGAGCGAGCCGTAATCGCCGATATAGAGCGAATGCGCACAGTCCGATGCGCACAGGCCGAGCCCCGAGAACGTGCTCTTGTCGATGACGATGCGGCCGCCGGGGTTTTGCGCCGAAAGGATACCCTGCTGGCTGTCGCGGAACAGGCTGTTGACGACGGTCAGGTCACCCCATTCCAGCCGGATGCCTGCGCCGTTCTCGTCGCGCACCGCGATGTTCTGGAAGATCAGCCCCTCGACCCGCGCGCTGCGGCCGCGCAGCACCAGGGTGGCCTTGTCCTCGCACACGCCGCCGTCGAAGATCGCGGTCCCCGGGGTGACCGCGCGGTAGGTGATGTTGCCCGCCTCCTGCACCACGCAGTCGCGCCAGATGCCGGGCTGTACCTCGATCGTCCCGGTGCCCCCGCCGATCTTGCCAACAGCATCGGCGAGCGAGCGATATTCCTTGCCGGTCTCGGCGATACGATAGGGTGTGGGGCGCCCCTGCTGCGCGGAGAGCGGGACGGCGATGCTGGCGAGCAGCGCAACGAGCAGGAGGATGCGAAAGAAGGTCATGCCGCGGAAAATAGCACAGCGGCACAAAAACGCGCGGATTTAGAGGGTTAACGTAAGGCCCGTCCCGTCACGGGACAGGCCCGGGGGCATCCGTTACCGGCGCACTCTTGCGCTTGCGGCCGTAGACCAGATCGAACAGCGGCGATGCCATGAAGGTCGTGACGATCGCCATGATCACCAGCATCGAAAACAGCGCCGGACCGATGATGCCGCGCTGCAGGCCGATGTTGATGATGATCAGCTCCATCATGCCGCGCGCATTCATCAACGCGCCGATCGCCATGGCGGTCGCATTGTCCTGCCCGGTCAGCCGCGCGGCGACATAGCAGGCGACCCCCTTGGCGAGGATCGATGCGGCAAGGATCCCCATCGCGATCGCCAGCAGCTCGGCATTGTTGACCACGGTCAGCTGGGTGTTGAGCCCCGAATAGGCGAAGAACATCGGGATCAGCAGCACCATCACGATCGGCTCGAGCTGGCGCTGGACATCGTTGGCGAGCAGCCCGCGCGGCATGCAGATGCCCAGGATGAATCCGCCCAGCACCGCGTGGATGCCGATGAAGTCCATCGCGAATGCGGCCATCATGAACAGCACGAACACCACCGCCAGCATCGAATGCGTGACCTTGCCATCGCGCTCGGCGATCCGGCCCAGAGGCGCGAGCAGCCGCCGCCCGTAGATCAGCATGAACGCGGCAAACGCCGCGCCGCCGGCGATCGCCTTGATCGCGACGCCCGGGCCATCGCCGAAGCTCGCCAGCACGATGGCGAGCACCGTCCACGCGGCGGCATCGTCGATCGCGCCGGCTGACAGCGTCAGGCTGCCCAGCCGTGTATCGGTGAGCCCGCGTTCGTGAATGATCCGCGCGAGCATGGGAAAGGCGGTGATCGCGATGCACGCGCCCAGGAACAGGGTCGCCTGGAACTGGTTGACGTCGCTGGCGAACAGCCCGGGCACCCGTTGCAGCATCGGGGCGAGCACGACGGCGACCAGGAACGGGACCGCCATGCCGGTAAAGGATACCGCAGCGGCGCTGCCCATTTGCGCGCGGAAGTGATCCGAGCGAAAGCCCAGCCCGACGATGAACATGTACAGCCCGACGCCCAGCTGCGCGCAGACGAACAGCACGTCGCGGGTTTCTGCTGGGAACAGCGCGGCCTGCACGTCGGGAAGGACATAGCCGAACAGCGAGGGGCCGAGCACCACGCCCGCCATCATCTCGCCGACCACCTGGGGCTGGCCCAGCCACCGGCGAACCGCATAGCCGATCACCCTGCAGGTGGCGATGATCAGCGCCATCTGCAGGAAGAAATACGCGCTGAGCTCCGATGGTGTCACGCGTTACAGGCCCCTTGGGGGACTGCCGCAGCGCCAGTCCCGGCGGGATGTTGCGGTTTAGTGCGCGGGAGTCAACACATCCGCACCGATCCCGACCGGTCAGTCCAGATTGGGACGCAGCCAGCGGCGGGCGGTGTCCATGTCCACCCCGCGCCTGTGGGCATAATCGATGAGCTGATCCTCACCGATCCGCGCCACGCCGAAATAGGCCGAGTCCGGATGACCGAAATAGAAGCCGCTCACCGCCGCGGTCGGCAGCATCGCAAAGCTTTCGGTCAGCGTGATGCCGGTTGCATCGGTGGCCTTGAGCATCTCGAACAGCGCAGGCTTGGCGCTGTGGTCGGGGCAGGCGGGATAGCCCGGCGCGGGGCGGATGCCGCGATACTGCTCCTTGATCAGCGCCTCGTTGGTCAGCTGCTCGCCTGCCGCATAGCCCCACAGGGTGGTGCGCACGTGCTGGTGCAGGCGTTCGGCAAAGGCTTCGGCGAGGCGGTCGGCCAGCGCTTTCAGCAGGATGTCGTTGTAATCGTCGTGATTGGCCTGGAACTTTGCCAGCTGCTCGTCGATGCCATGCCCTGCGGTGACCGCAAAGCCGCCGATCCAGTCACCCGCGGTGTCGATGAAGTCTGCAAGGCACATGTTCGCCCGGCCCTCGCGCTTGGCAATCTGCTGGCGCAGGAACGGCATGCGGATTTCCTCGCCGCCGGCATGGATGAAGACATCGTCGCCATCGCGCTGGCACGGCCACAGCCCGACCACGCCCTTCGCGGTGAGCCATTTCTCTTCGATGATCTGGTCGAGCATCGCATTGGCATCGGCGAACAAGGACGTCGCGCTCTCGCCGACCACTTCGTCGGTGAGGATTGCGGGGAAGTTGCCCGCCAGCTCCCACGCACGGAAGAATGGCGTCCAGTCGATGCATTCGCGAAGGTCGGCAAGGTCCCAGTCCTCGAACACGTGGAGGCCAGGCTGCACCGGCGCAGGCGGCTTCTGGCTCATGTCGGCGACAAAGCCGTTGGCGCGCGCGACCTCGAGCGGGGCGAGCTCGTTCTGCCCCTTGTTGGCGCGGGCGATGCGGACGGCTTCGTATTCCTCGGCGACCTTGAGCACGAAGGGATCGCGGTTGGTCTGGCTGACCAGGTTCGAGGCGACGCCGACCGCGCGGCTGGCATCGAGCACGTGGATCACCGGGCCTTCATACGCCGGCGCGATCCTGAGCGCGGTGTGGACCTTGGAAGTGGTGGCCCCGCCGATCATCAGCGGCATGGTCATGCCCGCCTTCTGCATTTCCTCGGCCACGGTCACCATCTCGTCGAGCGAGGGGGTGATCAGGCCGGACAGGCCGATGATGTCGGCCTTGTTGTCGTTAGCGGCCTTGAGGATGTCGTGCCAGGGCACCATCACGCCCAGATCGACGACCTCATAGCCGTTGCACTGCAGCACTACGCCGACGATGTTCTTGCCGATATCGTGCACATCGCCCTTCACGGTCGCCATGATGATCCGGCCCTTGCCCTTGGCATTGGGGTCCTTCTCGGCCTCGATATAGGGGAACAGGTGCGCGACCGCCTTCTTCATCACGCGTGCGGATTTGACCACCTGCGGCAGGAACATCTTTCCCTCGCCGAACAGGTCGCCGACCACGTTCATCCCGTCCATCAGCGGGCCTTCGATGACCTCTATCGGGCGGGTCGCTTCAAGCCGCGCTTCCTCGGTATCCTCGACGATATGCGCGTCGATGCCCTTGACGAGCGCATACTCCAGCCGCTTGACCACCGGCCAGCTGCGCCATTCGGCGGCCTGCTTCTCGGCGCGCTCGTCCTTGCCGCGGAAGGATTCGGCCAGCGTGATCAGCCGCTCGGTCGAATCCTCGCGCCTGTCCCAGATCACATCCTCGCACGCTTCGCGCAGCTCGGGATTGATGTCGTCATAGATGTCGAGCTGCCCTGCGTTGACGATGCCCATGTCCATGCCTGCCTTGATGGCGTGGTAGAGGAACACGCTGTGCATCGCGCGGCGCACCGGCTCGTTGCCACGGAAGCTGAACGACAGGTTGGAGACGCCGCCCGAGATATGGACATGCGGGCAACGCTTCTTGATCTCGGTGCACGCTTCGATGAAGTCGATGGCATAGCGGCGATGCTCGTCGATGCCGGTGGCGACCGCGAAGATGTTGGGGTCGAAGATGATGTCTTCGGGCGGGAAACCGATTCCGGTGAGCAACTTGTACGCGCGCTCGCAGATCTCGACCTTGCGCTCCTTGGTGTCGGCCTGCCCGACTTCGTCGAACGCCATCACGACCACGGCCGCGCCGTAATCCATGCAGATCCGCGCGTGGCGCAGGAACTCTTCCTCGCCTTCCTTCATGCTGATCGAGTTGACGATCGGCTTGCCCGAAACGCATTTGAGACCCGCCTCGATCACCGACCATTTCGACGAATCGATCATGAACGGAACGCGCGCGATGTCGGGCTCGGCGGCGATCAGCTTGAGATAGCGGGTCATCGCGGCGTGCGCGTCGAGCAGGCCTTCGTCCATGTTGATGTCGACGACCTGCGCGCCGTTCTCCACCTGCTGGCGCGCGACATCGACCGCCTCTTCATAGCGGTCTTCCATGATCAGCTTCTTGAACTTGGCAGAGCCGGTAACGTTGGTGCGCTCGCCGATGTTGACGAACTGGGCGGTGGACTGGGTCATTTTTTCTCAATTCTCTCCCCTCCCGCTTGCGGGAGGGGGTAGGGGGTGGGCGCGGCTACAAAACTTCGGGCAGGTTCAGGCCCACCCCGGCCTCGCCTGCGGCGCGGCCTACCCCTCCCGCAGGCGGGAGGGGAGAAGTCTGGATCAAGCCGCCATCGTGAACGGCTCCAGCCCGGCGAGGCGCGTCTGCACCGGCGGGGTGGGGATGGCGCGGGGCTGGGCATCGGCAACCGCGCGCGCGATTGCGCCGATATGCGCAGGGGTGGTGCCGCAGCAGCCGCCGACGATGTTGATCAGGCCGTCGTCGAGCCACTGCTTGATCAGCTCTGCGGTCTGTTCGGGCAGCTCGTCATACTGGCCAAGATCATTGGGCAGCCCGGCATTGGGATAGGCCATCACCAAAGTATCGGCCTGCCGCGCCAGTGCCGCGAGATGCGGACGCAGCAGGTCGGCGCCGAACGAGCAGTTGAGCCCGATGGTCAGCGGCTTGATGTGCCGCACCGCGTGCCAGAACGCCTCGACGGTGTGGCCGGACAGGTTGCGTCCGGCCATGTCGGTGATCGTCATCGAGATCATGATCGGCACTTCGCGCCCGGCAGCCTGCGCCGCATCACGAGCGGCCATCGCGGCGGCCTTGGCGTTCAGCGTGTCGAAGATCGTCTCGATCAGGATGAAGTCTACCCCGCCTTCGACCAGTGCGTCGCACTGTTCGCGATAGACATCGCGCATGGTATCGAAATCGACCTCGCGATAGCCCGGATCGTTGACGTCCGGAGACAGCGACAGCGTCTTGTTGGTCGGGCCGATCGCACCTGCCACAAAGCGGGGCTTGCCGTCACGGGCATGCGCCGCATTGGCTTCCTCGCGCGCGACACGGGCGGATTCCAGATTGATCTCGCGCACCAGATGTTCCGCGCCATAATCGGCCTGGCTGATGCGGTTGGCGCTGAAGGTGTTGGTCTCGATGATATCCGATCCTGCATCCAGATAGGCGCGGTGGATTCCCGCGATCACCGGAGGACAGGTGAGCGCGAGGATATCGTTGTTGCCCTTCTGGTCGTGCGTGAACTCCAGATTGCCCCGGAAATCCTGCTCGGTCAGCTTGGCCGCCTGAATTGCGGTGCCATAGCCGCCGTCGAGCATCATGATGCGGGTGGCGGCGATCGACTTGAGGTGTTCGGCGGGGGTCACGCGGCATTCTCCTGGAGAACCGGAGCCGCCTGTGCGTGCCGGTTGGCGCGCAGGCCAAGCAGGTGGCAGATCGCAAAGCTGAGCTCGGCCCGGTTGAGGGTGTAGAAATGGAAGTGGCGCACACCGCCCGAATAGAGCCGGCGGCACAGTTCGGCGGCCACCGTGGCAGCAACCAGCTGGCGGGTGGTGGGGTGATCGTCCAGCCCTTCGAACAGGTCGTTCATCCATTGCGGGATTGCGGTGCCGCACATTCCCGCGATCTTGCGGGTGGTGGCGACATTGCTGACCGGCAGGATGCCCGGCAGGATCGGCTTGGTGATGCCGGCCTTGGTATAGGCATCGCGAAAGCGGAAGAACGCTTCGGGCGAGAAGAAGAACTGGCTGATCGCCTGGTCCGCGCCCGCATCGATCTTGCGCTTGAGATTGTCGATGTCGCTGTCGGCACAATCGGCATCGGGATGGGTTTCAGGGTAAGCCGCGACCGAAATCTCGAACGGCGCGACTTTCTTGAGGCCGGTGACCAGCTCTGCGGCATTGGCATAGCCGCCCGGATGGGGGCTGAACTTCTCGCCCGCACGCGGCGGATCACCGCGCAGCGCGACGATGTGGCGCACGCCCGCGTTCCAGTAGTTCTGCGCGATCTCGTCGATCTCGTCGCGAGTCGCATCGACGCAGGTCAGATGCGCTGCGGCGGGAATCGCGGTTTCGGCCGCAATCCGTGCAACGGTGGCGTGGGTGCGCTCGCGGGTCGACCCGCCCGCGCCATAGGTCACCGAGACGAACTTGGGCTTGAGCGGCGCCAGCGTGGTCAGGGTGTCCCACAAGGTCTCTTCCATCTTCTCGGTCTTGGGCGGGAAGAACTCGAAGCTCACCTCGACATCGCCGGCCAGCCCTGCGAACAGCGGGGTACCAAGCGCCTCGCGCGCTTCAGCCAGTTGTTTGAGCGACAGGGTCATGCAGCAGCCTTTCTGGGCGTTTGTTGTCTTTGCGGGTGGAGGGAGGCGGGCGGCGCCTTGCCATGCCGCACCCCCAGCCAGATTTTCACGGTGAGCGCGCCGCCCGAAAGGCTGCGCGTCTCGATAAGGTCGATCCCGGCACCGGCAAGCATCGTGGCGATCTGGTCGTCGCCGAAGCCGAGCCGCGCATGCGCGTCGCGTTCGCGCAACTCCTCCAGCGCATGCGGGGCAAAATCGACGATGGCGATGCGCGCGCCGGGTGCTGCCACCCGGCCTGCCTCGTCGATCACCCCTTGCGGGTTCTGCGCATAATGCAGCACCTGGTGCAGCAGGATCGTGTCGAAGCCCTGGTCGATCAGCGGCAGCGCGTAGAAATCCGCCTGCACCAGATCGACCTGTTCGGTGGCGTGATGTTGCAGCTTGGCGCGCGCCAGCCGCAGCATTTCAGGGCTGCGATCGAGCGCGGTGCTGTGTTCGGCGCTGTCGGCGAACAGCTCGATCATCCGCCCGGTGCCGGTGCCGATATCGAGCAGACGCCCCAACGGCTGGTCGCGAATCATATCCGCCAGCGCGGCTTCGACGTCGGCCTCGGGCAGGTGCAGCGACCGGATGGCATCCCATTGCCCGGCATGCTGCGCGAAGAAATCGGCCGCACGCTGCTCGCGGATGGCGCGAATCGCATCCAGCTGCGCCCGGTCGGCGGCGTGTTGCGCGCTCAGCACCGGACCGACGGCATCGTCGTGGCGCAGGAAGGCATCGAGCAGGCTGGCAGCCTTGTGGTTCAGCCGCGGCAGCGCGGGGCGCAGGAACACCCAGCTGCCTTCCTTGTGCCGCTCGGCAAGCCCAGCCTCTGCCAGAATGCGCACATGGCGCGAGACGCGCGGCTGGCTCTGGTCCAGCACTGCCGCAAGCTCCCCAACCGAAAGCTCCATCAGCTGCAGCAGCAGCATGATGCGCAAACGGCTGTCGTCGGCCAAGGCCTTGAAGAGCAGCGTCATATCCATGAAAGGGCATATAAAGAATTCTTTATATGTGGTCAATGCGGCATATTGCCCGGCGCGGGAAGCTGCCGGAAAAGCCGCGTGGCCCATGCGATTTGTAAGCTTGTGTCTCTGTTTGGCGACTTTCCCAACCAAAGTGATTGCAAAGGCGAAAAACTGTCGCTAGATGCGCCGGTCCGACAGTGGGGGCTTGTCTGAAGCTTGTCGGCACAATTGTGACGTGTTTAACTCCTTTTGGGCTGGTGATCAGCCAATTAGAACAGGACGGAAGTTCAAGATGAAGACCATTTTTTCGATCGCATCGGTTGCCGCTCTCTCGCTGGCCCTGGCTGCTTGCGGCGCAGAAAACACCGAAGAAGCTGCCACCGCAGAAGCAACCGCTGAAGAAGCTGCTGATGCCGGCATGGAAGCTGCTGAAGCTGCTGGCGACGCCGCTGCTGAAGCAACCGAAGCTGCTGGTGAAGCCACCGAAGCTGCTGCTGAAGGCGCTGTGAACGCTGCTGAAGCTGGCGCTGACGAAGCTGCTGCTGCTGCTGGCGAAGCCAAGGACGCTGCTGCGGCCGCTGGTGAAGCTGCCAAGAAGGCTGCTGAATAAGCCATGCATCGCTTCTTCGGAAGCATGCTGAAGATACTGGCCGTCAGCGTTAGCGCGCTGGCGGCCATGTCTTGTGGGGCAGCGGACAATGATCCGGGCCCCGGCGGTGTCACGGTGGGCGAGGCCCGCGCGCTGGACGAAGCCGCCGAAATGCTCGACGAGCGCAATGCCGATCCCGCTGCTGCCTCCGCGCAGCAAGGCGCAGCGCAGGACGCGCCCGCGCAATAGCAGGTTTCGCCTCGGTCGGCCTGCCGCTATCAAGCCGGGCATGACCGACACATCCTCCCCCATGACCTATGCGCGCTATCTCGCGCTCGATTCGCTGCTCGATTGCCAGCAGCCCCAGTCGTCCGAGGACGACGAGATGCTGTTCATCATCATCCACCAGACCAAGGAACTGTGGCTCAAGCAGATCATCCGCGAGCTGCGGATGGCGAATGCCCAGGTGGCTTCGGACGCGCTGATCCCCGCGTACAAGGGGCTGGCCCGGGTCAGCCGCATCCAGGCGGTGATGACGTTGAGCTGGGATATCCTCTCGACGATGACGCCAAGCGACTATACCCGCTTCCGCAACGTGCTGGGCCCCAGCTCGGGCTTCCAGTCGGACCAGTTCCGGACGGTCGAATATCTGCTCGGCCTCAAGGACAAGGCGTTCCTCAAGTTTCAGGACGACCGGCCCGAGGCGCAGGCGGCGATGGCCGAGGCGCTGGCCAGCCCCAGCCTATGGGACAACGCGATCGCGGCCGCCGCGCGCGCCGGCTTTGCCATCCCGGCAGAGGTGCTGGAGCGCGATTTCAGCCAGGCCTATGCGCCACATACCGCAGTCGAGGACGCCTTCGTCCAGGTCTATGCCGATCCCGAGCGCCACTGGGACCTGTACCAGCTTGCCGAGAAGCTGGTCGATCTCGACGATGCCATGGCCGCCTGGCGGCACAAGCACGTGCTGACGGTCGAGCGGATCATCGGCATGAAGCGCGGCACTGGCGGCACCGCGGGCGCGGCCTATCTGCACAATACGCTGGGCAAGAAGGCGTTTCCGGAACTGTGGTCGCTGCGCACGCGGCTATAGCCTTAGCTTTGCGAATTCCTCTTTCGTCATTCCCGCGAACGCGGGAATACCGCTTTCTTGGCCGACGTCGACGCAGTAGCCGGACCCCCGCGTGCGCGGGGGTGACGAATCAGGAGGGCACGAGTGCAACTTGGCGGGACAGCGGGTTCCCTGGCGCTGCAAACCGCACTAGGGCTATGCCATGACCACCGCCCCGCTCCCCGATACCGAAACACGCGGCCTGCTGGCACTGCTGCCCGCTGCGGCGCGACCCTATGCGCTGCTGGCGCGGTTCGACCGGCCGATCGGCTGGTGGCTGCTCTATTGGCCTTGCCCGTACGCGCTGGCGCTGTCGGGCGGGCTGCGCACGCATTGGCCACTGGTGCTGTGGATGCTGCTCGGCGCGATCGCGATGCGCGGCGCAGGCTGCGTGTACAACGATATCGTCGACCGCGATCTTGACGCGCAGGTGGCACGTACCCGCGGGCGCCCGCTGGCGAGCGGCGCGGTGAGCCTCAAGGCCGCCTGGGCCTGGCTGCTGGCGCTGTGCGCGATCGGGCTGGTGGTGCTGGTCCAGCTCAACCTGCTTTCGGCGCTGATCGCAATCGGCTCGCTTGCGCTGGTCGCGGCCTATCCGTTCATGAAGCGGATCACGTGGTGGCCGCAGGCCTGGCTCGGGCTGGTGTTCAGCTGGGGCGCGCTCGTCGCCTGGGCGGCGGTGGACGATGCGCTGCCGCTGCCTGCGTTCCTGCTCTATTTCGGCTGCGTTGCCTGGGTCATCGGCTATGACACCATCTACGCGCTGCAGGATGTCGAGGACGATGCACTGGTCGGCATCCGTTCGAGCGCGCGCGCAATGGGCGCTGCCGTCAGGCCTGGCGTCGCGCTGTTCTATGCGCTGACCCTGGGCCTCTGGGCAGCGGCGATCTGGCAGGTCCGCCCCGATGTGCTGGCGCTCGCCGCGCTGGCGCCCGTCGCGCTGCACCTTTGCTGGCAGGTCGTCGCGCTCAAGCCCGCCGATCCGCAGGACCCGCTGACCAAGTTCCGCAGCAACCGCGATGCCGGGCTGCTGGCCTTTCTGGCCTTTGCGACGGTGGGGCTGGCGGGGTAGCATCATGACCTGCAAGGTAATGGTTTAGCCTATCTCTCCCCGCTAGGATCGCGGCCATGCCACAGGATACCCGCACATCCGAGCCCGCCGGGCAACAGCTGCGCCAATGGCGCGAGCGCCGCCGCCTCAGCCAGTTGCAACTGGCGCTGGAGGTGGAGATGTCCACCCGGCATCTCAGTTTCGTCGAAACCGGGCGTGCCCAGCCCAGCCGCGACATGATCATCCGTCTCGCCGACTATCTCGATATCCCGCTGCGCGCGCGCAACCAGATCCTGCTGTCAGCAGGGCTGGCGCCCGAGTTCGAGGAGACAGGCCTTTCCGCGCCCGAAATGGCCGAGGCACTGGCGGCGGTCGAGCATCTGCTCAAGGCGCACGAGCCGTTTCCCGCGCTGGCGGTGGATCGGCACTGGAACATGGTGGCGGCCAATGGCGCGCTGGCGCTGCTGACCGAGCAGATCGCGCCGCACCTTCTGGTGCCGCCGGTCAACGTGCTGCGGCTGGCGCTCCACCCCGATGGTCTGGCGCCGCAGATCGTCAATTACGAGCAATGGCGCAGCTACATCCTCCACCGGCTCGACCGCGATATCGAGCTAACCGCCGATGCAGCGCTCAGCCTGCTGCGCGATGAGCTGGCGGGCTATCCGGGGTCGGCAAACGACAATGCCCCTGCCGGGCGCGCGCCGATCGCGCTGCCGCTGGTGATCGATACGGTGGCGGGCAGGCTGTCCTTCATGACCACGGTGACGATCTTCGGCACGCCGCGCGACATCACGCTGTCGGAACTCGCGCTCGAGACGTTCTTTCCCGCCGACGCGCGCACCATGCAGGTGCTGCGCTCGCTGGGTGGAGCCTGACATCAGCGGTGTTAGGGGGGAAGGGCAGGGCGGTGCGAGACCTGTGAAGCGACCGCCCTGCCTATCTTTGAAGACGACTGTGCTCTTGCCGATGCAGACCGTGTGCCAGTCCGATCATTGCAAGCGCTGTCATAGGGTTAGATGGTTAACGAAAGCTTCGAGTTGTAATCGGGTGTAAAATATCCCGACAACGCGATCATGGTTAGCAAAACCCTAAATCTGCGCCGACCGCTGCCGTTCATGGTCTGGACCACGATATTCCAGCGAAGGAGTTGCAGCAATGATCGGATTACTGGCGCAAAAGGGACTTGGCCTGTTCACACGCAGCGCCGCGCAGCCTTCGCCGGACCGTGACCGGCTGATCGGACTGCTCGACATGCTGGTCGATCAATGCGACCGCGAGGCCGACCTGATCGACGATGCGACGCTGCTGCCCGATCGCTATTACTCGGTAGCCCGCGCCGCCGTGCAGGGGCATTACCGGATCGAGCCCGAGCGCATTGCCGAACGCCTGCTGCGCCACTGAGCGCAGGCCGCTTGCCCAGGCTATCGTTTTCGCGCTTGGCAGCACCGGTTTGATCGGCGATGACAGGGGCCATGGCTGACCAGATATCTCCGGCGTCCGAACGCGAAACCCCGACCATCGATCCGCGCACCGGCGAACCCCTGCCCGAGGCGACGCCTGCAGCAACCATCATCGTGTTCCGGCAATTGCCCGGGGGCGGGGCGCCTGAACTGCTGATGGTCGAACGCTCGGCGCAGATGGTGTTCGCAGGAGGCGCCGTGGTGTTTCCCGGCGGCCGGGTTGATCCCGACGACCACGCGCTCGCCGCCACTATGTACCATGCGCTCGAGCCCGACGATGCCGCCGCACGGATCGCGGCCATTCGCGAGACGATCGAGGAAACCGGGCTGGGCCTGGGCTTCGTAGATCCGCCCGAGCGCGATGCGCTGGCCAGCGCGCGCGCGGCGATGCACGGCGGCGCCGTGTTCTCGGACGTGGTGCGCACCGCCGGATGGCAGTTCGATCTGTCCGCGCTTACCCCGTTCACCCGCTGGCGGCCGCCGTTCAACAGGCACCGCGTTTTCGACACGCGATTCTTCATCGCGCAGTGCGATGGGCATGATCACATCATCGAAGTAGACGAGACCGAGAACCGGCACCTGTTCTGGGCAACTGCAGCCGAGGCGCTGGCAATGGCGCAAGAGGGCAAGGTCAAACTCATCTTCCCGACGCGGCGCAATCTGGAACGGCTGGCGCAGTTCGGCAGCATAGGCGAGGCGCTGGACCATATCGCCCGTTACCCATCGCAGATGATCATGCCCTATATAGAGGATCGCGACGGCCAGCCGCATCTGTGCATCGACGAGGATCTGGGCTATCCGGTGACCAGCGAGCCGATCACCAGCGCGATGCGCGGCTGATCCTTTTCCGGCGTGCCCGTAAAAAGCCGCGCGCAAGGGGAACCCCGGCGCGGCCGGCCGCGTAACCCGTTCATCCCAACCGGAGATGAACAATGTTGCAATATGCCCTTATCTTCCTGATCGTCGCGATTGTCGCGGGCGTTCTGGGTTTTGGCGGAATTGCCGGCGCGTCTGCCGGGATTGCCAAGATCCTGTTCTTCCTGTTCCTGCTGTTCCTGGTGATCAGCCTGGTCATGCATCTGGTGCGCGGTCGAGCGTAACGCCGCAGACGCAAGGCAGACACAAAAAAGGCCCGGAGCGATCCGGGCCTTTTTCGTATCGAAAGCCTGCGATGCGCAATCAGTCGATGGCGCGCTCGGCAGCCTTGCCGACGGATTCGACGTCACGGCCGGCACCCTTGACGGTGTTGCAGGCAGACAGCAGCGTCACGACGAGTCCGGCGGCGACGATCATGCGATAGGAGCGGGTGCGATTCATGGTCGGTAATCCTTCGTTTTCAATAACCTGATGCCGTTTGCGGGCGGCATGACCCGGCCATCTACGCTGTGGCGGCCAGAAGGTTGCGTACAAATAAAACGGAACCATCCCGCAGGCGGCGGGTTGTTGGAAGAGTGGGATGCGGACAGGCGCGCTGAGACAATGCGCTGCCCGACACCCTTTTTCCACGGACCAATCACGCTGCTTTGGGGGCAGCTATCGAGAGGCGCAAGCGATGACAATCAAACCGGACCACAGCACGACTGACGAAACCGCCGAGCAGGTTGCTCCGGAGGCCATCGTGCCGTTGGACGATGCAACCTTCAAGCAGCGCCTTGCTGCCACCATTCCGCATCTTCGCGCTTTCGGTTACAGCCTGTGCGGCAAGATGGATCTGGCCGACGATCTGGTTCAGGACACGATGCTGAAGGCATGGGCAGCGCGTGCGAGGTTTCGTCCCGATACCTCGATGCGTGCTTGGACCTTCGTGATCCTGCGTAACTGCTATATCTCGCAGATGCGCCGCAACAAGTTCACCGCGCCTTATGATGAAGGTGTTGCCGAGCGCACCCTGACGTCCAACTCGGATCAGCAGGCGCCACTCCACCTCGAAGACGTTCGCATGGCGCTGATGCAGCTGGGTGCCGACCAGCGCGAGGCGATCATTCTCGTCGGCGCCGGCGGCTTCTCCTATGAGGAAGCGGCAGAAATCTGCGATTGCGCGGTCGGCACGATGAAGAGCCGGGTCTCGCGTGCGCGCGCCGCCCTGGTTGCGATGCTCGATGGCGATTCACCCATCGGCACGCGTCGCCAGCGCAATTCGGCTGATGAAGCGATGAGCGACATCCTGGGCACTCTCGACCGGTTGAGCGAGGGCGTTACGGCGCTTGCAGCTTGACCCTCTCGATCCGGCGCAGTGCCGGAACCCATCGTCGCGGCGGCGGTGGGAGGTTGCAACCAAGGACGCCGACAGGCGTCCTCTTTTTACAAAGCGGCCATACCGGCCGGAACGGGAAGTGAAGAAAGTGCGCGGTGTCAATTCCCTGGAACGTCTGGAGGAACCCGCCATGCATACATCTGGTTTTGATCCGCTCGTGATGCGCCAGGCGCGGATCGGTCGCAGCCTGCGCGAGGTCTATGACTGCGTCACCGACACCCCGCTGCCCGACCAGTTCGATGCGTTGCTCGCCCAGCTCGACAAGATAAACCTAGGCGGCGGATCACGCTGAACCCAGCGCGCTGTCTGAAGAAACCACGACCGCCCGTCCTCGCCTGAGGTCGGGCGGTTTTTCGTGATCTCTCGCAGCGAATTTCGTGCGCAAAAAAAATGGCCGCGATCCGGTGTGGATCGCGGCCCTTTTTTGCGTGGCTCTGTGCAGGCTGATCAGCTGATCAGCGCACGCAGCATCCAGGCGTTTTCTTCGTGCTTACCTATGCGCGCGGTCAGCAGATCGGCGGTGAACACGTCGTCTGCGTCTTCGGCGACTTCCACAAAGTCGCGCATCCGCTTGGCGATCGCTTCATTGTCGGCGATCAGACCCTTGAGCATGGCATCCGCCTGATGCGGGGTTTCGCTCGAATCGACGATCGACAGCTTGGTGTAATCGCCGAACGAAGCAGGAGCGATCTCGCCCAGCGCGCGAACGCGCTCCGCGATCACGTCGGCAGCGGCGTGCAGGTCTTCATACTGCTCTTCGGTCAGCTTGTGCACGCTGTAGAACGCCGGGCCGACGATGTTCCAGTGAACGCCCAGCGTCTTGAGATAGAGCGAATAGGTATCGGCCAGGCCGTGCTGGAGCGCCTTGGCGACTTCCTTGCGGTCGTTGGCTTCAATGCCGGTGTTGACGGTGTCAGTCTTGGTCTTGGCTTTGGTCGCCATGTCATGTCCTCCTGTTGTGGATGCAGCAAAGGGCGGTCGCGCACAAAGACGTGACCTTTCCTGAGTGCCTACGCACTGCCCGACCCCCGGTTCCGCATACTTTGCCGGGATCTGCCGACTGCAGGCAGGTGATCACGCGGACTCTTGACAGAAGGTTACAAATAGAAGCTAGATAGCGCAGGAGTGGGGCCATGAACGATGAACTGCAACCAACTGGCGTGAAACAGAAATCCGATCAGGCGCCGCCGCTTGCATTGGTTGGCTGGACGCATCTGGACATGCCGAACGGAATTGATCTGAGGGTGGAGTGCGCCAGGTCGCGCATCGCGCTCGACAATGATCTGATCGAGCAGCAGGATATCGTGATGACACGCAACCAGGCGTTGCTGCTGGCGCGCTATCTGCTCAAGGTCACCGGCCAGACGCTGCCCGAAGAGGCCAGACCGACCTTCTGGGCGCGGGTCAAGTCGGTGCTCACCCCGGCAAAGGCGCCGGTACGCGGCACGCCGCGCCACTGGGCATCCTGAGGCCCACACCGTTCGCGCTTGAATTGCCCCCAATACCGATCTACCGGGCACAGCCATGGGACATCTGCGTATCCTTGTGAACCGCATCATGCCGGCCCTGCTGCTGGCGATGCTGTTCGGTGCGCTCGCGCCGCAGGGGTTCATGCCGCGCTTCGGGCCGGACGGGCTGACGATCGAACTGTGCTCGGGCCTTGGCAACAAGGCTGCGACCATTGCCCGCGATGATCCGCGCTATCAGGATTATCTGAAGCTGCACGCAGCAAGCAGCGCAGAGCCGGTCCACGATCAGGGCGACGAAGGCGACAATCCGATGCCGCCCTGCGCCTTTGCCGGCATCGCGATGCTGGCGGTTCCTGCCGAAGCGGCGGCGCTTCCGCTGATGCTCGCGACCCGCGATGTTCCGCCCGCGCTGCACCACAGCCTGCTGCGCGCCCGGCACCATGCCAGCACGCCGCCTGCCACCGGGCCTCCTTCGCTCACCTGAACCTCGCAAATCTGCTGCAGCGCTGAGCCAGCGCGCCGGATGACCCGGCGTGCCGATGGCACTGCGGCTCATCCTTTCCCCGTTCAGGGACGATCATATCCATGAAAAACACTGCAATTCTGCGCGCTGCCCTGTTGGGCGGCGCCGCACTCGCCATCGTGTCTCCCGCCCTCGCGCAGGGGGTCGGCCAGCGCACCGATCCCGTCATCGTCGTCACTGCCAGCGCCACCGGCACGCCGACATCGCCCTCGGTCGAGGAGGCGCGGCAAAGGCTGGAGCGCATCCCCGGCGGCGTCGGGCTGGTCGAGGACAACGTGTTCGCCGAGGATTTCGCGCAAAGCATCGGCGATGTGCTGATCTTCACCCCCGGCGTGTTCGCCGATACCAGCGCGCAGCGCGAATCGCGCATCTCGATCCGCGGATCGGGGCTCAACTCGGGCTTCGAGCGGCGCGGGCTTACCGTGCTGCGCGATGGCGTGCCGATCAGCCGCGCGAGCGGCGCGACGGAGTTCCAGGAGATCGATCCGCTCACCATCCGCTATCTCGAGGTGTTCAAGGGCGCCAACGGCCTGCAGTTCGGCGCGGCGTCGCTGGGCGGCGCGGTCAACATCGTCTCGCCCACCGGGCGCACCGCACGATCGAACTTTGCAGGGCGTATCGAGGGCGGCAGCTTCAACACCCTGCGCGGCAACGTCAGCGCTGCGGGAGTCTCGGGAAGTACCGATTATTACATCGGACTGACCGGCCTTCGCGACGATGGTTTCCGCGAGCACTCCGACGTTCGCAGCCTCTACGGCCATGGCAATATCGGCTTCAGGCTGAGCGATGCGGTCGAAACGCGGTTCTATGTCACCGCGCTCAGCGACAATTTCGAATTGAACGGATCGCTGCGGCTTGCCGATGCGCTCGCCAATCCGCGTGCTGCGGGGCGCCCGGTCACCGTTGGGCCCTTCCGTCCCGGCGGTCCGGTGACGGTGCTCGATCCCGGCCCGGTCGCCGATGACTGGGACCGCAACCTCGATGTCCTGCGCCTCTCCAACCTTACCGCGATCACTTTGGGCAGCAGCACGCTGGAGATTGGCGGCTGGTACACCCGGCGCAAGCTCGACCATGCGATCACCCGCTTTGCCGGGATCATCGACCAGAAAGAGGACGAGTTCGGCGTTTCGCTGCGCGCGCTGGGCGAGTTCACGCTGCTCGGCGATACGGTCAGCCGCTGGACGCTGGGCGGCAGCTACGCCAAGGCCAACAACCGCGCCCGCCGTCACCGCAACCGGAATGGTGAGCGCGCCGGGCTGACCAACGAATCCGATCAGGATTCCACCAACCTCACCGCCTTCGGCCAGCTCGACCTCGGCCTGACCCAGCGCCTGACAGCGGTGCTGGGTGGGCAATATGTAAAGGTGGTGCGCGACGTCGACGCGATCCTCGCCGAAGTGTCAGGACGCGGCGAGTACGAGCAGTTCAGCCCGCGCTTCGGACTTCTCTATGCGCTGAGCGATACTGCGCAGCTCTATGCCAACATCAACCGCAGCTTCGAACCTGCGAGCCTTGCCGACCTGACCTCGGGCGGCTCGCGGCCCTTCGCCCCGCTCACGGAACAGCGCGCGACGACCTACGAGATCGGCAGCCGGGGGCAGGCGGACTTCGTCGCCTGGGACATCTCGCTGTATCGCAGCGAGGTGGAGAACGAGTTTCTCGACTTCGGCGTTCCGGGCACAAACGGGTTCGTGTCGTTCACCGACAATGCCGACAGGACCATTCACCAGGGGATCGAGCTCGGCCTGGACGTCTACGTCGCGCGCGCGCGGCTGGCGGCGCGCGGGCAGGCGTTCACGCTGCGCGCGGCGTACACGTTCAACGACTTCCGCTTCGATGATGATGTCACTTATGGCGACAACCGGCTCGCCGGCGTCCCGCGCTATCTCTTCGTCTCCGAAGCGCGGTTCGAGCAGAAGGACTCATGGTACGTCTCGGCCAACCTGCGCTGGGTGTTCGATGGCCCCTGGGCGGACTTTGCCAACACCGAGCGAGCCCCGGGATACGAGCTGGTCGGGCTGACCGCGGGGGTCGACGTGCTGCCCGGGGTGCGATTGTTCGGATCGGTCGAGAACCTGTTCGACACCGTGTTCATCTCCAACGTCGCCACCAACGCCAACCAGTCGCTCGAGCGCGCCGCGATCTACACGCCCGGGGTCGGTCGCGCGATCTATGGCGGCATCACCGCCCAGTTCTGAGCGAAAAGACAAGGGAGAACAGCATCATGGCAAACCGTCCCAGGCTCGCACGCTGGTCGATGAGCAAACACCAATGGCTGGCGCTGATCGGCGGCATCAGCCTCTTTATCTGGGGGCTGTCAGGCATGGCGCATATCGCCATGGTGCTGTTCGGCCCGCAACAGGCCGAGTTCATGCCGCCGATGCGCGCCGTCGATATGTCGGCGGCGCAGCCGGTGGAAACGGTGCTGGCCAAGGCCGGGATCGCTAAAGCCACTGCGGTCAAGGTGGTGGTCGGCAAGGACGCCAACCTGCTGCAGGTGACGCAGACGCCCATGGCTGCGCGGCGCTATTTTGAACTTGGCACCGGGGCGGAGCTGGCAGGATACGACCCTCGCCAGGCCAAATTCATCGCGCGGCACTACCTCAAGGACACGCGCCCAGTGGCCGAGATTGTCCACCAGACCGCGTTCGATGCCGACTATCCCTGGGTCAACCGGCTGCTGCCGGTGTGGCGGGTTCGCTTTGCAGGCGGTGATCGGCTGACGGCGTATGTCCACACCGAAACGGGAAGCCTCGCTGCGGTCAACAACGTGACCAAGACCCGTATGCAGACCGTGTTCCGCTGGCTGCACAGCTGGGAATGGGTGCCGCCGCAGCTCGAATGGCTGCGCGTCGTCGTCATCACGCTGATGGTCGGCAGCCTTGCCGCGCTGGCGGTCACCGGCATCCTGCTGCTGGTTGCGATCCGGCGCGGCAAGCGGCTGCCCGGATCGAAGGGGTGGCATCGCGCGATGGGCTATGTGCTGGCATTGCCCCTGCTGATGTTCTCGATCAGCGGCATCATCCATCTGGTGCAGTCGGCATTCGAACGCCCGACCAGCCAGATGCGGATGTCGCCCCCGGTGAATGTCGCAGATGCGCGCTACCCGATCGAACGCGACTGGGCGGAGGTCGCTGCCGGGCTCGAGGTTGCCAGCCTGTCGCTGGTCGAAGCCCCTGATGGCCGACCACTCTATCGCCTCGGCCTCGCGCAATCCCGGGACGCGATGCCCAAAGGCGAGCACGATCATAGCGCGCATCAAGGACACACGATGCCGATGGGCGACACCGCGATCCGCAACGCGCGCTTCGACGGGATCAGCCCCACCGGCCCCGCGCTCTATGTCGATGCCGCTACCGGCAGGCCCTGGCCGCAGGGGGACAGGGCGCTGGCCAAGGCGCTGGGGCGCGGGTTCAGCGGCGCGCCGGACAGCGCGATCACGTCGATGGAGGTCGTCACCCGCTTCGGCCCGGACTATGATTTCCGCAACAAGCGCCTGCCGGTGTGGCGGATCGATTATGGCGCGCCGGTGAACGCGACACTGTTCGTCGACACCACCACCGGCGTCCTCGCCGACCGCACCGAGAACTGGCAGAAGCCCGAGCGCTATATCTTCAGCTTCATCCACAAATGGAACTTCCTGTTCCCGATCGGCCGGGTCGGACTGAACGTGGTGGTCGGCGTGTTCGTGATCCTGCTGCTGGGCTTCATGGCGGGAATCGGTCTGGTGCTCGACCGCAGGCGCCGGAGAACGCGGACCTAGAGCAAGCCGAATGCGCCCTGGGTGCCGCAACCCAGGGCGTCGCCAGACAGCATGACGCAGATTCTTGAAAGGCATCAAAAGCACGCGAATGTGCGGGCCTTCCGCCGGTCGGTTTGGGCCCCGACCGGCATAGCCCCGATATGGCGTAAATGCCGTTTGACAGGCGTCCCGCCCAAGCGCATCGGCGCCTAGCGACTTGAAAACGCAGGGGAAAATTAATGAAAAATTTAGCATATGCCATGTCATTAGCGCTGCTCGCCGGAACGATTTCGGCACCGGTTGCAGCCCAGGAGGCGCTGGCAATCGGGGCCGATCAGCGTCCGACGCTGCGCGCCGGAACCTCGGTTCCGCTCAAGACGCTCACCGAACTGACCACCAAGGGCAAGAAGCTGCGGGTGGGCGACCGCTTCAATCTTGAGGTGTCGGAACCGGTCATGGTCAACGGCGTCACGGTCATCCCGGTGGGCAGCCCGGCGATCGGCGAGATCACCAGCGTGCGCAACAAGGGCATGTGGGGCAAGTCCGGCGCGATCGAGGTGCGGATGCTCTATGCCACCGTCAACGGCCGCCAGATCCGGCTGTCGGGCGCCACCGACGACAAGGGCGTGACCGGGACGGCTGGGGTTGTCGGCGCCGTCGTGCTGCTGCCGATCGCAGGCTTCTTCCTCACCGGCACCAGCGCCGTCATTCCTGCCGGCAGCTCGATCACCGGCTTCGTCCAGGAAGACGTGCCGCTGTCCTTCGCCAAGGCCGCCGAGCCTGCGCCGATGGTGGTCGGCACCGCTGCCGCTGCGGCGGTATCGGCGACCGAACAGCCTGTCGCGGCTCCCGAAGGTCCGCAATAGGCCGACCCTGTCAGGCACCGGGCCACCACCGGTCCGGTGCCTGACCGCAGGCGGTGCCAAAAGCCGCTTGCCCGCTGACGGCTTTGGCCCCTAGTCTTCGATCAAACCTTGGGGGTCCGATGAACCGAACACTTGCACTTGCGCTGGGCCTTGCGGCTGCTCTTTCCACGCCGCAGGCCCATGCCGCGCCCTCGGCGTCGGCATCCGGCCCCTATGCGGGGACGGAAAAGCTCGACGGGCTCTATCCGGTGCATGTCGACCGCAAGGGAGGGCGCATCCTGCTCTCGCTGCCCGCCGCCGGCGCGGACGGGGTGGTGACGCGGATGCTGTATACCACCGCGCTGCGCACCGGCCTGGGCTCGGCGCCGATCGGCCTCGACCGCGCACAGCCCGGTCCGGCGCAGATCCTGCTGGTCCGCCGGATGGGCAAAAAGGTCTCGTTCGAGCTCGAAAACCCGCGCTTCCGTGCCAGCGCAGGCTCGGTGTCGGAACAGGCTGCCGCCGCCAATGCCTTTGCGACATCGATGCTGTGGCTGGGGGACGTGATCGATGCCCCCGATGGCCGTCTGCTGGTCGATATCGCCCCGTTTCTGGCGCGCGATACCCGCAATGTCATCGGCCAGCTGAACTCGAGCGGCGAGAAGGGCTGGCGGCTGGTCGATGCGCTGAGCGCCGCCGATCCGGCTGCCGTGCGCGCCTTTCCGCTGAACCTGGAGTTCGAGGCGCGGCAGACCTATGCCACCGATACGCCGGGGCCCGAGGTGCGCAACATCGCGCCCGATCCGCGCCAGGTGACGTTGGTGGTGCGCCACAGCTTCGTCGCGCTGCCCCAGCCGGGCTATGTCGCGCGCGCCTTCGATCCGCGCGGCGGCAGCTTTGCCACGCAGATCCTCGATTTTTCCGCGCCGCTCGATGGCGAGATCGTCCAGAACCTGGCCAACCGCTTCCGGCTCGATCGGATCGATCCCAGTGCGCCGCGCTCGCGGGTACGCAAGCCGATCAAGTTCTACATCGATAACGCCGCGCCCGAGCCGATCCGCACCGCATTGCTCGAGGGCGCGCGGTGGTGGCAGACCGCGTTCGAGGCGGCGGGCTATATCGATGCCTATCAGGTCGAGATCCTGCCCGAAGGCGCAGATCCGCTCGACATGCGCTATAACGTCGTCAACTGGGTCAACCGTGCGACACGCGGCTGGTCCTATGGCTATGCGGTCACCGATCCGCGCACCGGCGAGATATTGAAGGGTGCGGTGCTGCTGGGTTCGCTGCGCGTGCGGCAGGACATGCTGATCTATGAAGCGCTGGTCGGTGCGGACAAGACCGGCACCGGCGGGCCTAACGATCCAGCCCAGGTGGCGCTGGCGCGCATCCGCCAGCTGTCCGCGCACGAGATCGGCCATGCTCTGGGACTGCTCCACAATTTTGCGGGCAGCACGCAGGATCGCGCCTCGGTGATGGATTACCCCGCGCCGCGCATCGGCCTCAAGGATGGCGCGCCCGATCTGTCGGATGCCTATGGCGTCGGGCTGGGTCGCTGGGATGTCCATGCGATCGACTGGCTGTATGGCGATCCGGCGAGCGGAAACCCCGATGCTGCCGCCATGGCGAAGGCGAACGAGGCCGCGCGGCAGGGCCTGCGCTTTGTCGCGGACGAGAATGCGCGCAGCGCCTCGGCCAGCCAGCCCTGGGGCAGCCTGTGGGACGATGGCGCCGATCCGGTGGCAGAGCTTGACCGGATGATGCAGGTGCGCGCCGCAGCCGTCTCGCGCTTCGGACCTGCGGCCTTGCAGCCGGGAGAACCGGTGGCCAATCTGCGGCGCAAGTTCGTGCCGGTCTGGCTGGTCCACCGCTATCAGGTCGAGGCGGCGGGCAAATTGCTGGGCGGACTGTATTCGGATTATGCCGTGGCGGGGCAGGGCGATGGCGCGGCGGTGGCGGTTGCCCCTGCCGAGCAATTGCGCGCGCTCGATTCGCTGCTGGCGACGCTCAGCCCGCAGGTACTCGACGTGCCCGCATCGCTTGCGCTGCAGCTGTCCGCCGGGTTCTCGGGCGACAGCGACCGCCAGACCGAGATCGAGATCATGCCGATGGCCGGCGCGGCTGCGTTCGATCCGCTCGCCGCGTCTGCGGTCGCCGCGCAGGTCACGCTGAATGCGCTGCTCGCACCCGAGCGGCTGGCGCGGATGGCGCAGCAGCATCGCGCCGATCGCGCCAGTCCGGGGCCGCAGGTCATCGCGCAGCGTCTGCTGTCGCTCACCGATGCACCTTTGGGCGATGCCCGGCTGGCGGCCGTGCGCCGCGCGCTGGGCACGCGGATCATCCTGTCGCTCGCCAGGGCATCGCGCGATGCCAATAGCGGTATCGAGGCATCCAGCCTGATCGACCAGGCGCTGACCGACTGGGCAGACGCGCAAGGCGGCCGTCGCTTTGCCGATCCCGCCGACCGCGCCTGGGCGCTTTCGACCGCGCGGTTGCTCAAGGATCGCGAGGCGCTGGGCGCTGCGCTGGCTGGGGAAGGGGCAGAAGTTCCGATCCCGCCCGGAATGCCGATCGGCAGCATGGATCACTGAGCCCGCCGGGCCAAAGCCTTTCAACAGGCGGGTCAGCCTGGGCGCTTCAGGCGAACCAGCGTCTCGTCCAGCACCTGCAGGAAGCGCGACCGGTCGGTCTTGCCGAACGGAGCCGGTCCGCCGACGATGTCGCCACCAGCGCGCAGATCGGCCATGATCGCGCGGGTCGCGATCGCGCTGCCGATCGAGTTGGCGGTGAACGGCTTGCCGGTGGGCGATATCACCACTGCGCCCTGCTTGATGCAGCGGTCGGCGAGCAGGATGTCGGAGGTGATCACCACCGTCTTGGCATCGGTGCGCTCGGCGATCCAGTCATCGGCCGCATCGAAGCCATCGCCCACCACCGTGCGTCCGATCAGCGGATGGTCGGGTATGCGGATCGGGCTGTTGCTGACGATCATCACCGCCACGCCATGGCGCAGCGCGACGCGGTAGATCTCGTCCTTCACCGGACAGGCATCGGCATCGACCAGGATCATCATCGGTACATCGCTCCTCTTGTGTCACGCGTTCGATGACCGGACATGCGTGCGTGTATCGATTGACCGTTGCGGCTGCCAGCCGGAAATCCGCCGCTTCGCCGGGCCGGCCCCGTCCACGCGCTTCGGGGCGCGGCCCATTAACGCGGTTTGTCATCTATCGCGCAGGGCTTGTCACGGGCCATGGCAGGCCGCGCCGCTTATCCTTGCGCCAGTGACCAACCGGGGCAGGGGGCCGACGCATGACCCGCAACAACCAGCGCGACAACAATGTGATGACCGATGTGAAGCTGGCCGCGATCAGCGCGCTGGCCACCGCGCTCGTCATCCTGCTGGCCAATGCCTCCCCCGGCTGGGGCGCCGACGAACCGATGGCCGAAAGCGGGCCGATCATCGCCGACAGCAGCGGGCTGATCGCGCCATAGCATTCTGCGCTGCACCTGCTGGCCTGGACGGTTGCTTTCGCGACCCCGCCGGGGCAGGGTTTGCAGGCATGTCCACCGATACAGATCTGGAAACCATCCTGCTGGGGCCTGTCCTGGAGAATCGTGACTGCGGCGCGTGCACCGCCTGCTGCAGCGTGCTCACCGTCAACACCCCGGAATTCAGCAAGCCTGCAGGGACGCCGTGCAGGCATCTCGGCCCGATTCCCGGCGAGCAACCTGGCGCGCAAGGCTGCACCATCCACGCGGTCCGCCCGCCGATCTGCCGGACTTGGTTCTGCGCGTGGCGCAGGGTGGCCGCCATGCCCGACGATGCCCGCCCGGACCGTTCGGGCCTGCTGGTTTCGCTCAACTTCGTGCGCGATCCGCGCAACTGCCTCGAGGCGGTGGCATTCAACGTGCGCGCCACAGGCGACGGCGAGGGGTTCGACGAGGGTGTCGCGCGGACCATCATCGACAGCCTGTGCGACAGGCAGGTGGCGGTGTGGTTCACCGATGGGTCGAAGAAGATGCTGCTGCACCCCGAGAGCGACGTGGCCCGGCTGGTGATATCAGGCGAACCCGCGCCCGCACATCTGGCCGACGAGGTCGCCGCCTGGCGCCAGCAATATGGCGCGTTCACTCAAGTTTGACTGAACCGCACCGCGATTTTCACGTGTCTGCCAAGCCCTCGTCACACGACCGTGCCTGACCCTCGGCGGGGTCGGGGTGGACGGGACAATCATGCGGGGGGAGTTGGAGGCCCGAGCCGGAATCGAACCGGCGTGCAAGGATTTGCAGTCCTCTGCGTAACCACTCCGCCATCGGGCCACCGGTGTGGAAGGACGCGGCATTGTGCCGCTTTGCAGCGAAAGTCAAGCCGCAAGCGCATGGCATGCCGCTCGAAACGGGCAGGGGGAAGCGGCAGTGCGCAAAGCTCTCGCGTTGGCGCAAATGCTGTATTGCCATAATAATACAGCCGTGCCATAACCAGCGATGCAGCGATATCGATTGCATTTTGCAACCGGAAGGCTATCAAAGCGGCACCGTTCGGACCGTTTGGGCTTGCATCGCTGGTCGCATATTCTAGGGCGCTTGGACATGACCGACACACACACTCTTGCTCCGCCAGATTTTGCCGCTGCCCGCAGGCACATGATCGAAAGCCAGCTGCGTCCCAGCGATGTCAGCGACCCCGTCGTCATCGCCGCGATGGCGGTGACCCGCCGCGAGGATTTCGTTCCCGCTGCCCAGCAGCATCTTGCCTATATCGATCGTGCCGTGCCGCTGTCGGGGGGCCGCGTGCTCAACCCGGCGCTGTCGAGCGGCCTGCTGCTTACCCGCGCCGAACTTTCGGGGAACGAAAAGGTGCTGCTGATCGGAGCAGGCACCGGTTATCTCGCCGCGCTTCTGGCTGGCATCGTCGCCAGGGTGGTCGCCGTCGAAGACAATCGTGCCTTGGTCGAACATGCCAGCGCCGCGCTGGGCGGCATGGCCAATGTCTCCGTCTTCGAATCGGATCTGACACAAGGACATGCAGCCGACGCACCCTATGACCTGATCATCATTGACGGCGCGGTCCAACAGGTGCCCGATTTGCTGGTGGCCCAATTGGCCGAAGGGGGTCGTCTGCTCGCAGGTGTGGATGAAGCAGGTGTCTCGCGGCTGGCCTTGGGCCGGCGCCAGGCAGGTGCCTTTGCCCTCATTCCCTTTGCCGATACCGATATTGCCCCGCTTGCGGCCTTTGCCCGGCCAAAAAGCTATAGCTTCTGACGCATGACCATCGCCCGGCAACAGGGCGGGGGAAGATATGAGAACCGGATTGATGAAGACTTCGCATTGGCTGGCCGGTTGTGGTGCGGTATTCGTTCTGGGCGCAGCGCCGCTGCACGCGGAAACGCTGCGCGATGCGCTGGTCGCGGCCTATCAGACCAATCCCACGCTCAACGCGGCGCGCGCCCAGCAGCGCGCGACCGATGAAGGCGTGCCGATCGCGCTGGCCGATGGCCGCCCCAATTCTCAGGTCCAGGCGCAGTATTCGGAAAACTTCCTCAACCCGGCCAACGCGTTCACCGCGCCGGATCGGTCGGTCAACGGTACCATCAGCCTTAACGTGCCGATCTATTCTGGCGGCAGCGCGCGCAACGCGATCAACGCCGCCAAGGTTCGCGTCGGCGCCGGGCAGGCCGATCTGCGCGGCACCGAAGCAACGGTGTTCAGCAATGTCGTCGCGGCCTATATGGATGTCATCCGCGACGAGGCGATCGTGGGGCTGCAGCGGCAGAACGTGTCGGTGCTCGATGTCAACCTTCAGGCCTCGTCCGACCGGTTCGAGATCGGCGACCTGACCCGCACCGATGTCGCCCAGTCCGAAGCGCGGCTGGCGATCGCCCGCAGCGATCTGCAGACCGCCGAAGCCAATCTGATCCGCAGCAAGGAAACCTATATCCAGCTGGTCGGGACCGCGCCGGGCCAGCTCGAACCTCCGCCGCCGCTGCCCAACCTGCCCGAGGCGCCTGAGGCAGCAGTGTTCACCGCGCTCGACAATAACCCCGATCTGGAAGCGGCGCGCGAGCGCGTCGAGGCCGCCAATTTCGACGTCAAGGCCGCGCGCGGCACGCGGATGCCGCAGGTCAGCCTGTTCTCGCAGGGCAACTATCAGAACTTTCTCGGCACTCTGGGCAGCACGCTCATCCAGGGTAATTTCGTGCAGCAGCAGTCGAGTGCTGCCGCCGGCGTGCAGTTGACTGTCCCGGTCTATCAGGGCGGACGCCCTGGCGCGCAGATCCGGCGTGCGCAGGCGGTGTCGGGCCAGGCGATGGAGCAGGAAATCGCGGTCGAGCGCGGCATCATCGCGCAGGTCCGCGCGGCCTATGCCAGCTTCAATGCCTCGATGCAGGTGATCGTCTCGTCGCAAAAGGCGGTCGAATCGAACACGCTGGCGCTCGAAGGCGTGCGCGCCGAGAACAGCGTCGGCAACCGTACCATTCTCGACATTCTGGATGCCGAGCGCGAACTGCTCAATGCGCAGGTCCAGCTCGTCACCGCGCGGCGCAACGCCTATGTCGCGGGCTTTACCCTGCTCGCCGCGATGGGCCGGGCCGAAGCGCGCGATCTGGGGCTGGATGGCGGCGTGCTGTACGATCCCGACATCAATTACGAGCGTGTCCGCGACAAGATCAACGACTGGGATTCGGACAAGAACCCGGTGGCGCAATCGACACGCACCGTTGACAGCCCCGCGCAAAATGCCGCAGTGGTGGGACCGCCCAACCAATAGGCCGGGCACAGGGGCGTTCTCGAATCAGGGGCTTGAACAATGACGCGCGATATCGGCGAGCCAAGCCTTGAAGAGATTCTCGCCTCGATCAAGAAGGTGATTGCCGAGGATGGCCGCAAACCGCGCCGTCCCGCGCCTTCGCGGCCCGCGCCTGCCCGGCAGGAAAAGCTGGCAGAAGACGTTCTCGAACTGACCGAAAGCGTCGAGCCCAGCGATCCGCTGGATGACGAGCCTCCGCTGGTCGGCCGCGCGGGCGAACAATCGATGCGCGAATCGCTGGCGGTGCTGGCGACGTTAACCGAACCGGGTGTCAGCCCGCAGATCGTGCGTTCGGGCGAGACCTCGCTCGAGGGCATGGTGCGCGAGATGCTGCGCCCGATGCTCGCCGAATGGCTTGACCGCAACCTGCCCGACATGGTCGAGGCGCTGGTCGCCAAGGAGATCGGCCGGATCACCGGTCGCAAGGGCTGAGCAGCTCTTCGCCCCCAAGGGGCTTTGCGCCGCGCGGCGCTTGCTGGTATCAGCTGAAACCATGAAAAACACCGTCATTGCCGCGCTGCTGGCCAGCGCCCTGTCGCCGTTGCTGCTTGCCACCCCCGCCACCGCGCGACCGATGACCGAAAGCGATCTGGCCACATTCAACCGGCTGGGTGCGCCCGCCGCCTCGCCCGATGGCAAATGGGTCGCCTATCAGCTGACCACCACCGATCTGGCCGCCAACAAGCGCAGCACCGGGCTGTATCTGCTCGATATCGCCAACCGCAATGCGCAGGCGATCGCAATCGCCGATTCTCCGGGGCACAACGAAAGCGCGCCGGTGTTCGCGCGCGATGGCCAGCACCTCTATTTCCTTTCCAACCGATCCGGCACTGCCCAAGTCTGGCGCGTGGCGCTGCCCACCGGCGAGCCGATGCAGGTCACCAGCTCTGCCACCGACATCAGCGGGTTCAGCCTGTCGCCCGACGGCGCGCGGCTCGCGGTCTGGGCCGATGTGAAGCAGGGCTGCTCGCTCGAAGGCTGCGCAGACAGCAAGGCCAAGCTGGCAGGCAGCGGCCGCGAGTACGACCGGCTGTTCGTGCGCCACTGGGATAGCTGGCGCGAACCGGGCACCTACAGCCGCATCTATGCCTATGCGCTGGGCAGCGACGGCAAAGCCACGGGACCTGGACGCAGTATCAGCGGCTCGATCGAGGGCGATGCGCCGAGCAAGCCGTTCGGCGGGGGCGAGGAGATCGCCTGGGCCGCGGACAGCAGCGCGATCGCCTTCACCGTCCGCAAATCCGATGGCGACGAGCCGCGTTCGACCAATCTCGACATCGTCTGGCAGCCGCTGGCCGAAGGCGCAGCGGCGGTGAACCTGACGCAAGCCAACCAGGCGACCGATTCGCTGCCTGCGGCCTCGCCCGATGGCAAATGGCTGGCCTGGGCGGCGATGGCGCGCCCCGGCTATGAGTCCGACCGGATGGTCGTGCATCTGCGCGACATGAAGACCGGCAAGGTCACCAAGCTCACCGAGGGCTGGGACCGCTCCGCAGGCTCGATCGCGTGGGGCATGGATTCGAAGAGCCTGCTGGTCACCGCGCAGGACACACTCGAGCACCCGGTGTTCCGCATCGATGTGCCGACCGGCAAGGTGACCCAGCTGACCGAGCGCGGCAATGTTGCCAATGTCGTGCCGCTCGCCGGTGGCGCCATGCTTTATACTGTCAACTCGATCGCCGCGCCCGACGATCTGGTGCTGATGGAGAAGAACGGCCAGACCCGCCGCCTGACCAACGTCAATGCCGACAAGCTCGCAGGGCTCGATCCGGTGCAGTACGAAAAGTTCAGCTTCAAGGGCGCGAACGGCGATCTCGTCCACGGCCAGATCGTCAAGCCGCAGGGTGCCAAGGGCAAGCTGCCGGTCGCTCTGCTGGTGCATGGCGGACCGCAGGGCAGCTTCAACAACAGCTGGTCGTATCGCTGGAACCCGGCGGTGATGGCCTCGCAGGGCTATGCTGCGGTCACCATCGATTTCCACGGCTCGACCGGATATGGCCAGGCGTTCACCGACAGCATCAACAAGGACTGGGGCGGCAAGCCGCTCGAGGACCTCAAGCTCGGCATGGCGGCGCTGCCCGGCATCGATGCCGGGCTCGACACCAGCAACGCCTGCGCACTCGGCGGCAGCTATGGCGGTTACATGATGAACTGGATCGCAGGCCAGTGGCCCGACGGCTTCAAATGCTTGGTGACGCACGCCGGCGTCTTCGATCTGCGCGCCATGGCGTTCGAGACCGAGGAACTGTGGTTCGACGAATGGGACCATGGCGGCCCGTGGTGGCAGCGCCAGGATGCCGAGAAGTGGAACCCGGTCAATCATGTGACCAACTGGAAGACGCCGACGCTGGTGATCCACGGAGAAAAGGACTTCCGCATTCCTTATTCGCAATCGCTCGCCGCGTTCACCGCGCTGCAGCGGCAAGGGATCGAATCGAAGCTGCTGATCTTCCCGGACGAGAACCATTGGGTGCTGAAAGCGCAGAACAGCGTCCAATGGCATCGCAACGTGTTCGACTGGCTGGAGCGGCATCTCAAAACGTCTGGAAAATAACGCATCCTGCGTTAAAGCGGCGGGATGACGAGCACCGACAAGCAAGAGCTGCCCAAGACATTCGATCCATCCGCGATCGAGGCGAAATGGTATCCGCATTGGGAGGAGACGAACGCGTTTCGTCCCGAGCGGCCCGATGCTGCGCCGTACACGATCGTCAACCCGCCGCCGAACGTCACCGGTAGCCTGCACATCGGCCATGCGCTCGACAACACGCTGCAGGACATCATGATCCGCTACGAGCGACTGCGCGGCAAGGACGCGCTCTGGGTGGTCGGCACCGACCACGCGGGCATCGCGACGCAGATGGTGGTCGAGCGCCAGTTGGAAGCGGCGCAGGACAAGCGCACCAACTACAGCCGCGAGGACTTCGTCAAAAAGGTCTGGGAGTGGAAGGAAGAGAGCGGCGGCCAGATCACCCGCCAGCTGCGCCGCCTGGGCTGTTCGATGGACTGGTCGCGCGAGCAGTTCACCATGGACCCGCATTTCAGCAAGGCGGTGCTCAAGGTGTTCGTCGACCTGTACAACCAGGGGCTGATCTACCGCGACAAGCGGCTGGTCAACTGGGACCCCAAGCTCAAGACCGCGATCAGCGATCTTGAGGTCGAGACGCGCGAAATGCAGGGGAGCTTCTGGCACTTCCGTTATCCCCTGGCCGATGGCGTTACCCTTGACGATGGCCGCGACCATATCGTGGTCGCGACGACGCGGCCCGAGACGATGCTCGCCGATATGGCGGTCGCGGTGAACGGCGAAGACCCGCGTTATGCCAGCGTCATCGGCAAGTTCGTCGAGCTGCCGATCACCGGACGGCGCGTGCCGATCGTCGCCGATGACCATGCCGATCCCGAGCTGGGTTCGGGCGCGGTGAAGATCACGCCGGGACATGATTTCAACGACTTCGAGGTCGGGCGACGCGCAGGGATTGCAGCGGCGGACATGCTCAACATGTTCGATGCCGAGGCGAAGGTGGTGCAGACCGCCGATGCCCTGATCCCGGCAGAATTCGTCGGCGTGGATCGCTTCGATGCGCGCAAACTTGTGGTCGAGCAGATGAAGGCGCTGGGCCGTCTGGTCCCGCACACCGTGACCGCCAAGGATGGCGAAGTCACCGAGCACGACGCCGAGCCGCGCACGATCCAGACGCCTTATGGCGACCGCGGCGGCGTGGCCATCGAACCCTGGCTCACCGACCAATGGTATGTCGACGCCAAGACGCTGGCCCAGCCCGCGATCGAGGCGGTGAAGACCGGCGTGATCGAGATCGTCCCCAAGAGCTGGGAAAAGACGTTCTTCCACTGGATGGACAATATCCAGCCCTGGTGCGTCTCGCGCCAGCTCTGGTGGGGGCACCGGATCCCGGCGTGGTATGGCTCGGACGGCAAATGCTATGTCGCCGAGACCGAAGAGGAAGCGCGCGCGCTGGCAGGCGAAGGCGTCACGCTCGACCGCGATTCCGACGTCCTCGACACCTGGTTCTCCTCCGCGCTCTGGCCGTTTGCGACTCTGGGTTGGCCGGAACAGACAGGTCTGCTCGCCAAGCACTATCCCAACGACCTGCTCATCTCCGGCTTCGACATCCTGTTCTTCTGGGATGCGCGGATGGCGATGATGGGGACGCATTTCATGGGCGCAGCGCCTTGGAAGCAGCTGTATCTGCACGGCCTCGTCCGCGCGGCGGATGGCGCGAAGATGTCCAAGTCCAAGGGCAACACCGTCGATCCTTTGGGCCTGATCGACCAATATGGCGCCGATGCGGTGCGCTTCTTCATGGCGGCAATGGAAAGCCAGGGCCGCGACATCAAGATGGATGAGCGCCGCGTCGAGGGCTATCGCAACTTCGCCACCAAGCTTTGGAACGCCGCGCGCTTCTGCCAGTCGAACGGCATCGGTGCGAGTGCATCGGTCGCGGCTCCACAGGCGACGCTCGCGGTCAACCGCTGGATCATCGGCGAAGTCGTGGACACCGTCGCGGCGCTCGACAAGGCGCTCGCCGACCTGCGCTTCGATGCGGCGGCCAACGCGATCTATCACTTCGTCTGGGATCAGTTCTGCGACTGGTATCTCGAGCTGATCAAGCCGGTGTTGTCCGCCGAGGGCGACACGGGCGAGGCCACAGAAACGCGGCGCGTTGCAGGTTGGGTGCTCGACCAGATCCTGGTGATGCTGCACCCGTTCATGCCGTTCATCACCGAAGAATTGTGGCATGCGCTGGGCGAGCGGGCGGGCGATCTGATCGTGGCGGAGTGGCCGCAGCCGGAAGCCAGCGTCGATGTCGAGGCGAAGGCGGAGACCGAGTGGCGCATCGCGTTGGTCCGTGAAATTCGCTCGGCCAAGAATGAGCTGGGCATTTCGCCGGGTGCGCGTCTCAATGCCTTTGTCCAGGGTGCGAATGATCAAACGAAGGGCTGGATCAACGGCTTCTGGACGGGGGCCCAAAGGCTGGCCCGGATCGATTTCGCTCCGCTGGACGATGCCGCTCCCGAAGGCGCGACGATCCAGATCGTCGTCAACGAGGCGACCTTCGTGCTGCCGCTCGACGGCATCATCGACATCGCCGCAGAAAAGACGCGCCTGACCAAGGCGCTGGAGGCAGTCTCGAAGGAAGCCAAATCGCTCGATGGTCGCCTGTCCAACCCGGCGTTTGTCGAGAAGGCCAAGCCCGA
Organism: Blastomonas fulva; assembly: GCF_003431825.1. Taxonomy (GTDB): domain Bacteria; phylum Pseudomonadota; class Alphaproteobacteria; order Sphingomonadales; family Sphingomonadaceae; genus Blastomonas; species Blastomonas fulva. Next base: position 682,498 of record NZ_CP020083.1, on the reverse strand, counting down.
AGCGGTCGAAAAGGCCCGCGCCGACCATGCCGAGAAATCCGCCGAGGCCGAGCGGCTGGCAGCGGCGCTCGCGCGGCTTGGATAAGCGCCAACCGCTGCGCCCGCGGGGCGGGGAGTTGCCGCGATGAGCCTGTCCTATGCGCGGCTGCTCGCTCGGCGGGTGGTCCGCTCCCTGTGGTTCACACCCGCAGCCTATGCGGTGCTGGCAGTGGCGGTGCTGCTGTTGGCTCCGGCGGCGGCGGTGCTGTTGCCCGACGAGTTCAACAAGCTGATCGGGCTCGATGGCGTCGATGATCTGCTCGGCGTGCTGGCCAACACGCTGCTCGCGGTGGCGATCTTCTCGCTCGGCATCATGGTCTCATCGCTGCAGGCAGCAGCCTCCGCCGCCACGCCGCGCGCGCGGCCGCTGCTGATGCAGGACCGCACCGCGCAGAACGCGATCTCGGTGTTCATCGGCGGGTTCATCTTCGCGATCGTCGGCACCGTGGGACTTTCGACCAGCTATTTTGGCGCACCTGCACGGGTCATCCTGTTCATGACCACCTGTCTGGTCATCCTGTCGGTGATCTATGCGCTGATCCGCTGGATCGGGCGGCTGAGCAATCTGGGCGATGTCTCCGAGGTCGTCGATCTGCTCGAAGGTGCCGCCGACAAGGCGTTTGCAGAACTCGCCAGGCGGCCCTTGCTGGGCGGGGTGGAGATGATCGCGCTTCCCGAGCATGGCGTGCCGCTGCGCGCCGACCGGTTCGGGTTTGTCCAGGCGATCGACGATGACCTGTTCGCGACGATCAGCGCCGAGCAGGATGTCGATTTCCATCTCGCCGTTCGCCCCGGCACCTATGTCGATTCGACGACCGTGCTGCTCAAGACATCGAAGGCACTGGACGAGGAGACGGCGCGGTCGGTGCATCGGGCTTTCGTCATCGGCGGCGATCGCACTTTCGAGGCCGATCCGCGCTATTGCCTGGTCGTGCTGTCTGAAACCGCGTCGAAGGCGCTGTCTCCCGGGGTAAACGATCCAGGGACCGCGATCGACGTGCTGGGCACCTCGCTGCGCGTGCTCGCAGGGTGGAGCAGCGCGGCCAGGGAAAGGCCCGCGCGCGTCACCTGCCCGCGGCTGCACGTGCCACGGGTCAGCGTCGAGGATTTGGTGGTCGACGCATTCCGCTGGATCGCGCGCGATGGCGCTGGCCAGCTTGAGGTGCAGATCCGGCTGCAAAAGGCGCTGGCGTCGCTCGCCGCGCATGATCCGGTGCTGTTCGGTGCGGCTGCCCGCGCGATGTCGCACGAGGCGTTCGCGCGCGCGAAGATCGGGCTGGCGCTGCCTGCGGATGTCGAGATTCTGGAGCGGTTCGTCCTCGATTGATTGGCTGTGGTGTCGTTGAGGCAGCCCGTTGAAAATCCTCCCCGAGCTTGTCTCGGGGAGGGGGACCACTGACCGCAGGTCAGTGGTGGAGGGGAGGCGAGATGGCAAAGCGGTCCATCGCTCGCACGCACCCGCTGCCCCTCCACCGCCCGCTGTGCGGGCGGTCCCCCTCCCCCAGCAAGCTGGGGGAGGATTTTGGGTGTCACGATCCGCCGCCATCCATCGCAACCACCACCTGCCCCCTTGCCCCCGCGGCCCTCGTTCCCTAAACGTTCGTGGTGAACAGTCTCGCCCCCGCATCCGAATTCCCGCCGCCCTCGGCCAGTGACCCCGCTTATCTGCAGGGGCTCAACACGCCGCAGCGCGAAGCCGTTTTGTCGTCCGAAGGGCCGGTGCTGGTGCTGGCAGGCGCGGGCACGGGCAAGACCGCGGCGCTGACCGCGCGGCTGGCGCATCTGATCGCGACCCGGCGTGCATGGCCGTCCGAAATTCTCGCCGTCACCTTTACCAACAAGGCTGCGCGCGAGATGCGCGAGCGCGTCGGGCGGATCATCGGCGATGCGGTCGAAGGCATGCCGTGGCTGGGCACCTTCCACTCGATCGGCGCCAAGATGCTGCGCCGCCATGCCGAGCTGGTCGGGCTGCAGAGCAACTTCACGATCATAGACACCGACGACCAGTTGCGGCTGCTCAAGCAGTTGATCCAGGCCGCCGATATCGACGACAAACGCTGGCCCGCGCGGCAACTCGCCGGGTGCATCGACCGCTGGAAGAACAAGGGGCTCAATCCGCACGAGCTCGACGCCGCCGAAAGCGAGCTTTACGCCAACGGGCGGGGGCAGGAGCTGTACACCGCCTATCAGGACCGGCTGAAGGCGCTCAATGCCTGCGATTTCGGCGATTTGCTGCTGCACATGCTGACATTGCTCAAGACCGACCGCGCGGTGCTCGAGCAGTATCAGCAGCGGTTCAAGTACATCCTGGTCGACGAATATCAGGACACCAATTCCAGCCAGTATCTGTGGCTCCGGCTGCTCGCACAGGCGCGCAAGAATATCTGCTGCGTCGGCGATGACGACCAGTCGATCTATTCGTGGCGCGGCGCGGAGGTCGCGAACATCCTGCGGTTCGAGAAGGATTTTCCCGGCGCGCGGATCATCCGGCTCGAGCAGAATTACCGCTCCACCCCGCACATTCTGGGCGCCGCATCCGGCCTGATCGCGTCGAACAGCGACCGGCTCGGCAAGACTTTGTGGACCGAGGTCGACGCCGGGCAGAAGGTCCGCGTGCTGGGCGTCTGGGACGGGCCCGAAGAGGCACGGCGGACCGGCGAGGAGCTCGAACGGATCACGCGCGAGGGCACCAGCCTCGACAAGACCGCGATCCTGGTGCGCGCCTCGTTCCAGACCCGCGAGTTCGAGGACCGGTTCATCGCCATCGGGATGCCCTACCGCATCGTCGGGGGCTTCCGCTTCTATGAGCGAGCCGAAATCCGCGATGCGCTGGCTTACCTGCGCGTCGTCAACCAGCCTGCGGACGATCTGGCGTTCGAGCGGATCGTCAACACGCCCAAGCGCGGCCTGGGCGACAAGGCGGTCGAGAAGGTGCACCGCGTCGCGCGCGCCACCGGGCTGCCGCTCAGCGCTGCCGCATTCCAGATCCTCGACAGCGACGAACTGCCCGCGCGTGCCCGCACGGCGCTGGCGGGGCTGATGCGTGGCATCGCGCGCTGGCGCGAGATGCTCACCACGATGAACCCTGCGGACCTCGTCCGGCAGATCATGGACGAATCGGGCTATACCCAGGTGCTGCAGGCCGAAAAGTCGGTCGAGGCATCGGGGCGGCTCGAGAACCTCTCCGAACTTGCCCGCGCGATGGAAGAGTATGAGAGCCTCGGCGATTTCCTCGAGCATGTCAGCTTGGTGATGGACAACGAGGCATCGGCCGACGAGGCCAAGGTCACGATGATGACCATCCACGGCGCCAAGGGGCTCGAATTCGAGCACGTCTTCCTCGCCGGCTGGGAGGAGGGGGTGTTCCCCTCGCAGCGCTCGCTCGACGAGGGCGGGCTTGCCAGCCTCGAGGAAGAACGCCGCCTGGCTTATGTCGCGATTACGCGCGCGCGCAGCACCTGCACGATCATGCACGCCGCCAACCGGCGGATCTATGGCCAGTGGACCAGTTCGATCCCCTCGCGCTTCATCGGCGAATTGCCGGCAGAGCATATCGAGGAAGAAAGCTCGATGACCGGCGGGGCGTCCCTGTGGCGGGCAGGGCTGTCAGAGCGCGACGATCCGTTCGCGCACCTGGCGCGCGACCCCGAACGCGCGGCGCGGCGCGGGCCCGGCTGGCAGCGTGCGGCGCAGGTCCCCGGCGGGTTCAACGCGACGCCGCAGCGTGTCGCCGAAGCCCGTACCAGCGCGATCAGCCTGGGCAATGCCGGGCGCAGCGATGTCGATATCGGCACTCGCGTCTTCCACCAGAAATTCGGTTACGGGCTGGTGGCGGAGAAGGAGGGCAACAAGCTGGAGATCGATTTCGAGACTTCGGGTCGCAAGCGGGTGATCGACAGCTTTATCAGCCTCGCTTGATCACTTTTTGATCGTCACCCCCGCGAAGGCGGGGGTGCCGCTTTTGCGCGAATGTCCTGAAAAGCGGGATTCCCGCGTGCGCGGGAATGACGAAGGGGGGCAGCGCGAGGCAGCCTTCAGCGTTTGCGGCTGTCCATGTACCACAGCGCGCCGTGCAGCGCGAAGCCGCCGCCCAGGCCGGCCAGAAAGCCGATCGAGGGCTGGCCCATCAGTCCGCCGATGATTGTGCCGGCGAGTGTGCCCAAGGCCATGAAAACGCCGCCGCCGCGAACGGGGGGGCGGTCTTCACCGCGGACAGCGGTTTTGCGAGTATCGTTCTGCATGGTCCAGCCCTTGCCACGGCTGGCCGCGATTTGCCAACGCGAAGTGGCGCCAGGCGGTCGCTCGAAATGCTAACGAGCCATTTACCAACCCGGTTGAGCCTTCTTGCACGCCCAGGCGTTATCGCTGTTCGAACCGCAGCCAGCAGGGGAGGCGGCAATGAATGGGGACACACAAGCGGTTATGAACCTGCCTTATATCGGAACCCGCGAAGCCTATGACGACGCCTGCATGCTGCTCTCGCGCTTCGGCGAGACCGCCGGCCTCGAAGCCTCGGACCGCGCCGAAGCCGCCCGCGCGCGCGGCAACCACATCCACTTCTGCCACTGGCGCCAGATCGAACGGCTGCTGGTGATCATGACGATTGACCAGAGCATCGGGACGATTCACTGACGGGGTAAGATGCTCAATCGGTCGATTTTTGTCTGCCGGAAGACCACATCAGCATGAGCACTCCTGCCACGATTAGGCCCACCGAGACCCAACCAAGCACCTGTGCATCGCCTGTCAGCCGGTATGTGCAGTCGAAAGCGCAAGCAGGCGGGCCATCTGGATTTGCCGCCCTGCGAATGTTGTTTAATACCCATTTCTGCGCTTCCAGCGAATGAGCATGGTCACGGAGCGATAATCCTAACACTATAGCCAACACGCCAAGCGATGGTCGCCAGTATTTGATCATTCTCCAAGATTAGCGGGTAATGCAGAGGCTGCAAAGCCTAGGAAGTGATCTCATGCAATTGAACACCTTTCGCTGAGCCTGAGCCTGTCGAAGGCCCAGCGATGTCTTTGGCCAGATCGAATTGCCGTTCTCCGGCGAAAGCCGGAGTCCCAGGCGTCGGATGGAGGTGCTTTCGTTCTGGGTTCGGGCGTTCGCCGGAATGATGTTCGAGGGAGTCGCGGGCGCTGGGTGCGGGGCCTTCGACAGGCTCAGGCTGAGCGGGGGTGGTAAGGCGCGATCGATAAGGCGGGGGCGTTTTGAGGTACGACTTAGGACCCTCCCGCTCCAACACCACTCACCACCCCGCCGCTGACGCTCCAGTCGGCGCGGCCTGCCAGCGGCACGGCTTCGAACAGCGCGGCATCGGTGCCGGTCATCCACACCTGGCCCGATCGGTCGGCAAGCTGCTCGTACAGCGCCGCTCTGCGTGCGGGGTCCAAATGCGCGGCGATTTCGTCGAGCAGCAGGATCAGGCGGCTGCCGCGGCGCTCGGCGACCAGATCGGCATGCGCGAGGATGATTGCGATCAGCATCGCCTTCTGTTCGCCGGTGGAGCACAAAGCCGCTGGCTGGGCCTTCTGCCGCATGGTGACGATCAGGTCGTCCCGGTGCGGCCCGGCCAGAGCGCGTCCAGCGGCACGGTCGCGCGCGCGGCCCGATCGCAGTGCAGCAGCAAGCGCGCCGGCTTCCACAGGGCCTTTGCGTTCCAGCGCCAGCGTCGGTTGCGCGAACGGGCCATCGGCGAGCGCATCGATCTGCACCTCGAGCGCTTGAAGCGTATCGGCGCGCGCCTCGGCCATCGCGCCGCCATGCTCGGCCATCCGCGCTTCGAGCGCATCGATCCAGCCCGGATCGATCGCACGGGTTTCGCCCAGCAGCCGGTTGCGCTCGCGCATGGCAGCCTCGTAGCGCGCGGCGTGGCGGGCGTGCGCGGGGTGCAGGGCCAGCACCAGCCGGTCGAGAAACCGCCGCCTGCCGCCTGCGCCTTCCAGGAACAACCGGTCCATCGCCGGGGTCAGCCACACAACTGCCAGCCAGTCGGCAAGGCTTGTCGCCGCCGCCGCCGCACCGTTCACCCGCACCAGCCGCCGCGAGGGGGCATCCGCGTTGGTCCCGGTGCCGATCCTGACCTCTTCGCCTGCAAGGTCGGCCGAGATGGCAAAGCCTCCCGGCCCCTGCTGCCGCGCCATCTGGTCGATACTGGCGCGGCGCATTCCGCGACCGGGGGCGAGCAGCGATATGGCTTCGAGGATGTTGGTCTTACCGGCGCCATTGTCGCCCCAGATCACGTTGAACCGCGCGCCCGCCGCGATGCGGCTGGCCTCGTGGTTGCGAAACTGGCTGAGGGACAGGTTGGAGAGCGCCATGTGGGCAAGGCTATAGCGGCTTGTCCGGGCTATCGCGCGCAAAATCGCATGCCCGCATGCTGATCCGCAAGGCCGCTTGCCAAATTTTCGTGAATATTCCCAAACCTTCGCATTCAGCCTGCGGCAAGAATTGTCACGCCGCGTATAAGGAACTGAATTTCAATGGTTTTTCAGTTTGGCACGGCCCGTGCAAAGCTTCTGGCATCTCCCGACGGACAGCCCAGAGGGACCCACTCATCAGAAAGGAACCACTCCATGTTTTCGCTCTCGAACCTCAACAGCAACCTGCTCGCCGCCATCTGCGCTTTTGCCACCTCGGCACTTTTCATCGGCCTGAGCGTAGGTCCGGCAGAAATTGGCACCGTGTCGGCGATGATCGTCTGATCGGCCACCGCCTCCACTCATTCCGCTCTTAAGGGAAAGCCATCATGAAGAACCGCTCGTTCCATCTCGACAAGTCCAACGGCAAGCTGATGGGCGTGTGCTCGGGCATCGCCAATTATTTCGACTGGGATGCCAACATCATCCGCATCGCCTTCGTGCTGGCCGCCCTGTTCGGCGTCGGCGCTCCGGTGCTGATCTATCTGGTGATCGGGCTGATCGCTTCCGACCGGTAAAAGGACCTCAGCCTATGCAGGATCACACGCGGGTGCTGAACGGCGTGAAATCGGTGGCGGTATCGAAAACCTCCACGCCTTCGCGCCGTTTCAGCCAGCCGACGACCACATAGGTCACCGGGGTCAGCGCCGCTTCCCAGCTGACCTTGAGCAGCCAGTTGGTGATCATCACGGTGACCACCTGCGATGTTTCCCATTCCCCGTAAAAGGCGAGCGGATAGAAGATCAGGCTGTCGACGCCCTGGCCCACCACCGTCGATCCGATGGTGCGGGTCCACAGCATCTTCCCCGCAGTCCACACCTTCATCCGCGCCATGACATAGCTGTTGACGAATTCGCCCGCCCAGAAGGCGACGATCGAGGCGAGCACGATGCGCGGGACCTGTCCGAACACCGATTCATACGCCGCCTGGCCATCCCAGCCATCCGCCGGCGGCAGGCTCACGACAACCCAGCTCATGAAGGCCATGAACAGCAACGCGCCAAAGCCTGCCCAGATCACGCGGCGCGCGCGGGCATAACCATAGATCTCGGTCAGCACGTCGCCGATCACATAGCCCAGCGGGAAGAACAGGATCCCTGCGCCATAGACCCATTGTTCGCCGCCCAGCGTGATGAAGGTTGGTTTGGCCGCGCCGATGACGTTCGACAGCAGCAGCACCGTAACGAACGCCGCCATCACGAAGTCATAATAGCGGAACCGGTGCGTGGCGGGGTCGAAGCCGCTGCCGGTAGGCAGGGCTGAAGCGGCAGGGCTGGTGCTGTCAGGATGCATGGCTCCCTGCCATATCGCGGTTTACAGCCCCATGCAAAGCCCGCTATTGCGCCCCCGACATCCAATGCGATGTCAAAAGGCGCGCGCCCTTAGCTCAGCTGGATAGAGCGCGAGACTTCTAATCTTGAGGCCACAGGTTCGATTCCTGTAGGGCGCGCCAGTTTCGCCAGCCGGTAGGATCCTCCTTCTGGCCAAGAACCAGCCCCGGGTTGGATGCCGTCGCGCCGCAAGCTGGCGTTGGGCGGTGCAAAATTATGCTTCCTCTCCCTTGGCGGCCATTGCTGCTAACGGGCAGATCAGATTGATTGATTGGACGAAAATGGCTTTTACGAATGTCGAGGTTCTGACGACGCGCCAGTGGAATACCGGGCTGTTCTCCTTCACCGTGGCGCGACCCCCGTCGTTCCGCTTCGTGAGCGGGCAGTTCGTGATGCTGGGGCTGATGATCAACGGCAAGCCGCTGCTGCGCGCTTATTCGATCGTCTCGCCGGTGTGGGACGAGACGCTCGAATTCCTGAGCATCATCGTGCCCGATGGTCCGCTGACCAGCCACCTCTACAAGATCAAGCCCGGCGACGAGATCCTGCTGGGCGCCAAGCCCACCGGAACGCTGACGCTCGATGCGCTGCTCCCCGGCAAGCGGCTACACCTGATCGGCACCGGAACCGGTCTTGCGCCGTGGATGTCGATCATCCGCGATCCCGAGGTCTACGAGCGGTTCGAGCAGATCACGGTTCAGCACACCGTGCGCGAGATCCAGGATCTGGCCTATCGCCGGGAGCTGGAAGGGCGGATGGAGCACGACCCGCTGGTTGGCGAAGAGGCTGTGACGCGGCTGATCTATGACAGCGCTGTGACCAAGTGCCCGACCTGGACCGGAGAAAGCCGCCGGATCACCACCAGGATCGAGACGGGTGATTATCCGCTGAACCCCGAGACCGACCGTGTCATGCTGTGCGGCAGCATGGCGATGATCAAGGAAACCGGCGCGCTGCTCGAAAGCATGGGCTTTATCGAGGGAGCGCATTCGCACCCCGGCACCTATGTGCTCGAGCGCGCGTTCGTCGGCTAACACCAGCCACTGACGTCTATCTGCGGATGGCCTCCAGCGCCGTCCGCAGACCGTAGGGCAGGGGCACCGGGCGGCGGCTTTCGCGCCCGACATAGACATGGGTGAAATGTCCCGCGGCGGCAGCATCTGCGTCGTCGTTGGCGAACAGCCCCACCCCATAGCGCACCGAGCTGGTGCCGACATGATCGACCCGGACGCCCGCATGGATGATGTCCGGGAACGCGGTCGGCGCGAAATACGCGCATCCGGTTTCGACCACCAGACCGATGGTGTCTCCGGCATGGATATCGAGCGCACCTGCACGGATCAGATATTCGTTCACCGCGGTGTCGAACCAGAAATAATAGACCGAATTGTTGACGTGCCCGTAGATGTCGTTGTCCGACCAGCGGGTGCTGATCGTGGTGAACGCGGCATAATCGGAACGAACGGGGCGCTGCGGTCGGCTCACGGGGCGACCGTAAAGCCGTTGACGCCATCGGCATGCGTGATGTGCACCGTGCGCCCGATGGGATCGCGCTCGGGATCGGTCAGCGCGGCGAAGGCCGCGTCCTTGTCGGCGTCGGCAGGGCGGGCGATCACCCGGCCCTGCGGGGTGCGCGCGACCACCACCGCACGCGCAGGTCGGCCCTTGGCATAGCCCACGGTGTAGCTTTCGATCGTGCCGGTCGCGTCCTCCTCCAGCCTTGTGGGGGCGGGCTTGGAATCGATTTCGGCCTGCATCGGCGCGTGATCGACCGGTGCCCAGCTCTCGGGCGCTGTGGTGCTGTAGATGCCCACCGCTTCCTTGGAGAGGAACCCGCCATTGGCCAGCACCAGCCCGAAGCTGCCGGGGTCGGAGCGCAGCGTCTGCGCCATCGCGGCGATGCCGTGCATCGAATAATTGTTACCCGCACCGCCTGCAAACGGCAGCCCACCGGTCAGCGTCAGCGCGGTGTTGGCAGGATCGAGCCCAAGCGCCTCTGCCGCCAGCAGCACCGCGACGGGGAAGCAGCTGTAGATATCGTAATGCGCGATATCGCTCGCGGTCTTGCCCGCACTGTCGAGCGCCCCTGTCAGCGCCACTTCGATTGCGCGCGACCGCGACAGATCGGGGCGCAGGCTGACGGGCTTGTCCATCGCCTCGCCGCTGCCGTGCAGGAAGACCCACTGGTCGCGCGGTACACCCATCGCCTCGGCCTGGCCGACGCTGGTCAGGATCAGCGCCGCGCCCTGGTTCACCGCATCCTGCGCGACATGCCATTTGAGATAGGGGTCGGCGACCGGGTAGTTGCTGTCCGATGGCGTCGCCAGATACTGCGCGCTCATCGTTTTGGGAAACTGCGCATAGGGGTTGGCCGCGGCGATCTCGCTGAAGCCAGCCCACAAGGACGACATCGCTGCGACATGCTCGGCGCGGCTACGGCCGAGCCGGGAGCGCAGCGCATGCTCGAACAGCGGGTAGGTGAGGATCGGCGCGCCGACGCCGTTCTTCAGCTCGTGCCGGTCAAGCAGCATGGGGCCAAGCCCGCGATCCTCGATCTCACCCGCGATGCTTTCGTTCCAGTCGATCGCCACGCCCGCACGCGCGGCGGTCTTGGCGGCGGCAATCGCTTCGGAGCCCGACAGCAGCACACAGCGCGCCTCGCCCGCATGGATCGCGGCGGCAAACTCGTTGACCAAAGACTGCGGAGTCTGCCCGCCGACGATAGAATAGATCGCGCGCGCAGGGGTGATGCCTAGCCGGTGAGCGAGGCCCAGCGGCGGCTTGTCGCAACCGCCGGTGCCTTCGGGCACCATGCCGGGCGCGCTGTCGGCGAAATGGCGAACCACCGCGACGACATCGATCGCCGCGCGGACCGCGTCGGAGGCACCGCTATCGGCCAGCGCCGCTTCGCACGCGCGCTGCATCAGGCCTTGCGGACTGGGCGCGGCGGCGGGATCGCTGCCGTCCCAGTGATCCACCGTCTGGCCGACGCCGATCAGCACCGGGGTATTGGGGGAAAGGGTCATGGCCTGCTCCTGCTATATGGTCTGCGGATGATGCTCAGCCCTCTCCACTCCCGCTTGCGGGAGGGGCAGGTCCGGCACAGCCGGACCGGGGTGGGCATGAAAGACGTAGGTGACTGGCTCGGCTGCGCCTCGCGCCCACCCCGCCCTGCGGGCACCCCTCCCGCAGGCGGGAGGGGAGAGAAGCGCGCGCAGCACCGTCCCTGAGCCAGTGCCACGATCAAAACCGTCCGTTGATCCTGATCGCCATCGCATCGCCTTGCTGGCGGAAACCGAGGACCGAGAGCGCTGCGCCTGCACCGCCGGCGAGGCCTCCGAGCTTGAAATCGGCGGTGTAGCGGCCCTGGCCGGTGATGCGGATGTCCATCTGTTCGAGCCCCGACTGGCCTTTGAGCGGGATCAGCAGATCGCCGCCGTCGCAGCGCAGCGTGCCGCTGAGCCCGCGCTGCAGCGAGATGCCGAACAGGCTCTGTTCGATATTGACCCGAACAGCACCCGATGCCGCGCTGCACGTCCGCCCGGCAAAGGCGATGTTCGCGCCATCCAGCGTCACGCTGCGCAGCGGCAGCGGGGCGAACAGATCAGCCGTGGCGATATCGCCGCTGGCGTTACGCATCGCGATGCTGTCGCCGCTGCGTGCCAGGTCGAAGGCGAGCGGCGGCTGGCCCGGCGTGTCACCCGCGCGCGCCATCGCCAGCACCGTCTCGCCGCCAAGCAGCGCCAGGGGGGAAAGCGATGCATCCATGTCGCCCAGGCTCAGCCGTCCGATTCGCAGATCGCGCACGGTTCCCGACCATATGGTGCCCTCGACGCTGCGCGCGCTGACGCCCCTGCTGCCCAGCCCGCTCATGTCGAACGCGATCCTGAGCGGCAGCAGCACCAGCAGCGCCGCCAGCAGCACCAGTGCGATCAGGCCTGCGCGTTTCACTGTGAACCCCGTCATGCGCAGGTCATCCGCCAACCTTGGCCAGCCGCGCCGAGACCGAGACGGTGCCGTTGTCCATCCGCCGGATGATCAGCGTTTCAGGCACAACGCCGCGCCGCTCCAGATCGGCGAGCCAGCCGAGGAACGCGGTCGAGCGGGCTGATCCGATCGCGATCTCGGCGCGGTCAGACCCTTGCGCGGTGTTGGCATCGAGCGTGAATCCGCGTTCCGCCGCTTCGCTGGCGAGCAGCAGGTTGAGTGCGGCAATCGCCTCTGCGGGGCGTGTGTCGGCGGGCATGGAGAGCGCCTGTGTCTTCGCCTCGATGCGCCCGGCCTGCATCGTCGCCTCGTAGAAGCTGCGCCGGGCATCGGTCGCAACCTCATACAGCGGCCGATAGATGCCGTAAAAGCCGATGACGGCGAGCGCCAGCACCGCGGCGAGGCCCACCATGATCTGCTCGCGCCGCGACAGCGCGATGAACCAGTTTTTCGCTGCCTCGGTCATGGTGCCAGCACCGTGATGTCGGCCACGGCCTGCCCGGTCGCATCGCTGCGGTTGGCGGCGGTGACGGTATAGCCGTTGTTCTGCAGCGCGATCAGCACGGCATTGAGGTCTTCGACGCGAGGCGCGGCGATCATCGCGCCGATCACGCCGCCGGGGCGGTAATCGGCCTGACGGATCGTGACGCCGGCTACAGGCTGCATTGCAGAGAGCAACCCGGCGAGCGGGACGGTGGCGATGGCGTTGCCCGCGCCGCGCGCGGCGAGCTTGCCGTCGAGCTGCTGTTCGGCCTGCGCAACGTCGGTGGCGCCGGGCACCAGCCGCTGCGCGCTGGCGAGCGCACGGCGCTCGGCAAGGTCCGCGCCCAGATAGTTCTTGCCGATCTCGATCAGCGGGATGGCGAGGCTGACCAGCAGCAGCGCGCCCAGCAGCCATGCCAGGGTGCGGCCCTGGCCGGGACCGAGCGCGAACATCGGCGTGCGGCGGGCAAAGTCGCCCTGGCGCAGGTTCAGCGGCGGATCGGCAAGCGCGGCCAGCATCGCGGCATCGCGCGCATCCTGGTCGAGCGCCAGCGCGGGTGTTTCACCCAGAAGCAATGCACCCAGTGCGTCATCCGGGGGGAGCACGACATCGCCGAGCCGTTCCGCGCCGAGATCGCCAAACACGGCGCTGACGGGCGCGTCGGTCGCAGGCAGCAGCAGCCCGACAGGCACCAGCACATCGGGGTCGAGCCCGCGCAGCGCGAGTTCGGCGAGATGATCGGCCAGACGCGCGCGCGAGATGGTCGCGCACAGCACCTGCATGCCGCCGCCGCCGTTGCCCAACGCGCGGACACCGACGAACAGGTCGCCGCCTATCGACAGGTCAGCAGCGCGGTAGCGCGCGGCGGCCTCGGCTTGCGCGGCGCTCATCTCGCCCATGTCGAGGATGCGGATCACGGTGTCGGCGGCCGGGATCAGCGCCACCGTAAGGCCCCGGTCGGTTCCTGGAGCAGCAGAAGGCGGGCTGAAATCCTGTCCGCGCGCGACAATATGGCCGTCTTCGGCACGCCACCAGTGCAGCGCGGCATCGGCGGACAGCGGACAGGTGACGATCAGGCCATCAAGTGCCATGGGTCAGGCAGTCCGGGCCGGGGGCTGCTGGAAGCGGGTCGAAGACAAGATCGCAAAACCCCCGAACGGCGACAGAATCGAATGGATACTGCCCTAGACAATCGGCTGGGCCAAGTCACGGTCCCTTTGCTGCTGGTCATCGTTTTGCGCCATCATGTCGTTCTGCTCGGCAGCCAGGCGTTCCTGCTCGGTGGCGAGCCGCTGGGTTTCGGCTTCTGCCGCCCTTTCTGCGGCCAGCGCTTCGCGGCGGCGCGGGTTGAGAATGCCGAAGGCCGCGACCAGCAGCGCGATCGTGATCGCCTCGATAATCATCGATTGCGCGATGTTGGCGGTCAGCCCGTCGCTGAGCAGTCCGATCGCACGTCCGGTGAACGCCAGCGCGACCATGCCGGCGGCGCCCAACAGCCATTGCCGCTTGCCCGGAAACAGTCCGATCAGCGCGGCGAGCGCGGTTCCGACGAAGAAGCCGCCCATGTCGGCGCGGATCGCGCTGGTGCCGGTCACACCCTGGCGGCCAAGCTCGAACTGGGTGATGATGCTCTGTGGATCCAGCATCGCGCGCACGCCGATGATAAGGAACAGCGCCGAAATCGCGGCGACGAGCAGACGAATGACCCAGGTCATGAAATGTGATCCTTCTCCATTGGCCCTTTTGCCCCCTGTTATGGGCTCGCGGTAACCATGTCCAGCATTGCGCAGATACGGGCAGGGACCGCTTTCGATCCCGGTCGGCCTCGCGAGAAACGGCTTTGCCCGCGGCGTCTGCTGTCACTTTTGCTGGTTACGGGGGAAAGGTGATTCCGTTAGCGTGGCGGCCATAAAATCACGCGCGATAGGCAGCAGGAGAGCGGTTATGGATCTGGGTCTGGCAGGCAAGAAGGTCATCATGAATGGCGGCGCGCACGGGCTGGGCCTCGCTGCGCTCAGGCACTTCGCGCGCGAAGGCGCCGATGTCGCTTTCCTCTCGCGCGATCCGGCCAAGGTCGAGGCTGCGGTCAAGGAGATCGATGGCTGCGGCCCGGGCAAGGTGCACGGCACCGCGATCGACATCACCGGCGATCCGGAAGGCTACAAGGCCTGGCTGAACGGCTGTCTGGAAACCCTGGGTGGCTGCGATATCTTCGTTCACACTGCCAGTGCCTCGGGCCAGGGCGCGACCGGAGATTGGCAGCGCTGCCTCGACATGGACATCATGAACGCGGTGCATGGCATGGAGGTGCTGACCCCCGCGCTCACCGAATCGGATTGCGGATCGGTCATCTTCATGTCGTCCACCGCCGCGCTGGAAACCTTCATCGCGCCCCAGGCCTTCAATGCGCTGAAGGCCGCGCTGATCACTTATGGCTCGCAGCTCTCGCAGGCGCTGGCCGGGCAGGGCGTTCGCGTCAACTGCATCACCCCGGGCGCGGTCGAATATCCCGGCGGCAACTGGGAAATGATCAAGGGCGTCGTCCCCGCGTTGTACGAGGCCACATTGGCCAAGATGCCGATGGGTCGCTTCGGCGAGCCTGAAGAGGTGGCCAAGGCCATTGTCTTCGTCGCCAGCCCGGCATGCCCGTACATGACCGGGGCGAATGTCGTCATCGATGGCGGCTTCACCCAGCGCGTCCAGTTCTGATCCGGAGCCTTTGCAGATGAAACTCTACCAGTCGATCGGCCCCAATCCGCGCGTCGTCCTGATGTTCCTCGAAGAGAAGGGCGCGACCATCGACCGTGCGTTCGTCGACATCATGACCGGCGAAAACCGCCAGCCCGCGTTCACCGCGCTCAATCCGTTCGGCCAGCTGCCTTTGCTGGAGATGGACGATGGCAGCCATCTGTCGGAAAGCACCGCGATCTGCGCATACATCGAGGAGAAATTCCCCACCCCGCCGCTGATCGGCGCCACCGCAGAAGAGCGCGCGGTGACCAACATGTTGGTGCGCAGGCTCGATTATGATGTCGTAGCCCCGATGACCACTGCGTTCCGCGGCTCGGAGGGCTTGCCGATGTTCCAGAACCGGTTGCGCTGCCTGCCCGAGGCCGCCGATGGCCTGAAAGCCTGCGCGCGCGATGGGCTCGCCGCGTTCGACGCGCTGCTCAGCAACAAGACCTGGCTGGCGGGCGACCGGTTCACGCTTGCGGATATCCTGCTCTATTGCCTCACCGAGTTTGGCAAGATGGTCGGACAGCCGACGCCCGATGATCTCGCCAACCTCAAGGCCTGGTCGGAGAGGGTCGCCGCGCGCCCCAGCGCCACCGCCAGCCTCGACGCCAAGAAGGGGGTGGCGTAATGACCATCGACCGAGAAAAACTGCTCGATATCTACACCCGCACGATGAAGGTCGCGCGCTTCGACGAGAAGATGCGTTCGCTGCTGATGAGCGGCAAGCTTGCCACCATCTATTACACGATGCGCGGTCAGGAGCTGGTGACGTCGGCGATGATGGCGGCGCTCAACCAGGACGACTATCTCGTCACCACCTATCGCGGCCAGCATGATCAGATCGCCAAGGGGGTCCCGCTCGACTTGCTGATCGCCGAGATTGCTGGCCGCGTCACCGGCACCTGCAAGGGCAAGGGCGGGTCGATGCACATCACTCATCCGGCCACCGGCGTGATGGTCACGACAGGCGTGGTCGGATCGGGCCTGCCGATCGCCAACGGCCTCGCGCTCTCCAGCCAGAACCGCAAGGACGGCAAGGTTACCGTCACCTGCTTCGGCGATGGCGCGACCAATATCGGCGCGTTCCACGAGGCGATGAACATGGCGCAGCTCTACAAGCTGCCGGTGATCTTCCTGTGCCAGAACAACCGCTATGGCGAGCACACCGCATTTGCCGATCACACCAAGGTGGACTCGATCGTCACCCGCGCCGCCGCGTACGGGATGAAGGGCGTGAAGGTCGACGGCAACGACGCGGTCGCGATGTATCAGGTCGCCAAGGAGGCCGTGGACCGGGCGCGGGCAGGCGAAGGGCCGACGCTGATCGAGGCGATGTGCTACCGGATGATGGGGCACTTCTTCGGCGCCGACTTCTCGTACATGCCGCCCGAGCATATCGAGGAGATGAAGGCTGAAGACCCGCTGCCCAAGTTGAACGCGCTGATGCTCGAGCATCAGTTCCAGCAAACCGAGCTCGACGCGATCGTCGCCGGCCTTGAGGCGGAGCTGGAAGCGGCGGTCGAGTTCGCGTTCGCCAGCGCCTATCCGGACGCCGACGAAATCCGCAAGGATGTATTCGAAGAGGAGATCGCGGCATGAGCGATGCAGCCACGCTGGACGCCAAGGCGGAGAAGAAGGCGAAGGTGAAGCAGATCACCGTCGTGCAAGGCCTGAACGCCGCGATCGACGAGGCGATGGCCACGGATGAGGGCGTCATCCTGCTGGGCGAGGATGTCGGTGCCAAGCAGGGCGGCGGCGTGTTCAAGGTCTCGTCCGGGCTCAGCGAGAAATATGGCGACCACCGCATCCGCGCGACGCCGATTTCGGAACAGGCGATCATGGGGGCGTGCGTCGGCGCGGCATTGGCGGGGATGCGCCCGATCGCCGAAATCATGCTGATGAACTTCGTCACCGTGGCGATGGACCAGATCGTCAATCACGCGGCCAAGCTGCGATTCATGTCGGGTGGGCAGACAAATGTGCCGATGGTCATCCGCACCACTACCGGCGTGGGCGTCGGCTTTGGCGGCCAGCATTCGGATATGCTGGAGGCGTGGTTTGCGCATGTGCCGGGGCTCAAGATCGTGACGCCCTCGAACGCCGCAGACGCCAAGGGGCTCATGCGCAGCGCCATTGAATGCAACGATCCGGTGATCTTCATCGAGAACATCCTGTGCTACGGCCTCAAGTCCGACGACCCCGGCACCGACTACCGCGTGCCTTTGGGCAAGGCGGCGATCGCGCGCGAGGGCAGCGATGTCACGCTGATCACCTATGGCCGCACCGTGCTCGATGCGCTGGAAGTGGCTGAGACGCTGGCCGGAGAGGGCTTGTCGGTCGAGGTTATCGATCTGCGCACCATCGCGCCCTATGACGAGGCGACCGTCACCGCATCGGTGCGCAAGACCGGCCGCGCGGTCGTGCTGCACGAGGCGGTGCGCGCCTATGGCACCGGCGCGGAAATCGCCTCGCGGCTGCATGAGGCGCTGTTCAACGAGCTGAAGGCTCCGGTGCAACGCATCGGCGGCGCGTTCTCCGCGGTGCCGATGGCGAGCGTGCTTGAGCAGGCCTGGATCCCCAACAAGGACGAGATTGCAGGCGCAATCCGCACGACCATGGAATGGAAACGCTGATGCCGGCCGAGATCCGCATCCCCAAATTGGGCATGAGCGTCACCGAAGTCACTCTGGTCGAATGGATGTTCGGTGACGGCGAGACGGTGGAAAAGGGCGACGTGCTCTACACCGTCGAGACCGACAAGAGCACCACCGAGATCGAGGCGCAGGAATCGGGCGTGCTGCGCGTGACCGGCGAGGAAGGCGAAGCCTACAAGATCGGCGATGTCATCGGGACGATCGGCTAGCCGCGCAGAGGCCGGTTTAGGAGCCGCGCGGACAAGCCGCCCGTTCGTTCGCCGCGCTGTTGCGAAATAAGCTGTTGTCCACGCAACGACCCCATGGCTGCCATGCGCCGAGGGTGATAGGCTCCGCGCCTCATCTACCCCGCCGCAAGGAGAAAGCCTCTGTCAGCCAGATCAGATCGCAAATCAATTTGTCAGGCGATTGCCGGAGTTGACGTCGGTCTGACTTACTTCGAGTTGGACGCAGAGCACATCATTGCTGGTCCGTTTGCGACCATGACGCCGTTTTGCTGGATTTTCATCCGGAAGATGCGGGACGAATATCGGATCGATTACGATACTGGCGTGATCGTCGCGCGCGGCAAGCACATGAACCTGGAAATTCTTCAACACGACATCGCGGAGGGCGATTTCCTGTGGAAGCACAACGTGTATCCAAAGGAATTTTCTCCGCTTTCCATCACGGACAAAAGGCTTCCGTCCGACAGCCTGGTCTCCAGAATTCGCAGCTTCCTGCTAGACCATTCGAAGTCGGAAAAAGAGGCTGAGGCGTTTGCGCGGGCGGGAAATACCGAGTTCCTAAAGGATTGTCGTCGGCTCAAGTCCACGGCTTACAACACCAAGCTGCTTGCAAGGCTGGCAGACCGCTCGCGTTAGCTGAACAGTCCCCGGATCGCGCGCCAGATCGGCATCGGCGGGCGCCCCGCCAGCACGCGGACCTTGTCGAACAGCGTCGACTTGCCCGAATAGAACCGCGCGATCAGCGCATCGGGCAGGGTGTAGAAGCGTTCGAGCACGCGATACCGCTCATCCGGGCCCGCCGCCTTGAACAGCATCTTGGTGAGCATCCGATAGAAGCCGTCTGCCTGCCAATGGTCGAGGCTGGTCTTGCGGCTCATTTCGGCCAGAGCCGCTCCCGACAGGTCGGGCATCTCGGCGATGTGCGCAGCAAGCCGCACCGCATCGGGCAGCGAATAGCCGGTGAGGCCGTGGAACAGCGCCGCGCGCGTGCCGGCCTTGGCGACATCGCCGCCGGTCGATTGCCAGTATCCGCCGAAATCGCCGCCATAGACCACCGGCAGTGCGCCGGTCTCGGTGCGGCTGACGCGTTCGATCTGCCAGCCCTTGGCATCGGCATAGGCGCTGATCCGCGCCGACAGCGCCTGTGTGTCGAGGTCCGAAGTGTCGCTATAATAGGTGTCTTCGACGAAGATCTCCATCGGGCTGATCGGCAGGCAATAGACGAAGCGATAGCCGTCCATCTGCTCGACCGTCGCGTCCATCACGATCGGGCGGGTGAGGCCGTGGGGTTCGCTAAGGTGCAGCATCTGCCCCATGAACTTCTGCCAGCCGCAGCGCAGATGGCGGACATTGCCGCCGCCGCGCGCATCGATCACGCCGCCGGCCTCGATCCGTGCGCCGTTTTCCAGCACGACATTGGTCTGGCTGGCCGCCAGCGCGCGGGTGCCGGTGACGATGTGATGCGCGGGCAGCGTTTCGCGCAGATACTCGTCGAACCGGTCGGACAGGATCGAATAATAGCTTTCTTCTAGCGCGCGCTCGTGCCCCGGAAACTTGACGTCGTAGCCGCGCCAGCCATGGCAGACCAGGGGCGCGACCAGCCAGCGATGCTTGTCCGCGACATCGGGTCCGAAGAACGACCAGATATGGTTGCCGCCCAGCGATGCGCTCTCCTCGATCAGCAGCACGTCGAGCTCGGGCCGCTTGCGGCGCAGCGCGAGCGCGATCAGCCCGCCGGCCAGCCCGCCACCGAGGATAGCCACATCGCATTTGAGAGTCTTGCTGGAGAGATTGCGCGGAGATTTCATGTCCCACCCGCCCTAGCGCAGCCAGCGGCGCAGGGGAAGGGTTCAGGGACCGCTTTGCAGCGCAGCATAACCACGCTACAGCGTGACGATGCTCGGTTCCTCTCACATCGCGCTGTCGGCGCTGGCGATGACGCTGATTGTCGGTGTGCGCTATCTGCTGACCAGCGGCATGTTTGCGTGGCTGACCGACAAGGTCCGCCCGGGGCTTTACAAGGGCATGAAGCCGCAGATCGGCCGGGAAATCCGCTGGTCGCTGTACAGCGCGGCGATCTATGGCATCCCCACCGGCGTGGTCGCCTGGGGCTGGCAGAACCATGGTTGGACGCAGGTCTATACCGACTGGAGCGCCTATCCCTTGTGGTATCTGCCAGTTTCGGTGATCGCCTATCTTTTTGCGCACGATACCTGGTTTTACTGGACCCATCGCTGGATGCACCAGCCCAGATGGTTCCGCATCGCGCATGCGGTGCACCATGACAGCCGCCCGCCCACCGCCTGGGCGGCGATGAGCTTTCACCCGATCGAGGCGCTCACCGGGGCAATCGTGATCCCCGTGCTGGTGTTCGTCATCCCCATCCATGCCGCGATGCTGGGACTGGTGCTGGGTATCATGACGCTGATGGGAGTGACCAACCATATGGGCTGGGAGCTGTTTCCGCGCTGGCTTGTTCACGGGCCGTTAGGCAAGGGACTGATAACCGCCAGCCACCATCAGCACCACCATGCGCGCTACACCTGCAATTACGGGCTTTATTTCCGTTTCTGGGACAGGCTATGCGGTACGGACAAGGGGCTGGGGGAGTTCCCTGCAACGGGATCGCACAAGGGGCAGGCAAATGCGGCGCTCGACGCCGCGCGTTCTGCACATTCTGGGAGTTGATATGGTGGCATTGCCCAAGACTCTGGCGCTCGGCCTCGCCGCGCTGTCTGTCCTGCCGGGGGCCGCTCCGTTAAGCGATATCGACATCACCGTCGATCATCTGCGCTCGTCCAAGGGACTGCTCCAGCTTTGCCTGACCGCCAACGAACGCAGCTTTCCCGATTGCGAGGACGATCCTGCGGCGCGCCGGATGACGGCGCGAGCAAAGGATGGCGTCGCGCGCTTCTCCAACCTGCCCGCAGGCCAGTATGCACTCGCCATCGTCCACGACGAGAACGGCAACAGCAAGCTCGACACCTTTGCCGGCATTCCCAAGGAAGGCATCGGCTTCTCGCGCAATCCCAGCTTCAGCTTCGGCCCGCCGCGCTTTTCGCAGGTGGTCTTCGTGGCCCAGGGCGCAGGCACCAGCCAGCGGGTGAAGATCAAATACTATCTGTAGGCATCAGGCTGTCGGCCACAGTCTGCGCCTTCATCGCCCGCCATCCGCGTTGCGTTAACGAAATCTAAGCCAGCCGATCCTATCCTCGCTCCAAAGCCCCCTGTCTGCATGTCGCGACGGGGGCGAAGATGGGGTGTTCGATGCCAGCTGCCGAGCGAAATCCTGGGGTTCAGCCGCACGCACTGGCGTTTGAAAGGGGTGCGCTGTGAGTAACCTGACCCTCGCGCTGCATTATGGCGCCTTCGCCATCCTTGCCACCACGGCCAATCTGGGCACGCAATCGGCGATCCTCGCCTTTGACGACCAGGCGCTGGTTTACTACCTCGCGCTCGCCGCCGGGACCGGAGTCGGGCTGGTGGTCAAGTACCTGCTCGACAAGCGCTGGATCTTTGCCGATCACAGCCGCGGTGTTGCCGCCCATGCGCAGAAATTCTCGCTCTACACGCTGATGGGCGTGGTCACGACGCTGATCTTCTGGGGTACCGAGACCTTGTTCTGGTTCACCTGGCACACGCACGACGCGCGCGTCGCGGGCGCGCTGCTGGGGCTCGGCATCGGCTATTTCGTGAAATATCAGCTCGACCGCCGCTTCGTGTTCAACACCAAGGCTGCGGGCGCCGCGCCCTATGCCGTGGCTGCCGCTCCGCCGGCCTGAGGCCCGCCGCGTCCGACCGATCCATGACCCAGGCCTATCTTCACCCGATCGCAACCAGCCGTCTACTGCTCAAGGCCGCGCTGACCGTTGCCGCCATGCTGCTGACCTTCGCGGCGATATCCTATCAGACCCCGGTTCCGCCGGGCAGCGACAAGACGGTGGTCGATTTCCACGCCTTTTATGTCGCGGGCAAGCTGGGCCAGGAAGGCCGGGCCAACGACAGCTATAACATGGCCAAGATGGAGGTCGCGCAAAAGGACTTCACCGGGGTCAAGGTGTTCATGCCGTGGACCTACCCGCCGCCGTTCACCCTGTTCGTCACCGCGCTGGCTGCGCTGCCGCTGGGATGGGCCTATGGCCTGTTCGTGGGGCTGACTTTGGCCTTCTACATCACCGTGCTCAAGCGGATTGCGGGCGACCATCTGCCCGGCGTGATCGTCGCGATCCTGCCGGTGATCCTGCTCACCGTGATGACCGGACAGAACGGTTTTCTCACCGGCGCACTGATCGGGACCTTCCTGCTCGCGCTGCAGCAGCGCAGCTCCAGGGCGGGCATTCCCCTGGGGCTGATGGTGATCAAGCCGCATCTGGCCGCGGCGATCTCGCTGCTCGCTCTGGTCGAGCGCCGCTGGCAGGCGATGTTCATCGCCGCCGGCATCGTCATCGCCGCGCTGGCGCTGCCGACTTTCATCTTCGGCCTGTCGATCTGGCCGGCGTTCCTCGATGGCGTGCGCGAATCGAGCGCCTATCTGGCGCAGGGCAAATACCCGCTGTTCCGCATGACATCGATCTACGCCACCGCCCGAAGCGCGGGGCTGTCCTCGGACATGGCGTTTGCGGTGCACGGGGCATCCGCCGCGGGAGTGATCGCGCTGCTGTTCTATGGCTGGTGGCGCAAGCTGCCGCCGCAGCTGCTCGCCGCGAGCGCATGTGCCGCATCGCTGTTCGTCAGCCCGTACAATTATGATTACGACCTGTGCATCCTGGGCGTAGGGCTGGCCTTCGTCCTGCCCGGGCTGCTCGAACGCACCCGCCCGATCGAACAGTTCGCGCTGCTCGCCTTGTGCTGGGTCGGCACCGGCTATGGCCTGTTCACCGCCTTTGCGCAGGAGCCCGAGATCGCCGGCGTCGGCCGCGATCCGCTCTCGCTGATGGCGCCGCCGCTGCTGCTGCTGATCGCGCTGGTGGCGCTGGCGATGCGGCGCGCGGTACGCGTGCGCGTCAGCGACATTCCCGCAACCATGGCAACCGAATCGACCGCTCCGACCACTGCGCCCCGGGCCCAGGCGAGCGAGCCCCGGCAGATCGAGCTGGCCTGATCCCGCTCGCAGTTCAAACCGGTCCGCTGACAGCCGTCGCGGAACCTTCCGCCGGGTCGCGCGCATCCTTGGCACACCCGCCAGGAGACGCTCTTATGCCCGATACCACCCCCGCCCAGCAGCTCGCCCACATCGCCAAGGCCATGCGGGACATCGATTTCGCGATGCTCAACACCCATGCCGAAGGCGGCGCGATCGGCGGGCGGCCGATGAGCAACAACCGCGAGGTCGATTACGACGGCGACAGCTATTACTTCACCTGGGAAGACTGCCGCATGGTCGATGACATCAAGCGCGACCCCAAGGTAGGCCTGTCGCTGCAGGGCAATACCTCGCTGTTCGGCAAGCCGGGCATCTTCATCGCGGTCGAGGGCACCGCCGACATCGTGCGCGACAAGGCGCAGTTCGCCAAGCACTGGAGCAAGGATCTCGAACGATGGTTCGAACAGGGCATCGACACCGAAGGCCTGGTCATGCTCCACGTCCGCGCAACGCGGGTGGCGTATTGGGATGGCGAGGACGAGGGCGATTTCGTGGTGGGGTGACGGGGGCGCCTCGCACGGAGGTTCTCGCTCCTGCAGCTCCTATCGCACCAACGCGATTCCCGACAACCAGGCCCAGTTCAGCAGCAAAAAGACATCGGTCGCTATCTTCCATGCGCGCGATGCGCGCGACATGCCGCGCCTGAATGTCCAGTAGCGGACCATCACACTCACCACCATCGAAAGCGCGACTAACGCGACGCCGATTACGGGCAACGACAGCAGGAATGGCAGCGCGAAAAACTGGACCATCAGCGCGCTGACGAACCACACGATGGGCACAGCGCGATACGTCGCTTCCGGCAGGAAGCTGCCGATATCGGTCGAGCGAACGCCAATATCTTCGTCCGGCGTTCGAGGCACGCCTGGGTCGATTTCGCGCGCCATCCGGCCTTCCGGATTGGCGGGGCGGTCCTTGTCTCGAGTCATGATCCCCGAACCCGATGACCGTTCACCGGCAACCCCGTACCGGCACCTGCCCGAGGTGCACCTACAGAAACAGGCCGCCCTGCAGGCCGGGGCTCCGGTGCGCGGATGCAAATATATGCGCTCACCAGATATTGAGGGTCATGTCGATCGTGGCTTCGCCCTCGCCTGAGCAGATGTAGACGATCTGCACCGGAACGATGCTCTTGCCGCGATATTTGGGCTCCACCACCAGGCGATCGATGGCCTTCAGATCGATCAGCCCGCTGACCCGGTCGTTGGCAAAGTCGATCATCATCAGCGCGCCCGGAGGGACATAGCCGATGTTCTCCCTGTCACCCCGCCCGCCGAACCTTTTGGGGAAGAAGCGTATCCTGACCAGCTCCCCACGCTTGACCAGGGCTTCGGCCTGCGCGCGGCTGGTGACATGGGAAAAGTCCATCGGCATGGCTTGAGAGTCCTTGGGCGCCATGGTCCACGCGGGCGGGGTCATGACCGAGGCGGCGGAAAGCGCCAGCGCCAAAGCTATTTTGATACGCCTCACTGTTTCGCCCCCGGCTCTTGCTGCAGCTTCGCGCCGCGAGAGTGAGCATAAACCAGCGACTGGATTAGAAGCACCCTCTGCAGCGCTATTGCATCCGAAACGGAGCAGATGGCCGGTGACAACCTGCAGCGAGCCTTATCTAGACCTAAGTCACTGAAACGGTAGGTATCCATTACTAGTCACGCAATGTCGTTTAGGGTTCCCCTGCTGAAGCTTTTCTACCGTCGATTGACTTGTTGGAAAATGTTGCTGATATGTTCTTGCCGGTTTCCCTTGATGGAGCGGCACTATGCAGGGTTTGTCCGATGGTAGGCGTAATGGCTTTGCAATATGGTTGCGAACGGGCCGCTGGCCTGATCGGGGAACGATTCCCGCGATTGAGCGCAAGTTCAATCCCTGGCACGACCCGGAGAACGGTCGCTTCACCTTTGCCGGCACCGGGCGGCATTACGGGTCGGGCGGGCAGGGGCGTGCGGCACGACAGGCAAGCTCGCCGCCTCGTAGGCCTCCGCACCGGGTGGATGTTCCAGGCCATCCACCGCGCCGACCGGTTAGGGGCGATGGTTCCTTCGGTGGCGGGGGTGCCAGTGGTTCATGGGACGCGAGAGGATCATCTGGTGGTCAGGCCAAGCCCGGGCCAAAACCGATTCCTCGAAGCGCGCCTGTCCAACCGATCGTTGTTCCAGGCCCGATCGGGCCGCGCCCATCGGTCAAGCCTGCACCAGCGCGGCCTGTCAGGACGCCAGGTTGGCGGAAGGTTGAACGCAATGGTTACCACTTTTCGCTGGATGAGAACGGCGATCCCCACAGGATTGAAGTTCCTGACCTCTCGATCGACGCCCGGACACCAAGGTCTAGATCGGCGCAGCGCAATGCCGGTAAGCCGGACCGGCTGCCGACGGATGACGGCGGCCATTTCATTGCGCACCGCTTCAATGGACCACGCGATGCCTTCAACCATTTCGCGCAGGACGCATCGATCAATCGCGGAAAGTATCGGGTCCTCGAACAAAAGTGGTTCGATGCCAAAGCCAAGGGTAAGCCCGTCAGTCTGGCCATGGACATAATTTATCCCAAGGGATCGAGGCGACCTGATCGGCTTCTCATTTGGTACAATATCGGTGGGCGCACGGAATTTGCTGAAGTACCGAATCGACCCAGCGCCATTCGAGTTCCAAAGAAGCGAAAGGGGAAACGGAAATGACCGAATGGCAGGTTGAAATGGCAGATATCATTTCGGAAATTGCCCGAAATCTGGTAGCGAAACATGGATCGGAAAACAGAGGAATTCTGCTATTGAGTGGAATTTCTACAGACAGCATCACGTACAGTGTGTTTATCGGCAAAAAAGGCTATATTCAATATTGTAATGTCGTGGCTGATGACAGAGAAAATCTTGATCTTCTATGGGAGTTGGCATTCACACCTCCCCCGGCTAGCCGGTGTGAAGCTATCGAGATGTTTATAAAATCCGGAAAGCTCACCACAAACATTCTTTACGCTAAGGATATCGACCTTGAAAAAGATGAGTTTGAGGTCAGGGACGAAGTGGTCCATTCGTATTTCGGAGATGGCCAAATTGTCTATCCGCCCATGCCCTTTGGCAGTTGGGAGCTTTAGTCTTTGTGACGTGACGCTTAAAGTTTGACTAGCGCTGGCCACTGTAAGTCGTAGGTTGTTCAGCGCCTGACGACCCGCTCACGAGCCAGCCTCCCGTCGTCCTCGTCCACCCCACCCAACCCTCAAGCACACCCCTCAACATACGCCAGCGTTGGCATCATCCCCACATGCACCAGGCTGACCATGCCCTTGTCGTCGATCTCGAAGAGCAGGCGTGGGTCGGTGCCGGGTTGGGTGAGGTATTTGGCGGGGGCGTCGACGTATTTGTGTGGCTCCGCGACGAACGACGGGAAGGCTGCGCGGACCTGCGCCTCGGTCGATCCGGGGCCGATGCCTTCGACCAGCTTTGCCTTGGATTCATCGCTCACTGTGATGCGGCGGACCACGCCTTCCTCGACGATGGCATAGGCGCCGGGCCAGTCGGGCGCGGTGATCGTGGCGCAGCCGTCGGAAATCTGCGCGCCGCGCGCGACCCAGGGCGAGCCTGCGGGCACCGGTTTGCCGATCATCAGCCCGCCATAGCCCTCAAGCGTCAGCGTCTGCGCCGTCGCGATGGCGGGCGTTGGCTGCGCCGCGTCTGCCGCCTGAGGCGCATCCTCGACGACCGCAGCATCAGGCTTCGTCTCCGCCCGCTCGGCTGCGGGTTCGGACCCGCAGCCCGCGAGCAGCAGCACCGCGAGCGATGCGGCTGCCAGCGCGGCCTTCACCGGCTCAATCATGCTCCCGATCGCCCGCCCCCAGATAGAGCTCGCGGCCCATGTCCTCGTAGAGCTGGCTCATCTCTGCCATGCCCTTGAGCGCGGCTTCCTTGCTTGCCGCTGCGGTCTCCGCTCCGCTCGGTCCGGTGGCGATGAAGCCCTCGACCCCCTGGTTCTGCTTGGTGGCGAAGTCGCGGACTTCCTGGCTGATCTGCATCGAGCAGAATTTGGGCCCGCACATCGAGCAGAAATGCGCGGTCTTCGCGCCTTCGGCGGGCAGCGTCTGGTCGTGATACTGCTCGGCGGTGTCGGGATCGAGGCTGAGGTGGAACTGGTCGCGCCAGCGGAATTCGAAGCGCGCCTTGCTCAGCGCGTCGTCGCGGACCTGCGCTGCCGGGTGCCCCTTGGCAAGGTCGGCGGCGTGCGCGGCGAGCTTGTAGGTGACCACGCCGACCTTCACGTCGTCGCGATCGGGCAGGCCCAGATGCTCCTTGGGCGTGACGTAGCAGAGCATCGCCGTGCCGTACCAGCCGATCTGCGCGGCGCCGATGCCGCTGGTGATGTGGTCATATCCCGGCGCGATGTCTGTCGTCAGCGGGCCCAGGGTGTAGAACGGCGCCTCGCCGCACACCTCGAGCTGCTTTTCCATATTCTCCTTGATCTTGTGCATCGGCACATGGCCGGGCCCTTCGATCATCACCTGCACGTCGGATTTCCACGCGCGGTGGGTCAGCTCGCCCAGCGTGTAGAGTTCGCTGAACTGCGCCTCGTCATTGGCATCGGCGATCGATCCGGGGCGCAGGCCATCGCCCAGCGAATAGGCGATGTCGTACGCCTTCATGATCTCGGTGATCTCGTCGAAATGCTCGTAGAGGAAGCTTTCCTTGTGATGCGCCAGGCACCATTTCGCCATGATCGAACCGCCGCGCGAGACGATTCCGGTGACGCGCTTGGCCGCCATCGGGATATAGGCGAGCCGCACGCCCGCGTGGATGGTGAAATAATCGACGCCCTGCTCGGCCTGTTCAATCAAGGTATCGCGGAAGATCTCCCAGGTCAGCTCTTCCGCGACGCCGCCCACCTTTTCGAGCGCCTGATAGATCGGCACGGTGCCGATCGGCACGGGGCTGTTGCGCAGGATCCATTCGCGGGTGTCGTGGATGTTGCGGCCGGTGGAAAGGTCCATCACGGTGTCCGCGCCCCAGCGGATCGACCAGACCATCTTGTCGACCTCGGAGGCTACGTTCGATGCGACCGCGCTGTTGCCGATATTGGCGTTGATCTTGACCAGGAAGTTGCGGCCGATCGCCATCGGCTCGCTTTCGGGGTGGTTGATGTTGCTGGGGATGATCGCGCGGCCGCGCGCGACCTCGTCACGGACGAACTCGGGCGTCACGTAATCGGGGATCGAGGCGCCGAAGCTGTTGCCGTCGCGCCTGTATTCGGCGAGGCGTTCGCGGCCCAGGTTCTCGCGCTCGGCAACATATTCCATTTCCGGCGTGATGATGCCGCGGCGGGCATAATGCATCTGGCTGACGTTCATGCCGGGCTTCGCGCGGAGCACCTGCTTGCGGACGTTGGGGAAGGCGGGCACGCCGCCCGACCGATCGGGGCCGAGCTGGCCGTTGTCTTCGGGCTTGACCTCGCGCTGGTCGACCACCTCGACATCGCCGCGGTTCCAGATCCAGTCGCGGCGCAGCTCGGGCAGGCCTGCGGAAATGTCGATATGCGCTTCTGCGTCGGTGTACGGGCCCGAGGTGTCGTAGACGCGGACGGACGGCTCGCCACCGGCGAGATCGATCTCGCGCATCGCAACGCGGATGCCGCTGCCCGATTTGGTGGCAACATGCACCTTGCGGCTGCCGCGGATGGGGCCGGTGGTAACGCCGATTTCGGTGCGTGCGTGGATATCTGCCATGGGTAAACTCTCCTTGGTCGACGGGAGAGCGGATGCGGGCGGATGGTAAAAACGCCGCTCCCTCCCTCCGCCGGTATCAGCCGGTTCAGGTTCAACGGGTCGTGGGGCGCAACGCCCACCTCTCAGCCGCTCGGCTCCCCGGGGATGGGCGGGAGATTAGGGGGTCCGGTGCGGCTTGACCAGAGAAATCCGCTTGCGCGCACTGTATTGCCGCTATAACACAGCGATATGCTGAAGTTGACACAGATATCACGATCCTATGGCCGCAAGACGGTGCTGGATGCGGTTTCCGCGAGCTTTCCGGTCGGGCTCACCCTGTTGGTCGGGCCGAGCGGGGCGGGCAAGTCCACGCTGTTGCGGCTGATCGCCACGGCGGAAAAGCCCAACAAGGGGGAAGTTGCTTGGGATGGCGCCGCGCTGCCGGGCGCACGGCAGGCGCTGCGCGCCGCATTGGGCTATGCCCCGCAGGCGGTCGAACTGCCCGATGATCTGACCGCGCGCGAATTCGCGCTGCACATGGCCGCGCTGAAGGGGCTGGATGCGCGCGAGGCAGATGTGCAGTTCGGAGCGATCACCGAGCGGATCGGGCTGCACGCCGATATCAACAACCGCATCTCGACCTTCTCAGGCGGCATGCGGCGGCGGCTGATTTTCGCGCAGGCTATGCTGGGCGCACCCCGGCTGCTGGCGCTGGATGAACCCACGGCAGAACTGGACGGCGAGACTGCAGCGCGGCTGAGCGAGCTGATCGTCGAACGCGCCCGCGAGGCGGTGGTGGTGATGACCACGCACCTTGCCGATGCGCTGGCTCCGGCAGCGGTTCAGGTGCTGCGCGTCGATCAGGGCAGGGTCGTGCCGGCATGATTGCAGGGCCGCAAACCGGCGCGGTGCTCCGGTCGTCGCTTGTCATCAGCCTGATCCGATATCAGCGCAGTTGGGGCCTGTGGCTGCTGCTGCTGATCGCGCCGGTGGGCGCGCGCTTCATGATATCAGATGAAAGCGGCAAGGGCATCGCGATTGCGGTGAACGATCAGCTTCCGGTGCTGACCTCGCCGGTGCTGGGCGTGTGGCTGGGCATCGTGGTGACGACACTGCTGCTGCCCGCAGGCTATATCTATCTGCGCGCCAACATCAACCGCCGCCAGCCCTGGCAGGTGGAAGAGGTGACCGCCGCGCCGCGCGTTGCGATGCTGATGGGGCGATTTCTCGCTGATGCTGCGGTGCTGCTCGCGTCGCTGGGCACGCTGACCGTCGCAGGCTGGTTCCTGGGCTGGCTGATGGTCACGGGCCCCTGGCAGCCCTGGTTGATCGCCTATGCCCTGTGGCTGGTGGCGGCGCCCGCTTTGATCGGGCTAGCGGCGCTGCGCATCCTGTTCGATGCGGTGCCATGGCTGCGCGGTGCGCTGGGTGACCTGTGCTATTTCTTCATCTGGATGTTTTCGCTCGTCGCGCCGATCATAACTGCGGACCAGCCATCCAGCCTGGCTGCCAACATGCTGGATTATGGCGGCTTTGTCCGTCCGCTTGTCGGTCCTCAGCCTGCGGACAACAGCAACATCATCATCGGCGCGCCCCGCGATCTCGGCGCGGGGCGGATTGCGCTGGACGTGATGGCCGGGCTGCACGCGCCCGGCTACGTCGCTGCGCGCCTGGGCTGGGTCGCCGTTGCGTTTGCCTTGGTGCTGCTCGCAGGTGGGATCTACCGCCCGCACCGGTCGAGACGCAGCCAGGCCCGGCAGGGGCGGATTGCCCGGCTGCTGTCTGCGGGGCCGCCAGCCCCGGCGCAGAGCGATGCACCCCCCGCAAAAGCTGCACGATCGCGCCTTGCGGGGCTGGTGATAGCAGAGGCCCGGCTGATCGGTGCGGGGCGGCTTTTCCTGCTGCTCGCCGCCGCCGCTGCGCTTGCAGGTCTGTACGGGGACTATCGCTATGTCGGCAGCCCGCTTGCGCTGTTGCTGCTCATCTTTGGCCTCAGCGCGCATGCCGGGCGCAGCGAGGCGCGCGGCCTGCTCAAGCTTGCGCTGACCACCCCGATGTCGCCTGCTGTCCGGCGCTTCGCCTTCGTGCTGGCAGGAACGGGCTGGTCGCTGCTGCTCGCGGTTCCTGCAGCAGCAGCGCGCGGATCGGAAGACCCGCTGCTGCTGGCGCTGGCGAGCGGAGGTGCCGCCTCGGTTGTTGCGATCGCGCTGGCGGCGCTGACGGGTTCGTCGTTCGCTCCGCGCGTCGTGCTGCTGATCGGCTGGTACGTCTATCTGTCCAGCTAGCGCCTGAACATTCGTCCTGGCCCTGTGACCCGATGCATTGCCGCTGTCACAGTCGCGCGATAATCTTCCCCCAACACCCACCATCAGGAGCCCAAACATGCCCGCGCACGAAATCGACTACGAAATCAAGGGACAGGAACTGCAGTTCGTCGAGATCGAGCTCGACCCCGGCGAGAGTGCGGTGGCCGAAGCAGGGGCGATGGTGTGGAAGGATGCCAGCATCGAGATGACCACGGTGTTCGGCGATGGCAGCGCCAACCAGGGTGGCGGCTTCATGGGGGCGCTGCTCGGCGCGGGCAAGCGTCTGGTCACCGGCGAAAGCCTGTTCACCACGGTGTTCACGCACACCGGATCGGGCAAGGCGCGCGTCGCCTTCGGCGCGCCTACCCCGGGCAACATCCTGCCGCTCGACCTCACGCGTTATGGCGGCAGGCTGATCTGCCAGAAGGACAGCTTTCTCGCGGCGGCAAAGGGCGTGTCGATCGGCATTCATTTCCAGAAGCGCATCCTCACCGGGCTGTTCGGCGGCGAGGGCTTCATCATGCAGAAGCTCGAAGGCGATGGCATGGTGTTCGTGCAGATGGGCGGCGCGCTGATCGAGCGCGAGCTGGCGCCCGGCGAAGAGCTGCATGTCGATACCGGCTGCGTTGCGGCGTTCACTTCGAGCGTGGACTTCGATCTGATCTCGGCCGGCGGAATCAAGTCGTCGCTGTTCGGCGGCGAGGGGCTGTTCTTCGCGCGGCTGCGCGGTCCGGGCCATGTGTGGATCCAGTCGCTGCCGTTCTCGCGGCTCGCCGGACGGATGTTGGCTGCGGCAGGCAGCCGGGGCGGGCCGAACCGCGGCGAGGGCTCGGCGCTCGGATCGCTGGGCGATCTGATCAGCGGCAACTGAGTCGCGTCAGGGCGCAGCCGGATCCATCCCCGCCTGGCGCAGCATCGTGTCGATCTGCCGGGCGGGGTCGGCCAGCTTCTGGCTGGTGATCGCGGTGATCGTGGCCAGCGTCGGCGCGCTGAGGCCAGTGCGGCGCGCGGCATCGAGAAAGCTGCGGCCGTTCCAGGGCGTGCCCGCGCGCACGGTGGCGAAGAAGCGGCGGTTGACGTCGTGCAGGCTCTTTGCCCCGCCCGATCCGCGCCGGACATCGGCGTCGATCGCCAGCGCGATCAGCATGCCGCACTGATAATGCAGATCGAACTTGCCCGCGCGCGACGCCGCGTTCAGCGCGACCTCGGTGAGCCCTGCAGCACAGGCCTTGCGCGCCTCGGCAATGCGCCGGGTGACATAGCTGCGTTCGGTGTCGCTGCGGCCGCGCATCACCAGCGCCGCCATCGCGTCGGCGCCGCCCTCATGGATCCACGCCTGCGAATCGGGGCCGATCACGTCGTTTGTCCCCGCGCGCTGGAAGAAATGCGCGGCCTCATGCGCGAAGAACCAGTCGAGCCACACCACATCGCCCAGCTTGATCGGCTTGCGCCAGCCATCGCCGTAGAGGTGGATAAACACCTGGCCGGGCAGCGTCCCGCCCTGGCTGGAGAGGCTGGTGCCCGATGGTGGCTTGGGATCGAGCGAGACATAGAGTTCGGGCGTGATCGACAGCGGGCCGTAGATGGCGGCGAAGTCGCGCATCGATTGCGGCAGCGATTCGAGCAGATGGTCGCGCAGCACGGGTTGCAGAGCCGGGTCGACGATCGCGAGAAAGCCCGAGGTGGGGACCGGCTGGGCGCTGCCGATATAGACGTTCGTCCCTTCCTCGCGGCTGACAAAGGCGGCGGTGTTGGCGCTGCGCTTGCCGCCCACGCCGATGGTTTTGCCTTCGGCTGCGATGGTCACGGCGAGGGGCTCGGTACCCTTGCAGGGCAGCGCGGGGCAGGCCTGGAAGCGCCCCGAATAGACCAGCACCCCGCCGTCGCTGAACGGGGAGAACGGCGCATAGGCCTTTTCGAGCGCGCTGTAGCGCACCGGGATGTCGAGGCTCAGCCGCGCGAACGGCTTGCCGTCGGTGCGTTCGATCCGCTCGCCATCGCCCTCGCGTACCCAGCGGAATTCACCCGGCAGGCTCTTCCAGTCCCGCGCGCGATAGCCATCGAGCGGGGGTGCGAAATGCAGCGCGCGGGTCGGGCGGGCCAGGCGGTATTCGGCCTGGACGCTGTCGCCCGAGGACCGGGTGATGTGCAGGCTGACCGGCGGCGTCCGCGCTGCGACGGACGCGGCGGATCCCGCCGGGGCAGGCAGTGCAGAGCCGGACGTGCCGGCCAGCGCCAGCGCTGCAAACCCGGTCAGCGCGCGTGGTAATGTCCGGCCCATACATCCCCCTTCTGGTCAGCGTGATCGGCCTGCCGCCAGGCTGACCAGAGGGGCTTCTAGGCGATCAGAAGGTGTAGGTCACGCCCATGCCGCCAAAGAACTGGTCGGCATCTCCGCGGATGGCGACGATCGGGCTGTCGGCGATGTCGCCCTGCAGCCGCGAATAGCTGCCCAGCACGAACACGCCCCAGCCGCCATCGAGCGCATTGCCCGACAGGTCGAAGCCGACCAGTGCGCTGGTGCCGATCGACTTGAGTCCGCCGCCCGCGCGATAGCGGGGCAGACCCGATGCCGCGCTGCCCGCGGCGTCGACGCTGAAGTAATAATCGGCAAAATCGCCATCGACCAAATCGGCCGAGGCCGAGATGTTGACCACGCCCTTGGTGCCGAGCAGGCGGTTGTAGCTGACCTGCGGGGTGACGATTGCGCCCGAATGCGCGCCCGAAATGTCGAACACCGCATCAGCCTGGAAGGTCAGGCTGTCGAAGCGGTTGAAGATGCGGTTGATCTTGACCCCGCCGGTGGCACCGGTCTCGACCGCGATCGGGCGACTGCCGAGGCGCTTGACCACCGCGTCGCGGATGCGGTTGTTGCGCTCGATGCGCGCGCGGATCACGGGACCTGCGATATATTCCACCTTGGGCAGCACCGGGTCCTTGATCAGATCGACGAACAGTCCGGGGCCGCGCGCGCCGAAATTATAGCCCTTGTAGCTGCCCTGGACGACCGGCGCGGGGAAGAACACGTACTGGTTCGACCCCTCATAGCTGGGCACCATCCCGGCACCCAGGCCGACGGTCATGTAGAAATCCTTGGCGAACACCGATTGCGACATGCGCGCGGCCTTGGCGAGCAGCCGGAGCTCATCGGGTGTGGGGCCATAGGACTTGGCTGCATCCGGAGCAGGCGATGGCGTCGCCTGGGCAAGGTCGACAGGACCCATGACGGCGGTGTCTGCTATGGCATTCGGGGAAGGCTGGGCTGCGCTTTGTGCAAAGGCGGCGCTGCTGCCGCCGGCGACCAGGGCCAGGGCGGTAAGGGTCTTGAAGATCATCGAGGGCATCCTGTATTTAATTGCCCCCCGGCTGCTGTAAGCACCCGGGGAGGTGTCGTCGCAGCGCGTGCTGCATTGCAACAAATTGCGGCATGATTTGGGCCGACTTCCGATTTCCACAAGAGGCAATCATTTGTAATTATATTTACATCATGACAGGCGGATTGGCGCTTTCTGATAGGGCAAGACACGAAATGTTGCACTGCACATTAGGATAGACCAGGGTTCGGGCGTATTCCCGCATCATCAGATGTCAAGTTATGACACCTCGTGATTCGCAGAAGGAAGACGTCTCATGCCCTATACCGATCAAATCCGCGCAAATGAGCAGCTTATCGGCTCCAAGCAGGGCCGCTGGACCGGCATCGATGCCGAGTCGGTCGCGCGCATGCAGCTGCAGAACCGTTTCCGCACCGGGCTCGATATCGCGCGCTACACCGCCAAGATCATGCGCGAGGACATGGCAGCCTATGATGCGGATTCGTCGCAGTACACCCAGTCGCTGGGCTGCTGGCACGGTTTTATCGCGCAGCAGAAGATGATCTCGATCAAGAAGCACTTCGGCACCACCAAGCGCAAGTATTTGTACCTGTCGGGCTGGATGGTCGCGGCGCTGCGCAGCGATTTCGGACCGCTGCCCGATCAGTCGATGCACGAGAAGACCAGCGTGCCTGCGCTGATCGAAGAGCTCTACACCTTCCTGCGTCAGGCCGATGCACGCGAACTCGACCTGCTGTTCACCGGCATCGACAAGGCGCGTGCCGCCGGCGACAGCGCAAAGGAAAAGGAGCTGCTCGCGCAGGTCGACAATTTCCAGACGCATGTCGTTCCGATCATCGCCGACATCGACGCCGGTTTCGGTAACGCTGAGGCCACCTATCTGCTCGCCAAGAAGATGATCGAAGCCGGCGCCTGCGCGCTGCAGATCGAAAATCAGGTGTCGGACGAAAAGCAGTGCGGTCACCAGGACGGCAAGGTTACCGTGCCGCATGAGGACTTCCTCGCGAAGATCCGCGCCTGCCGTTATGCGTTCCTCGAACTGGGCGTCGAGGACGGCATCATCGTCACCCGCACCGACTCGCTGGGCGCGGGCCTCACCAAGCAGATCGCGGTGAGCAACGAGCCGGGCGATCTGGGCGACCAGTACAACAGCTTCCTCGATTGCGAGGAAATCGACCCCGCCACCGCGCGCAACGGCGATGTCATCATCAACCGCAACGGCAAGCTGCTGCGTCCCAAGCGTCTGCCTTCCAATCTGTTCCAGTTCCGCGAAGGCACCGGCGAGGACCGCTGCGTTCTCGACAGCATCACTTCGCTGCAGAACGGCGCCGACCTGCTGTGGATCGAGACCGAAAAGCCGCATGTCGAGCAGATCGCCGGCATGATGGACCGCGTCCGTGAGGTCATTCCCAACGCCAAGCTGGTCTACAACAACTCGCCCTCGTTCAACTGGACGCTGAACTTCCGCCAGCAGGTCTATGATGCGATGGTGTCCGAAGGTCTCGACGTGTCAGAGTACGACCGTGCCCAGCTGATGGACGCCAAGTATGACGATACCGAGCTCGGCATCGCCGCCGACAAGCGCATCCGCACCTTCCAGGCCGATGGTGCCAAGCGCGCAGGCATCTTCCACCACCTGATCACGCTGCCGACCTATCACACCGCAGCGCTTTCGACCGACAACCTGGCCAAGGAATATTTCGGCGAGGCGGGCATGCTGGGTTACGTTCTGGGCGTACAGCGCCAGGAACTGCGCCAGGGGATCGCCTGCGTGAAGCACCAGAACATGTCGGGTAGCGACATCGGCGATGCGCACAAGGAGTATTTCGCCGGGGAAGCCGCGCTGAAGGCTGGCGGCGTCAACAACACCATGAACCAGTTCGGCTAATCCGGATGGGTCAGAATAACCGATAGAGTTTTCCTGGGGAGGAAAAGGACCAACCCGCCGGTGGCAACGCCGGCGGGTTTTTCCTTGTGATGGGCAGCTGCCCGCATGCTATGATCGCCTTATACGGCAATCTTGGGGGGCGACGATGGCACGGGTTCTGGGACTGGGTGGTCTGTTCTTCAAGTCGGCGGATCCGGCGGCCACCTGCGCATGGTACCGCCGGGTGCTCGGGCTCGAGTTCGGTGAATGGGGCGGGGTGGTGTTCACGCCGGATGCCGCCGCCGCGCACCCGGGAGCCGGCACCGTCTTCTCGCCCTTCAGCGCTGACACCGACTATTTTTCGCCATCGGAAAAGGACTTCATGTTCAACCTGATGGTCGATGATCTCGATGCGATGCTCGTGCGCTGCGCCGCCGAGGGGGTGCAGCCGGCGAAGCTGTTTCCGCCCGCACCCAATGGCCGCTTCGCACACATCATGGATCCCGACGGGCGCAAGATCGAACTGTGGCAACCGAGCCCGATGGAGGGTTGAGCGCGGCATTTCCCAACTAGTGTGAGAATCGCGCAGCGTGGCGATTTCGCACAGCTGGCCACGCTGTGTTCAAGCGACCGCACCAGCTTGATCAAACCGGGGCGGATGCTAGGCTCGCGCCATGCTGAAGCCCCCGGACCCCGCGCCGCAACCCCAAACCCTGCTTCCGCCGCCCAGTGCGCTGACGCTGTGGCTGTGCGGACTGGCAGGCGCTTGGCTGATGTATTTTGCGGTGTTCCTGCAGGTGCCCCAGGCCAGCCTGGGGAATGCCGCCATCAATGCGCTGGCCAATGTCGCGCCGCTCGCCTTGCTCGCCGCTGGAGCGCATCTGCTGATCAATCGGCATGTGATGCGGCTGTCTGTCCCGGCTCAGATCATCAGCCATGTGCTGATCGGTTCGGCGTTCGCTGCGACATGGTTTGCGCTGGTCACGCTGACGCTGGCGCTGGTCAGCTATGTGCAACGCGGGCAATTCGACCTTTCCGGCTTCACCGGAGGCGCGTTCATCTGGCAGAACCTGCAAGGGCTGGTGCTCTACTGGGCGCTTGCCGCCACCACCTATGCGGTGCGTGGCGGGCGGTCTGCGGCGCCGGTCACCATCGTTTCCGCGCCCCCGCTTGAACGCTATCTGACCCGCAAGGGCGACGACATCGCGCCGGTCCATGTGCGCGATATCATCGTGATCGCGGGCGCGCAGGATTATGCCGAGGTCACCACGCTGGCCGACACGCATCTGGTGCGCATGAGCCTGAGCGAGTTCGAGCAGCGGCTCGATCCGCAGCGCTTCATCAGGGTCCACCGCTCGCGGATCATCAACATCGACCACCTCGATTATGCCGAGCCCGCCGGGGCGGGGCGCCTGATCGCGCACATGACCGATGGCACCACTGTTGCGCTCAGCCGGACAGGCTCGCAAAGTTTGCGCGCATTGATCGTCTGACGGGTCCGTTCGCAGGATTGATCTGTCCGTTCACGGCATAATTCCCACTCGAAAGAGTGTTCAGCGCACTTGCAGGCTCCATCAACCTTGGAGCAGCGCGATGATTCCTTTGTCCCCCACAGATATCGGCACGATCAACTCTCTGGACCGGCGCGAACTGCTGCGCGGCCTGGCAGTGGCCGGCAGCTTGAGCGGTCTTGCCGGCCCGGTTTGGGCCGCGGCAGGTGAGACAGCGGCGACAGGCGGGCGCACCCGCATCATCCACGGCGTCACCCTGACCGACCCATTCGGCTGGCTGGACGATGCAGCGCTGGATGATCCGCAGGTGATCCGGCTGAGGGCTGAATTCGACGCCGCAGCCCATCGGGTGATGGCTCGGCTGGAAGCGCTCACCCGTCGGCTGCGCGCCGAGGCGGATGCCGCCAGCCCGCCCCCATCCGACCCTGCGCCCGTGCCCGACGGCGCATACGGCTATTGGAGCGATTGGTCGCAAGGCCGCCGTCAGCTCTGGCGGATCCATCTTGCCAGCGGCGCCCGGCAATTGCTGCTCGATGCCGCAGAGACCGATGCCGACGGCAAGGCGATCGGCAATGTCGTGGCTTGGGGAATTTCGCCCGACGACGCAACCTTGGCGTTTGCCACTGTTGCCGTGC
This sequence comes from Blastomonas fulva, assembly GCF_003431825.1. GTDB lineage: Bacteria > Pseudomonadota > Alphaproteobacteria > Sphingomonadales > Sphingomonadaceae > Blastomonas > Blastomonas fulva. The sequence continues at coordinate 644,135 of NZ_CP020083.1, read as the reverse complement.
CCGAACATCATGACATCCGCTTCAAGCACATCGCGACGGGCCAGTTGCGGACCGAGGTGGTGCGCGATGTCGGAGTGCAGATCACCTCGGAGCGGCTGGTCTGGACCGCCGATGGCCGCGGGATCATCTATGGCGAGGTCGATGCGTCGGGGCGGCCGTGGCGGGCGCGCATCCATTGGCTGGGACGGCCGCAGGTCGGGGCGCCGATCATCCACGAGGAAGCCGACCCTGGATTCTTCATCGAAATCCGGCAGACCAGCTCGGGCCGCTTTGCCGTAATCCACTCGAGCTCGGTCGACACCACGGAAGCACGGCTTGTCGACCGCGAAAACACCGACTCTGTGCGACTGGTAAGCGCGCGGAGGGCCGGCAGGCTTTATGCCGTCGATCATGGCGGCGGCGATGCGCTCGATATTCTCACCAACGACACTCACCCCAATTTCCGCCTCGTGAACGCGCCACTGGGCCAGCCGGACCGGTGGAGCGAGCTGGTTCCGGCGCAGGATCGAACCGGCCTTGCATGGCATCAGGCATTCCACCGTCATCTGGTCGTGGCGGAGCGCCATGAAGGGAACAGCCGGGTGCGGGTGTTCGACCGGGCCAGCGCCACATGGCGAATCATCGACATTCCCGAGCCGGTGGCGGTGGTCGGCTTCGACCGCTGGACCGCGGGGCCCGAGGCCAATCGCGAGCCCGAGCCTGCACAGCTGCGGCTGGGGGTCGAGACATTTGCGCAGCCCAAGGCGCTGTATGAATACAGTTTTGCAGAAGGCGCGCTCAAGAAGCTGCAAGCGGGCACCGCAGCATCAGGCCTCTACCTTGCCGAGCGTCTGCAGGCGATTGCGCCCGATGGCACGATCATCCCGATGTCGATGATCCGCCCGCGCACAGGCCCCCTGCACGGGGCGGTGCTGTATGGCTACGGGGCCTACGGCGTCCCGTCCGATCCCGACTTCGATACCCAGCGCTTCAGCCTGCTGACGCGCGGCGTGGCCTATGTGATTGCCCATGTCCGCGGCGGCGGCGATCTGGGCGGGGCATGGCACGATGCTGGGCGCGGGGCGGCGCGCGGCAAGCCGATCGATGACTTCATCGCCTGCGCCCAGGCGTTGGTGGCGCAGGGCATTGTGCCGCCTGGCAAGATCGTCTGCACAGGGCGATCCGCCGGGGGATGGCTGGTCGGCGCAGCTTTGAACCGCGCGCCGGATGTGTGGGCAGGGGTGATGGCCGACGTGCCCTATGTTGATGTCCTGAACGCGCTGCTCGACCCGGAGCGGCCGCTTTCCGCCACCGAAACCTCCGAAGTCGGCGATGTCATCCAGGATCCTGCAGCGTTCGCCCGGGTGCTGCGCCTGTGCGCCTATCAGAATGTCCCGGCGCGCAAGCTTCCCCCGGTCTATCTCACCGCCTCGCTCGCCGATGTGCGCATTCCATGGAGCGGGGTGCTGAAATATGTCGCCCGGCTGCGGGCGGCGCACCCGGACAACGCCGTTGCCCTCCGTCTTGATCGCGACGGCAACCACTGGGGCCCCGCCGATCGCGAAACGCGTGACCTATGGCGGGCCGAGCGCGTGGCCTTTGCGCTCAAGGCGCTCGATCTCGTCTAGCAACGTGCCGCAGCTATATGGTAGCGCCACAGGAACGGTGGCCCCTGCGCCGCGTAGACTGACTGCGGCGCATATCTGCCGCCGCGAGGGATTTTCCACATCGATACCAGAACGCTCATGGCCTATGGGCTGGCACTGCTGCTTGGCCTTGCCATTGCAGGCACCATCGCCTTTTTCCGTTACAATTCGGTGCGGCAGAAGCACCGCCGCGGGCGTGTGCAGGACCAGAAGCGCGAGCAGGCGCTCAGGGCGGATCTCCAGCAGCGGCGGACCGATCTCGACGCATGAAGTGATGCAAGCGGAGCGGCGATCTGCTGGTGGTGGGCGCGGTCCGGATGTGGCACTATCGCCACGACCCCGGACCAGGTCGCAGCAGGCCCGATGGCATCAGGCGACCGCAGCACGAAAGCCCATCCATGTTCCGCTACATCGTTGCCTATCTTGCCACCGGCCTTGCCTTTGCGCTGATCGACAGTGTCTGGCTGAAGACCATGGCGCCGCGGCTGTATCAGCCGATCCTGGGCGAGATGCTGGCGCCTTCTTTCCGGCTGGCCCCGGCGGTGGTGTTCTATGTGCTGTATATCCTGGGAATCCAGATATTCGCGATCGCACCCGCGCTGGCCGATGGTCGCTGGCAGACCGCGCTGGTCAACGGCGCGCTGCTCGGTTTCTTCTGCTACATGACCTATGATCTCACCAACCAGGCGACGCTGGCGGTGTGGAGCACCAAGATCACCGTGCTCGACATCATCTGGGGCACCTTCCTCACCGGCTCGTCGGCGTTGGCAGGGTTCCTGGTGACCAGGGCGGTCTTCAAATAGGCCGCACGACAGCTCAGCTTGAGGCGCGCACGATCAGTTGCGGCTCGAGCTGGACCGATTCGCAGGTCTCGCCATCGATCTGGCGGAACAGCATGTCGACCAGCAGCCGCGCGCCTTTCTCCAGATCCTGTCGGATCGTGGTCAGCGGCGGGCTGGTGTGCGCGGCGAGCATGATGTCGTCATAGCCGATCACCGCGACATCGCCGGGCACGGCAAGGCCCCGTTCGGCAAGCGCGCGCAGCACGCTCATCGCCACCACGTCGGACGCGGCAAAGATTCCGTCGATGCCGGGGTGCTCGTCCAGAAACGCGCTGGCGGCGGCATAGGCCGCCTCCGATGTCAGGTGGATCGGCAGGGTGTAGACATCGTCGGCCAGCCCGGCTTCGGCGCTTGCCTGCAGGAACCCCTGCTGACGCTGGCCAAACTCGGGCGGGCTGGGGTTGCCCAGGAACAGCAGCTTGCGCTTGCCGCGCGCGATCAGGTGACGCCCGGCGATCAGCCCGCCCAGCACATTGTCCGACCCTACCGACACGTGCTTCTGCCCCGGAACCTGCGCGCCCCACACCACCAGCCCGCGATGCCGCGCGGCTGCGGCATCGAGCACTGCGGTCTGGTCCGACTGGCCGATGACGATCGCGCCATCGACGCGTCCGGAATCGAGCAGGTCGTCGAGCCAGTCATCGCCCGAGGGGATGACCCGCGAGAGCAAAAGGTCGAAATTGCGGTCGGTGAGCGCATCGGCGAGATGGCCCAGCATGGTCATGAAGAACGGATCGGACGGGTGCTGGTCGATCTCGTGGCCCATCGGGATCACCACGCCGATCGCCTGCGCGCGGCGCAGCCGCAGGTTCTGCGCGGCCTGGTTGGGCTTGAAACCGTGCGCGCGCGCGAGTTCGACCACCCGCTCGCGTGTCTTGGCGTTGATGATCGTCTTGCCCGCCAGCGCGCGCGAAACGGTCGAAACCGATACCCCCGCCAGCTCGGCCAGTTCCTGCATCCCGATCTTGCTGATGACCTGCGCCTTTCCTGCCCGATGCGTGCGTCCCCGGAAGGAGTTTACGTCTAATCACAAGTGGCGCGCGCGTCGAGCCAAGAAGACGTGCCGGAACAGCTTGCATCCTGATGGCCGCTGTGTATTAATACAGCAATACACATGCGATGGAGTCGCCGAAATGGCCGTGAACTGGAAGCCCATTGTTGTCCTGATCGTCGGCGTCGTCGCCATCGGCGCATGGAAGATGTCGGATGCTGCCGAGTTCGATTTCATCGCCGACATGGAAGAATCGGCAGGCAAGGAATCGGACAGCGGCGACTGGGCGTCGAGCTGGTCGGGCGAGCCTTTCGACCGGATCACGCTTGCCGGGCCCGATAACCTCACCTTCGTCACGCAGGGCGAGCATGCAGTCAGCGCCACTGGAGACGCTCAGGCGCTCAAGACCTTGCAGTTCAAGGTGCGCGACGGTGAGCTGCGTATCCGCCGCAAGTCCTCCGGATGGACGCTGGGCGATTCTGGCGAGGCAATGATCGCGGTCAGCGCGCCAGCCTTGCGCGGGCTGGTGCTCGCCGGGTCGGGTTCGGCCAATGTCGACCGGATGGAGGGCGATGAGGTCAAGCTCACTGTGGCAGGATCGGGCGATGCCGCGGTCGGGCGACTGACTGCGAAGGAACTCGATGGCTCGATCGCGGGGAGCGGATCGCTGCGGCTGGCGGGCAGCGCCGATTCGACCGATATCTCGATCGCAGGCTCGGGCAGCGTGAAGGGAGAGAATTTCCGCAGCGATGCCGTCGATGTGTCGATCGCAGGATCGGGCGATGTGACGATGCAGTCCGATGGCGTGGTCGATGCCAGCCTGATGGGATCGGGCGATGTCACCATCAAGGGCAAGGCCAAGTGCACGAGCAGCACGATGGGTCCGGGCACGCTGACCTGCGGCTGATGCAGCAGCCCTGCGGCGCGCGTGCGCGAAAGCCGTTGCGCACGGTGCTGGCTTGCTAGAATGTCTCCCGCAGAGCGGTGTCGCAGGCGCCGCGCCGGGGAGGTCGATTTGAGCGCATCGCAAGCCAGCAGCCAGCCACAGGCCGATCCCGGTTTCTGGGACCGGCACATCATGCCGCGGCTCATCACCTTTTGCTGCGGCCAGCCCGCGGTTGCCAAGGCGCGCAGCCGCATCGTGCCGCGCGCGTCCGGCGAGGTGCTCGAACTGGGCTGTGGCGGCGGGGCCAACCTCGATCATTATGACCGGTCGCGGATCACCCGGCTATCGGGCGTCGATCCCTCGCCACAACTGCTCGACACCGCGAGGGCCAAGGCGCAGGCGCGCGGGTTCGATGTCGATTTCCGCGGCGGTATCGCCGAGGCGCTTCCCTTCACGGATGCAAGTTTCGACACCGTGCTGACCACCTTCACCTTGTGTTCGGTGCAGGACCCGCGCGCCGTGCTGGGCGAGATGCGCCGGGTGCTCAAGCCCGGCGGCACCATCCTGTTCCTGGAGCATGGCGCTGCGCCCGATGCGGGACCGGCGCGCTGGCAGCAGCGCATCGAGCCGGCGTGGAAAAAGATCGCAGGCGGCTGCCATCTCACCCGGCCGGTCAGCGAGGCGTTCCGCGCGCAGGGGTTCCGCTTGAGCGACTGCCACAACCGCTATATGCCCAAGACTCCCCGTTTTCTGGGGTGGATCGAGATGGGGGAAGCGCGCGCATGAAGGGTCTTGTGATCGCGCTGGCGGTGCTGCCGGGCTGTCTCGCCGGGCTGGGCAGTGCCGAGGCGGCCGAACGGCGCTTCACGCTGTCGGGGTTTGACAAGGTCCGCATCGAGGGCGATGTCGCGGTCGAGATCAACTCCGACGCCGCGCCCTTTGCGCTAGCCAGCGGCGATCCGCGCGCGCTGGAGGCGTTGAGCCTGAAGGTGCAGGGCGGCACGCTGTACATCCGTCGCGCACGGCGCAACGCCCCGGTGGAGGCGCGCAAGCGCGCGGCCTTGCCCGATACGCTGCCGCTGGTGCGGCTGAGCGCCCGCGCGGTGCAGTCGCTGACCGTGCTGGGTCATGGCAGCGCGCGGATCGACCGGCTGGCAGGCGCGAGGCCCAGCGCGACGATGGATGGCAACGGATCGGTCGAGATCGGCTCGGTCAGCGCGGATGCGATCGCGATCAACGTCAACGGCAACGGCAGCCTCAAGGTCGGCGGCACCGCAGCGCGCGCACGTGCGGTGATGCTGGGTGAGGGATTGATCGAAGGCGGCGGGCTGACGCTCGGCGCGCTCGAATTCATCGGCGAGGGCCCGGTGCGCGCGCGGCTGACGGTGAACGGCCCGGCGCGGATCGCGGTGAAGGGCGATGCCGATATCCAGATCGGCGGCAAGCCCGATTGCACCGTACGCCAGACCGGCACGAACGCCATCAGCTGCGGCGGCGGTCTGGCCGTGCGTTAGATCCGGCTCGCTAGATGCGATCTGCGCGCGCTACCGATTCCGATGCGCGCAGCGCCATGATGATCTGCATCAGATGCGCGACATCGTGCACCTCAAGGTCGGATTCATAGGTGTGGAACGGCTGGTCGCGATTGGTCAGCTTGAGGTTGACGATGTTCGCCTTGTGGTGGCTGAAGATGCCCGCCATGTCGGCGAGCGTGCCGGGGCGGTTGTAGAGGATCGCGCGGATGCGCGCGGTCGCGCCTTCGGAATCGCTTTCCCATGACAGGTCGATCCAGTCGGCATCCACTCCGCTGACAAGGTTGAGGCAATCGATGGTGTGAACCTCGATATGCTCGCCCTGGCGGCGTAGCCCGACTATGCGGTCGCCCGGAACCGGGTGGCAGCATTCGGCCAGCTGGAAGGCGACGCCCGGGGTCAGCCCGCGGATCGAGATCGCGCGGTCCTGGCGCGGGAACTCGCGCAGTGCGGTCATCTCGTTGCTGCTGCCGGGGACCAGCGCGTCCATCAGGTCCTGGTCGGTGATCTGGTTGGTGCCGATCGCGACGAGAAGATCGGTCTCGTCCTCCATCTCCAGCCGCTCGAGCGCCTGTTTGAGCGCCTTCTTGCCAATCTTCACCGGCAGCCGCCCGGCAATCTCGTCGAAGATCACCCGGCCCATCGCGGCGGTCTCTTCGCGCTCCTTGTCGCGGACATAGCGGCGGATCGCCGCACGCGCCTTGCCGGTGGTGACAAAGCCCAGCCAGCTGGTCTGCGGCTCCTGGCCCTCGGACTTGAGAATCTCGACGATATCGCCGTTGGACAGCGCGGTGCGCAGCGGCACGTTGCGCCCGTTGATCAGCACGCCCACCGCCTGATTGCCCAGATTGGTGTGCACCGCATAGGCAAAGTCCACCGCGGTCGCGCCCTTGGGCAGCTGGTGCAGCGCGCCCTTGGGGGTGAAGGCGAAGATGCGGTCCTGGTACATCGCCATGCGGGTGTGCTCGAGCAACTCGTCGGCATCCTGCGCGGTGTCGAGAATCTCGATCAGGTCGCGGATCCAGCCGGCCTGGCCATCTGGCCGGGTGCCGCCCTGCTTGTACGCCCAGTGTGCCGCCAGGCCGTATTCGCTCTGGCGGTGCATTTCATGCGTGCGGATCTGGATCTCGACCCGCATCGACCGGCCATGGATGATCGCGGTGTGAAGCGAGCGATAGCCGTTGCGCTTGGGGGTGGAGATATAGTCCTTGAACCGGCCGGGGATCATCTTCCACTTGCGGTGGATATGGCCGAGCGCGGCATAGCAATCGTCGATGCTGTCGACGAGCACCCGAAAGGCGATGATGTCGGTCATCTGCTCGAACGAGACGTGGCGTTCGGCCATCTTGCGCCAGATCGAATAAGGGTGCTTCTCGCGCCCGCTGACGTCCGCCGTCAGACCGTGTGCGCCAAGCTCGGTCTTGAGCGATTCTGCGATGCTTTCGACCTGGTTTTCGGCATTGGCCTTGATCTGGTCGAGGCGCCCGACGATCGTGTCATAGGCTTCGGGCTCGAGCTCGCGAAACGCCAGCATCTGCATCTCGCGCATATATTCGTACATGCCGACGCGCTCTGCCAGCGGGGCGAAGATATCCATCGTCTCGCGCGCGATGCGCTTGCGCTTGTCGACGCTTGAAATGAAATGCAGCGTGCGCATGTTGTGCAGCCGGTCGGCGAGCTTGACCAGCAGCACGCGCAGGTCGTTGGACATGGCGAGCAGGAACTTGCGCAGGTTCTCCGCGGCGCGCTCGTTTTCGGTCTGCGCCTCGATCTTGGAGAGCTTGGTTACGCCATCGACCATCTCGGCGACCTTCGGGCCGAACATGCGTTCGATCTCCTCGATCGTGGTCAGCGTGTCCTCGACCGTGTCGTGCAGCAGCGCGGTGATGATGGTTTCGACATCCATCTTCAGGTCGGTCATGAGACCTGCCACCTCGATGGGGTGGCTGAAATACGGGTCGCCGCTGGCGCGCTTCTGGCTGCCGTGCTTCTGGACCGAAAACACATAGGCGCGATTGATCAACGCCTCATCAGCATCGGGGTCGTACTCCTTGACCCGTTCGACCAGTTCATATTGTCTCAGCACCATCTGAATGTCGGTGCTTTGCCTTCAAATGCAACAGAAAAACGCGCCTGTGCAGGGTCATGCCCCGTTTCGCCGAAAGGCCGGGGGCAGGGCAAGCGGGCAGGGCCATCAAAGGGTCTGCACAGGCGCGCAAGGTTTGCCGGTCGGCGGACACCCAGGATGTGGGAGAACCGCGGGCGCCGCCGACCAGCTGGAAGAAAGCGGGCGGGTCAGCCCTTGGCGTTGCAGGCGGCCAGGTCTTCCTGGGCCATCGGCTCGCTGCGGGTTGTAAAGGCGGTCACCTCACCCATCTTGCGGGAGAGGCGGGTGCAGGCATTGACCGGGCGCGAGGTCGCCTTCGAACCCGAGCAGACCGTGCCTTCGCACTGCCACACCACGCCCTGGATGATCTTGGTGGTCTTTTCGACCGGAGCGGCAAGCTCCGCGCTGAAATAGCTGGCACCGGGGGTCTGCGCGCTGGCGGTGCTGGCCTGCAGCATCACCATGCTGGAGAGCGACGCCGCGGCGATGAACACGATCTGGGTGAGGGCCTTGGTAAAACGGGGCATGAGGTTTGTCCTTTCAGCAATGTCCCGGGGGGAGAAAAACCGGGGGGTGTAATTTAGGTTGCGAATCACTACCTACATAAATAGGTTTCGAGTTGCAACTAGAAACTGAATTTTCATTGGCTTTGCTGCAATTTTGGATAAAGATGGCAGCCTGCAACGGATTTGAATGACCATGACCCAGACCCCTCCTGCCAAACTGCGCGAACCGCTTGCCGAGATCGCTGCCTGTTGCAGCCTGCCGCAGGCGCTGGAGACGATGGGCGAGCGATGGTCGTTCATGATCCTGCGCGCCTCGTTCAACGGGCTGCACCATTTCGAGGAATTCCTCGAGGAGCTTGGCATCGCGCGCAACATCCTCTCCAACCGGCTGACCCGACTGGTCGAAAGCGGCATCCTCAAGCGCGCCCCATGCGTCGATGACCGCCGCAAGATCGAATACCGGCTGACCGACAAGGGGCTGGACCTGCTGCCGACCATGATCGCGCTGCGTCAGTGGGGCGAGAAGTGGGAAAGCGGCGTGCCATCGAACCCGGTGCTGGTCGACGAGCGCGACCGCCGCGCGATCCAGCCGATTTCGATCCGCGCGCATGACGGCCGGGTGCTCACCCATCACGACCTGTGCTGGATCGACATCGGTGACCTGAACACCGGCGCGCTCGATGACGACCACGAAGGCGTGGTCAAGCGCATCGCGACGATCTGAGGGGCAAGCCCTCTCCCCTCCCGCCTGCGGGAGTGGAGAGAGTTTCGCTCTACCCCCCGCCTGCGGACAACCGCACCGCGCGTTCGCGCAACCGCTCGACCGCAGCGTCATGGATATCCGGCGCGCAGCACAGGACGCCGAAGGCATTGGCGCGCGGCTTGTTGAAGCGCAGTTCGCCGCCCAGCGCATCGGTGACCCGCGCGCCGGCTTCCTCGGCGATGATCGCGGCGGCGCCGATGTCCCATTCATAGCCCCAGCGCAGCGTCGCCAGCAGATCGGCGCGGTCGTCGGCGACCATCGCCATGCGCAGTGCGATGCTGTTGGGTTTTTCGACCACGGTCAGGTCGACATCCGCCTTGGGCAGGCTGTCGGTGGGTACGCGCGATCCCGCGAAGCTTTGACGCCGACTCGCCTTCAGCCTTTTGCCGTTGAGGAACGCGCCGCGCCCGCGCGCGCCGATCCAGTATTCGCCCCGCGCAGGGGCGGCGAGCACGCCCATCACCACGTGCCCGTCCTCGACCAAAGCGACCGAGATCGCCCAGCCGGTGCGGCCGCGCACGAAATCGCGGGTGCCGTCGATCGGATCGACCAGCCAGATCCGGCCGCAATCGAGCCGCGAGACGTCGTCGGCGGTCTCTTCCGACAGCCAGCCGGCATCGGGGACCAGCGCGCCGAGGCGATCACGCAGGAAATTGTCGACGGCAAGATCGGTCTCGCTCACCGGATCGCCAGGCATCTTGTCCCACACCTGCAGATCGCCCCCGGCGCGCGCAAAAGCGGTGACGGCGATGGTACTCGCCTCTTCGACGATGTGCTTGATGGTGTCGGGAGAGACCTTGGTGCGCGACTGCATAGCCTGCTCTAGCGCGGAGCACGCCGTCGCAACAGTCCCCTCAACGCTCGCGCGTGGCGCTGAACGCGATGTCGGGATTCTTTTCCTGTTGATAGCCGATGTCCCAGGCCGAACGCGCCATGAACACCGGGTTTCCGTCGCGGTCCTTGGCCAGGTTGTTCATCGAGATCCGCTTGAACGCCTCGAGCGCATCGGCAGGGCCGGTGATCCAGCGCGCGGTATCGAACGGCGACATCTCGAGCACCGCCTCGACCTTGTATTCGGCCTCGAGACGGCTGATCAGCACCTCGAGCTGGAGCTGGCCGACCACGCCGACGATCCACTGGCTGCCGATTTCGGGGTAGAACACCTGGATCACGCCCTCTTCGGACAGGTCATCCAAAGCCTTGCGCAATTGCTTGGTCTTGGTCGGGTCCTTGAGCTGCACACGGCGCAGGATTTCGGGCGCAAAGTTGGGAAGGCCGGTGAAGCGCACGTCGTTCTTTTCGGACAGGGTGTCGCCCACGCGCAGCGTGCCGTGGTTGGGGATGCCGATGATGTCGCCGGGCAAAGCCTCGTCGGCCAGCTCGCGGTCCTGCGCGAAGAACAGGATCGGCGAATGCACCGCGATCGGCTTGCCATGGCCCGAGGGCACCAATTTCATGCCGCGCTTGAACGTGCCCGATACCAGCCGCATGAACGCGATGCGGTCGCGGTGCTGCGGGTCCATATTGGCCTGCACCTTGAAGATGAAGCCGGTGACGTCCTTGCGGGTCGGCTCGACAGCTTCGGGCTGCGCAGGCTGGCTGCGCGGCGGCGGGGCGTGATCGGCGATGGCGTTGATCAGCTCCTCGATGCCGAAGCGCTTGAGCGCCGATCCGAAATAGACCGGGGTCAGGTCGCCATGGCGATAGGCCTCCAGATCGAAGCTGGCATAGCCGCCCTGGGCGAGCTCGGCCTCCTCGGTCAGCCGCGCGAGTGCCTGCGCCGACAACACATCGGCGAGCTTCGGGTCGTCGATGCCGGTGAACTGCGCGGGCTTGTCGTCATATTCGCGGCTTGGCCCGCTGGGCTGCATCAGCTGGTTGCGCGCGAAGTCGTAAACCCCTTCGAACTGCCCGCCCATGCCGACCGGCCAGCTCATCGGGCACACGTCGAGCGCGAGCGCGTCTGCGACCTCGTCGAGCAATTCGAACGGATCGCGACCCTCGCGGTCGACCTTGTTGACGAAGGTGATGATCGGTACGCTGCGCAGTCGGCAGACCTCGAACAGTTTGCGCGTTTGAGGTTCAATACCCTTGGCGGCGTCGATCACCATGATCGCCGAATCGACCGCGGTCAGCGTGCGATAGGTGTCTTCGGAGAAGTCTTCATGCCCCGGCGTGTCGAGCAGGTTGAAGGTGATGCCCTTGCGCTCGAAGGTCATCACCGAGGAGGTGACCGAGATGCCGCGCTGCTGTTCGATCTTCATCCAGTCCGACCGGGCGCGTCGGGCAGCGCCGCGTGCCTTCACTTCACCCGCGAGATGGATCGCGCCGCCGGTCAGCAGCAGCTTTTCGGTGAGCGTGGTCTTGCCCGCGTCAGGATGCGAGATGATGGCGAAGGTGCGGCGGTTGAGGGCGGTCATATCGGGGGCTTTGCTGATTATTACGGAAACCTGCGAAGCCGGGCGTCCGTGTTCTTATGGTTGCGTCTGGCGGGACGGTCCGGTGATGGGCCGGGACCGTGGGGGACGGCTAGCTCTCTAGCAGCGTCACATCCATCCGCAAACGATGCTGTGCGTTCGCGGCGAGCGTCATCACCCCGGGCTTTTGCGTGAAATCGCCAGCGAAACCGAGCGGGTCGGCAATCCCGGCCCAAGGTTCGATGCACAGATAGCGCGCACCGGGCTTCTGCCAGATTCCCAGCATCGGCGTATCGGGGAAATCGATGCGCAGGCGCGGCTCGCCGGGGACGCCATATATGAGCGATCGGCTGGCGAGCTGGTCCCAGATCAGCGCATCGGCTTCGAAATCGGAGTGAGTGGGCGCGTAGATGTTGCCCACCACCGGGCTGGGCTGCGTTTCGGGCAAGACCAGACCCGTTGCCAGGTCCAGCCGCCGGATGGGCGCGGGCTCGTCGCGTTCGAACACCACGCGGTGATCCTCCGCCGCGCCGCCATAAGGCAGCGGCCACGCGAAGGCGGGGTGATAGCCGAAGCTGAACGGCATCTCGGTATCGCCCAGATTACTGACCGTCGCGGTCATCGCCAGCGTCGCGCCTTCGAGCGCAAAGTGCATGTCGAGCCGGAAATCGAACGGATAGTGCGCGCGCGTCGCCTCGCTGGCCTCCAGCCGGAACAGCGCGTTTTGCGCGTCCGCCTCGAGCAGCGCAAACTCCGACCGCCGGGCAAAGCCGTGCTTGGCCATCGCATAGGTCTGCCCGTCCAGCCGGTACCGGTCCCCTGCCAGCGCACCGACGATCGGGAACAGCAAGGGCGCACGTCCCGTCCAGAACGCCGGGTCCGCATCGGTCATCAGCTGGCGGCCCTGCGCATCGGCCAGCGACCACAGCTCCGCGCCCAGCGGGGCGATGGTGGCGGTCAGCGTGTCCGAGCGGAGGGAAACCAGATCAGCCACGCAGCTCCGCCCCGAGTTTCGCCGCCGCCTTGACGATCGCGTCGGCAATGGCTTTCAGCTCCTCGTCGGCAAAGCTCTTGTCCACCGGCTGCAGCGTTACCTCGATCGCGAGTGAGAGCTTGCCTTCGGGCACGCCGGCGCCTGCGAAGCTGTCGAACACACGGGCATCGGTGATGTGCTTCTTGTCCGCGCCCTTGACTGCGCGCACCAGATCACCCGCCGGAACGCCCGCATTGACGAGGAACGCGAAGTCGCGGGTCACGGCCTGCAGCGCGGGGGGCGCATAGGCCTCGCGCATCGCAGAACCGCGCGGTTTGAGCGGAATCCCGTCAAGGAACAATTCGGCGACCATCACCGCCCCGTGCACCGGTTTGAAGCCGAAGGCCTTGGCGGTCCCGGGGTGCAGCGTGCCATAGGCAGCGAGCACGTTCTTGGGCCCAAGCCGCAGCGTCGCCGCCTGGCCGGGGTGATAGTGATCGCCGGGGCCTGCCGCGTCGGGCGCGAAGTCCATCAGCTTGGCGGCAGGCGCGCCCGCCGCATCGAGCAGCGCGAGCACTTCGGCCTTGACGTCATGAGCGGTGAAGGCCTGCGCCTTGCCGCCACGCCAGTCGCGGCTGATCTTGTCGCCCGCAAGCACAATGCCGAGCGTCGCGCGCTCGATGCTGGTGCCGTCCTCTGCCTTGAAATAGCGCCGTCCGATCTCGAACAGCCGGACAGAACCCGCGCCGCGATCGAGGTTGCGCTTGGCAGCAGACAGCAAGCCGGGCAGCAATGAGGGCCGCATGACCTTGAGGTCTTCGCTGATCGGGTTGGCGAGCGTCCAGTCGCCGCCGCCGAAGGGTGCGGCCTCTTTTTCCGAAATGAACGACCAGTTGACCGCCTCGTTGAGCCCGCGCGCCGCCGCCAGACGGCGCACGCGCCGCTCCTGCAGCTGCGCGGGGCTGGCGGTGGGCTTGGCGACACCGGGCAGGCGCGGCAGCGGGGTCGAGGGGATCGCATCGATCCCGGTGATCCGCACCACTTCCTCGACGATGTCCGCCTTGCCTGCGACATCGCGCCGCCATGTCGGGACGGTGATGGTCCACGGGGTAGCGCTGCTGTCGATACCGAAGCCCAGGCGCTCGAGGATCGCCTTCTGCTCGTCCGCCGCCACATCGATGCCGCCGAGCGCGGCGCAATAGGCCGGGTCGTAGGATACCGTGCGCGGCTCAGCCGGAGCAGCCCCGGCGCGGGTGATCTCGCTCGCCGTGCCGCCGCACAATTGCGTGACATAGGCGGTGGCAATCGCCAGCCCATCGTCGAGAAACGCAGGGTCCACCCCGCGCTCGAAACGCTGGCGCGCGTCAGAGGTCAGCATCAGCTTTTGCCCGGTGCGCGCGATATGCTCGGGGTCGAAATAGGCGCACTCGATCAGCACGTCGGTGGTGGTCTCGGCGACGCCCGAATGTTCGCCGCCCATGATCCCGCCGATATCGTGGACCTGGGCGTCGTCGGCGATCACGGTCATGCTGGTATCCAGCGTGTAGGTCTTGCCGTTGAGCGCGAGCACCTCTTCGCCGTCCTTCGCCTTGCGCGCGACCAGCCCGCCCGAGAGCGTGCTCATGTCATAGACGTGCAGCGGGCGGCCCAGATCGATCATCACATAGTTGGTGATATCGACCAGCGTCGAGATCGGCTTCTGCCCAACGGCCTTCAGCCGCGCCTGCATCCAGTCGGGTGCGACGCCATTGGTGACACCCTTGACGGTGCAGCCGTAGAATGCCGGGCAACCGTCCGCATCCTCGGTGCGCACATCGGGCCCTGCGCCCACGCGCGCCACATCGGCGATAACCAAGGGCTTCAATGTGCCGATCCCCGAGGCGGCCAGATCGCGCGCGATGCCGCGCACGCCCATGCAATCCTGCTTGTTGGGGGTAACAGAGACGTCGATCACCGGATCGTCGAGCCCGGCATAATCGGCAAAGCTGGTGCCGACCGGCGCATCCTGGGGCAATTCGATGATGCCGTCGTGATCCTCGCCCATTTCGAGCTCGCGATATGAACACATCATGCCGAAGCTTTCGACATCGCGGATCTTCGCGGGCTTCAATGTGAAGGCGGGGCCGGGGACATAGGTCCCGGGAGGCCCGAACACCCCGACGAGACCCTGACGCGCATTGGGCGCGCCGCAGACGACCTGCCAGGGCGTGCCCGACCCGTCATCGACCTTGAGCAGCCGCAACTTGTCCGCATTGGGGTGCGGGCCTGCCTCGATGACGCGCGCGACCTTGAACGGGCGCAGCACGTCGGCGGGGTTCTCCACGCCTTCGAGCTCGAGCCCGATCGCGGTCAGCCGATCGGTGATTTCAGTCAGCGAAGCATCGGTATCGAGATGCTCCTTGAGCCAGGACAATGTGAACTTCATGCGCCGACTCCTCCGCTCAGCGTGGGGACATCGAGCGACGAGAAGCCGTAATGCTTGAGCCACCGCAGATCGCCGTCAAAGAACGCGCGCAGGTCGTCCATGCCGTATTTAAGCATCGCCAGCCGGTCGATGCCGCAGCCAAAGGCAAAGCCCTGCCACTCATCGGGGTCAAGCCCGCAATGCTCGATCACCTTGGGGTTGACCATGCCGCTGCCCAGAATCTCCATCCAGCCGCCTTTGGGCCCGGTGGGATCGCCGCCGATCACGCGGCGGCCTTTCTCGACCGTGAAGCCGACATCGACTTCGGCCGACGGTTCGGTGAACGGGAAATAGCTCGGGCGCAGCCGCAGCACGATGTCGTCGCGCTCGAAGAACGCCTTCACGAAGGTCTCGAGCGTCCATTTGAGGTGCGCCATGGTGATGCCCTTGTCGATCACCAGTCCTTCGACCTGATGGAACATCGGGGTGTGGGTCGCGTCCGAATCGCTGCGATAGGTGCGGCCCGGCGCGATGATACGGATCGGCGGCTTCTGCGCCATCATCGTGCGGATCTGCACCGGCGAGGTGTGCGTGCGCAGCAGCATCTCTTCGCCCGCAGCGTTGCGGTCGGGGAAGTAGAAGGTGTCGTGCATCGCGCGCGCCGGATGCGTCTCTGGCATGTTGAGCGCGGTGAAATTGTACCAGCCCGACTCGATCTCGGGTCCGGTGGCGACAGCAAAGCCGAGGTCGGCGAAGATCTCGGCAAGCTCGTCCATCACCTGGCTGACCGGGTGCACCGAACCCTGCGGCGTGGCGGCGGCGGGCAGTGTGAGGTCGATGGCTTCGGCGGCAAGGCGGGCGTTGAGCGCTGCGCTCTCCAGAGCGTCCTTGCGTGCGGCGATTGCGGTGGTCACCGCCTCGCGCGCGCCGTTGATCCGCGGGCCCTGTTCCTGCCGCTCCTCGGCGCTCATCGCCCCGAGCGTCTTGAGCAGCCCGGAGATCGCGCCCTGCTTGCCCAAAGCGGCGATGCGGATCTCTTCGAGGCCCGCAAGGTCTGCGCCGGCGATCTGCGCCAGATAGTCCTGCTGCAACTGTTCAACGTCGGCCACGGTGTGATTTTCCCATCTGTCAAATTCCGTGCGCGAGCCGTAGTCACGGGGCCCGCCACAAATCAACCCCTGCCGGTGCGTGGCGTGCTTTTCATGAGGCCGCGCAAGGTGCTATCATCGCGGCGAGGACCGGGCACAGACCCGGCCACGGTTGGGGGACGATCGCCGATGAACCTGATGCTGCTGTTCGCATCGCTGGCTGCAATCCTTGCGGTTGCAGGACTGGTCTGGCTGCTTCAACTGGGCGAGAACCGGATCGGCGATGTTGCCGACGCCGCGCGGATTGCCGAGGAGCAGATCGCGGGGTTCGAATCGGGGCCGGTGCTGATGTCGGGCGATGGCGAGGCGGCGCTGATCGAAGGCACCGACGGGCGTATCGTCCTGCTGAAGCGGCACGGCGCACATTGCGCCGGGCGGGTGCTCGCAAAGCCCTTGCGTGCGCACCGCTGCAGCGGGGGGTGGAAGGTGGAAACCGGCGATCCGCGCTTCGGACATGTTTCACTCAGCCTTTCGAAACAGGATGAAGACAAGCTGCTGACAATGATGTAAGCAGGCGTCCATGGCCGATCTGCCCAACCCGACCGAGCTCGCTATCCCGGCATTCGTGCTGCTGATCCTGATCGAGATATGGTGGGTGCGGCGGCGCGACCGCAGAGCCTATGAGCCGCGCGACACGCTGACATCGCTGGCGCTGGGGCTGGGCAGCACTGTCGCCGGTGCGCTGACCGGCGGGCTTGCGCTGCTGATCGCGTTTCAGGTTTACGAACACCGCATTTTCGACATCGGCTGGGTGTGGTGGGCGTGGCCGGTCGCGTTCGTGCTCGACGATTTCGCCTATTACTGGTCGCACCGGCTGGCTCACCGCGTCCGCTGGATGTGGGCGGCGCATGTCGTCCACCATTCGAGCCAGCATTATAACCTTTCGACCGCGCTTCGGCAGACCTGGACCGGATTCTTCACCCCCGGATTGCTGATCGGACTGCCTTTGTTCTGGCTGGGTTTCCATCCTCTGATGGTGGCGTTCTGCGGCGGATTGAACCTCATCTATCAGTTCTGGATCCACACCGAGGCGGTCAAGCGGATGCCGGGCTGGTTCGAGGCGGTGATGAACACGCCCTCGCACCACCGCGTCCACCACGCGATCAACCCGCGCTATCTCGATTCGAACTACGCCGGGGTCTTCATCATCTGGGACAGGATGTTCGGCACCTTCGTGCTCGAGCGCGACGATGAGCCGATCCATTATGGCATCGTCAAGCAGCTAGGCAGCTTCAACGTGCTGTGGGCGGCGTTCCATGAATGGATCGCCATCGCCCGCGACATGTGGAGCGCGCCGGGGATTGGCAACAAGCTCAGTTATCTGCTGCGCCCGCCGGGCTGGAGTCATGATGGCAGCCGCGAGACCAGCGATACGATCAAATCGGCCTGGGCCGCGCGCCAGCAGCGGCGCAACGATCCGGGCGAACCCTATCCCGGTGGGAGCCTGACCCCTGCCGAGTGAATGACCTGAATCGAGAGGGCCGACAAAAAAGAGCCCCAAAGGAGAGAGCATGAACGAATTTGACATCATCGTCATCGGTGGCGGGTCCGCCGGGTGCGCGGTTGCCGGGCGGCTGAGCGAGGACGCTTCGCTGTCGGTCTGCCTGATCGAGGCTGGCGGTCGCAACAATGGGGTGCGGGTCAAGACCCCCGGGTTCATGCCTTTCCTGCCTGCCAACACCAACTGGAAGTTCGATACCGTCCCCCAGCCGGGCCTCAACGGGCGCACCGGCTATCAGCCGCGCGGGCGCGGGCTGGGCGGATCGTCGGCGATCAACGCGATGGTCTATATCCGCGGCAACGCCTGGGATTACGACAATTGGGAAACGCTGGGTGCAACCGGCTGGAGCCACAAGGATGTGCTGCCCTGGTTCCGCAAGTCCGAAGGCAATTCCCGCGCCGGGTCGTCCAAGGAGTTCGACGCGCATCATGGCGGGGATGGCCCGCTGTCGGTGGTCGACCAGAAATGGGCCAACCCCGGCAGCCACGCCTTTGTCGAGGCGGCGCGTCGGCTGCAGCTGCCGCTCAACTCCGATTTCAACGGGGCCAGGCAGGAAGGCTTCGGAATCTACCAGACCACGCAGAAGGACGGCGAACGCTGGAGCGCCTCGCGCGCTTATGTCGAGCCCGCCCGGGATCGCGCCAATCTGGATGTGCGAACCCACGCGCTGGTTCGCCGGATCATCATCCAGGATGGCCGCGCACGCGGGGTGGAATATGAGCGCGCCGGCAAGGTGGTGCAGGTGTTCGCGCGCGGCGCAGTCGTGCTGTCGGCCGGCGCTTTCGGGTCGCCACAGATCCTGCAATTGTCGGGGATAGGCCCTGCGGCCATGCTCAGGCAGCACGGTATCCCGGTGCTCGCCGACCGCGCCGAGGTGGGCGCGAACCTGCAGGACCATATCGACTATGTCTCGGGCTTTGCCACCAAGTCGAACGACAGCTTTGGCAGCTCGCTCGCCGGGACGATGCGCATGGCGCGCGCGGTGGTGGAACATCGCCGCAAGCGCACCGGCATCCTCACCACCTGCTGGGCCGAAGCCGGGGGCTTCTGGAAGGTGATGCCCGATGCGCCAGCGCCCGACGTGCAGTTCCACTTCGTCCCCGCAGTGCTCGAGGACCATGGCCGCGAGAATGTGAAGGGCCACGGCTTTTCGTGCCACGCCTGCGTGCTGCGCCCCGAGAGCAAGGGCACGGTGACGCTGAACAGCGCCGACCCCGCAGCCCCGCCGCGGATCGATCCCAATTTCCTCGCCGACGACCGCGATATGGCGGTACTGCGCGCAGGCGTTCGCTTCATGCACCGCATCTTCGAAACCCCGCCGATGTCGGATTACAACCCGGTCGATCGCCATCCGGTGGATCTGTATAACGACGCGGCGCTCGACACCCTGATCCGCAACCGCGCCGACACCGTCTATCACCCGGTCGGCACTTGCCGCATGGGTTCGGACGAAGCCAGCGTGGTCGATCCCAGGCTCAAGCTGCGCGGGGTCGAGGGGCTGTATGTCGCCGATGCCAGCATCATGCCCAAGATCGTCAGCGGCAACACCAACGCGCCCAGCATCATGATCGGCGAACGCTGCGCTGCGTTCGTCGCGGAGGATCTGAAGGTGGGGGCAATGGTGGCTGCGTAAGGCGATCAGATCCTCCCCCAGCTCGCCGGGGGAGGATTTAAAGAAGACTTCGCCCTTCCACCTGAACACCCTCTCGGCTAGTTGAACCGGGATGAGCCAACCTCCCTCCGACAGCGCCCCCACGCCGATGATGGCGCAATATCATGCGCTCAAGGCCGAGGCGCCCGATTGCCTGTTGTTCTATCGGATGGGCGATTTCTTCGAGCTTTTCTTCGATGATGCCAAGGCGGCGGCGGCAACGCTCGATATCGCGCTGACTTCGCGCGGGGCGCATGGCGGGGATCCGGTGCCGATGTGCGGTGTGCCCGTGCACAGCGCCGAGGGATACCTCGCACGGCTGATCAAGGCTGGCCACCGCGTCGCGATTGCCGAACAGACCGAAACGCCCGCCGAGGCCAAGGCGCGTGCCGGATCGAAGGCTTTGGTCGCGCGCGCGATCGTCCGCTTCGTCACAGCTGGCACGCTGACCGAGGAATCCTTGCTCGATTCGCGCAGCGAAAACCGGCTGGTCGCATTGGCCAGCGCCGAGGGCGGCTATGGCCTGGCGATGTGCGATATCTCGACCGGCAGGTTCGAGCTGATGCAGGCGAGCGCCGACGATCTGTCCGCGGAGATCGCGCGGCTTTCCGCAAGCGAACTCATCCAGTCCGATCGCACCGACCCGTTCACCGATGATGCCATCCTGCGGCCCTCGGGCGCATTCAGCAGCATCGAAGGCGAACGGCGGCTCAAGGCACATTTCGGCGTCGCAACGCTCGATGGCTTCGGCAGCTTCAGCCGCGCGGAGCTCGCAGCAGCGGGCGGTCTGATGGCCTATCTCGAGCATGTCTCGCGGGGCAATATGCCGTTCCTTGCTCCGCCGCGGCGGCACGAGGTTGCGCAGCATATGGCGGTCGACGCGGCAACGCGCGAAAGCCTCGAGATTCTCACCAGCCAGCAGGGCGGGCGCGCAGGGTCGCTGGTGCATGCGATCGACCGCACCGTTACCGGCGCAGGCGCACGGCTGCTCGCCAGCGATCTGGGCGCGCCGCTCACCGACATCGCCGCGATCCGCGACCGGCTGGCGCTGGTGCAATGGTTTCACGAGGATTCGCTGCGCCGCGACGGCGTGCGCGATGCCTTGAAGGCGATTCCCGATCTGGCGCGCGCGCTGGGCCGGGTGGTGGCGGGACGCGGCTCCCCCCGCGATCTGGGCCAATTGCGCGATGGCCTGAGCGCCGCGCGGACGCTGCGCGAACGGCTGGCGCGCGGCGATGACCTGCCGCCGTTGCTCAAGGCACTGCTACCCGACATGCAGGGCCATGGCGCGCTGGTCGAGCATCTGCAGCGCGCTTTGGTCGAGAGCCCGCCGACCGAGCGCGGCCAGGGCGGCTATGTCGCGCGCGGCTATGACGCGGCGCTCGATGCGCTGCGCGACACCTCGGGCAACGCTCGCCGCGCGATTGCCGCGCTCGAGGCGGACTACAAGGCGGCGACCGGCGTGCAGGCGCTCAAGATCCGCCACAACGCGGTGCTCGGCTATTTCATCGAGGTTCCCGCCGCGCGCGCGGATGCGCTGATGAAGCCCGACAGCGGCTTTGCCCACCGCCAGACGATGGCGGGCGCGGTGCGGTTCAATTCCCCCGCGCTGCACGACGAGGCGATGCGCATCGCGCAGGCGGGCGGTCATGCGCTGGCGGCAGAGGAAGCGCATTTCGAAGCGTTGTGCGAGGAGGTGGTCACATCCCGCGACGCGATTGCCCGCACCGCAGCCGCGCTTGCGCGGATCGATGTCGCAGCCGGCCACGCCGCGATGGCCGCAGAAGGCGATTATGCTTGCCCTGAACTGACGCAGGAACCGTGCATCGCGATCCAAGCCGGACGCCATCCTGTGGTCGAGGCGGCGTTGCGCAAGCAGGGCCAGGCGTTCGTCGCCAATGATTGCGCGCTGTCCGAGCGCGACCGGCTGTGGCTGGTCTCGGGACCGAACATGGGCGGCAAGTCGACCTTCCTGCGCCAAACCGCGCTGATCGTGCTGCTCGCGCAGGCAGGCGCGTTCGTTCCTGCGCGCTCGGCGCGGGTCGGTATCGTCGACCGACTGTTCAGCCGGGTGGGCGCATCGGACAATCTGGCGCGGGGGCGCTCCACCTTCATGGTCGAGATGGTCGAGACCGCCGCCATCCTCTCCCAGGCCACTGAGCGCTCGTTCGTGATCCTCGACGAGGTCGGGCGCGGCACATCGACCTATGACGGGCTCGCGCTCGCCTGGGCGATTGCCGAGGCGGTGCACGACACCAACCGCTGCCGCTGCCTGTTCGCGACGCACTATCATGAGCTCACCCGGCTCACTGACCGGCTCGATGCGCTGTCGCTGCACCATGTCCGCGCGCGCGAATGGAAGGGCGATCTGGTGCTGCTGCACGAGCTTGCCGATGGCCCGGCGGATCGCAGCTACGGCTTGGCCGTCGCCAAGCTGGCGGGGGTGCCGCCCGTGGTTGTGGCGCGCGCAAAATCGGTGCTGGCCAAGCTTGAGGCCGGGCGTCAGGCGACCGGAGGGCTGGCCGCGGGGCTCGATGATCTGCCGCTGTTTGCCGCAGCGCTCGCCAAGGAGCCCGAACCGGTCGATGCGCTGCGCGAGGCGCTGGCGGGGATCGATGTCGACAATCTCAGCCCGCGCGATGCGCTGGAGGCGCTGTACCGGCTCAAGGGATTGCTTGGGTCATAAAGGCTGGCGCAGCCGCCGCGAAATTGGCCGTTCTCACCATTTGTAAAACCGGTTATTCTGCAACGGGTTGAGGGCACACGCGCGATGGCGATCTTGCAGACATGGGTGATGGTGGCTGCGCTGGGCGGTGTGGGAGAGGTTGCGCCCTCCGTGCCGCAGGTGATCGCGCTGTGCGAGGCCGCAGCGCCTGCCGCCGGTGCTGCCCTTGCGTTGCCAGAGCAGACCAACCGGGCCCGAACGCTGATGCGCGGCGGCGCGGATGGCGCGGATGCGGCGCTCGCGCTGCTGCTCGCCGCTGCGGCGGATTCTTCAGTGCAGGCGGCTGCCGACATCCGGCAGATCGCGGAATATTGCCTCGTCGCGGGCGAGGCGATGCGCCGCGCGCGCTCGGGTAGCCAGTCGCGCGCGCAGGATTTTCTGCGCACCGCGCTGATGCTGGCGGACCGGGCCGGCGACGCTCCGCTCGCCGCGCGCGCCGCGTGGGAGGCAGCGCTGGCCCAGGCCGGTGGCGCGCCGCCCAGCCAGCCGGGCGTGCGCAAGCGCGGCGGCGCAATCCGGCGCGCGGGCGAGACACGGGCCGTGGCTGGATGCGGTGATCCTGCAGCAATTGGCGAGGCAGGCGGCCGCAGGCTGGAGGCCGCGTTTGCCTGTGCGCTCTACCGCGCCGTGCTGGCAGGCGATGCGCGGCTGACGGCGCTCTCCGCGCTGCGGCTGGCGCGGTTGGAAAAGGCACGCAAGGCCGATGTTGCCGCGCATCTGGCGACGGGCCTCGGCTCGGCCGCCGGTATCGCGGACACATCCGAACGCGCTGCGCTGCTCCGCTCTCTGCTGATGCTGGCGTGCGATGCGGGGCTGTGCAACACCGATATGGTTCGTGATGGCGTACAATCATACGCCTATCTGGTACAGACAGGATCGGGTGATGCAGCCGCGCTTGCCGCGCTGCAGGGGCGGATCGCGCTGGCGCAAGGGGAGGGTGCGGCAGCGCGGGCGGCGTTGCGCAAGGCGGTGTTTATCGAAAGCCAGCAGCCGCTGCCCCAGCATCTGCCACAATACAGGCTCACCCTCGCCGATGCCGAGCCCGAACGCGCAGGCGAGCATGTGCTCGCCGCGTATCGGGCCCTAGAGCGGGTGCGCACCGTACTGATGCCGGTCGATCCCTTGAGCGAGGAAAGCCGGTTCGATCTGGTGGTGCGCCCGGTGTTCGAGCGCGCGATCGCCACCACGCTCGCATTCGCGGGGGATGACGCAAACACGCTGGGGCAGGCGCAGCGGATCGCAGAGGCCTATCGCTCGGCCGAACTGCAGAACAGCCTGGGTGCCGAGTGCGTGCCGCTGCGCAATCCGGTGACGCCCGCCGATCTGCTGCCGGGCGAGATATTGCTCTATCCGCTGCTGCTCGAAGACCGGGTCGAGCTTATCTATGCCACCGGCGGTCAGGGCACGGGGGCGGGCGAGCGCCGCTATCGCCGGATGCCGCCCGATCGCAGCATCAACCGCGCCCAGATCACCGCGCTCGCGCAGCGGATGACGGCATCGCTGAGCGGCGAGAGCAGCGACTGGGAGGCGGCATCGCGCGCGCTTTATGCGGCGCTGATCGCGCCGATCGCAGACCAGTTGCAGCTTGGCGGCACGCTGGTGATCGTTCCCGATGGGGCGCTGCGCCAGATCAGCTTTGCCGCGCTGATGGATGCGAAGGGCACCTTCCTGATGGAGCGGGTGCAGCTTGCCGTGGTTCCCGCGCTCAGCTTTGCCGCGCCCGGCAGGCGCGATGTCGACCCGTCGATCATCGCAGCCTCGCTGGAAAAGGAGATGGAGCTTGCCGTCGGGCGGTTCAGCAGGCTGGAGGGCACCGCGGCGGAGGCGGCGATGGCGGCGGGCAGCGACGGCGTGCTGCTCACCGATTTCAACCGCGCATCGCTCGCAGGCGCGCTGGCGCGGCGTCCAGCGAGCGTGCTGCATCTGGCCACGCATGCCGCGTTCAACGGCCGCACCGAACGCTCGTTCATCGTCGCCAATGGCGAAGCGATCACGCTGCCGGATCTGCGCGCAATGCTGAGCGCCAACCAGCTGCGCGGCGAAGCGCTGCAGCTGCTGGTGCTCAGCGCATGCGAGACCGCTGTGGGAGATGACGACCAGGCGATGGGGCTGGCAGGCGCAGCGGTCGAGGCGGGCGCGTCGAGCGCGCTGGCATCGCTGTGGGAGGTCGATGATGCGGGGACTGCGGCGCTGATGGAGGCGTTCTACAGGCATTATCGCGCGGGCGTCGGCCGCGCCCGTGCGCTGCAGATGGCGCAGGTCGATCTGGCGCGGGGGCTGGACGGGCAATGGGCCGATCCCGGCATCTGGAGCGCGTTCACTTTGGTGGGGAGCTGGCGATGAGACGCTGGCTGATCACTAGTACGGCGCTGGCGCTCGCGGCGGGCGCGATGCCCGTGGCGGCGCAGGACGCGTTGACCACGCAGACCGCGATCGCCCCCGATACGCTGCCCTCGCTCAGCACCGGCACGACCGCCACCACCGACGGGGCGACCACGACCATCGGCGGCGGGGTGCGGGCGGGCGACAACCTGTTCCACAGCTTTGCGCGCTTCAGCCTTGGCCCGGGCGACATCGCGCGCTGGACCGCGAGCGATTCAGCTACCATCCGCAATGTCATCAACCGCGTCACCGGCGGCGAGCGCTCCTTCATCGCGGGGACTATCGACGCGAGCGCGATGCCGGGGGCGGACTTTTACTTCATCAACCCGGCGGGCATCGTCTTCGGCGATGGCGCGTTCGTCGATGTCGGCGGCACCGCGCATTTTTCGACCGCGCACCAGCTCGGTTTTGCAGACGGTACCGTGCTGGTATCAGGCACCGCATCGGGCTCGACCTTCAGCATGGCAGACCCTGCGCGCTTCGGTTTTCTGGGCGGAAACAACCAGCCGATCGCTTTCCTGGCCACCGGCGAACTGGGCGACGGGCTGGCGCGGGGGGTGGCGGCAAGCCGCCTGACGCTGAGCGCCAGCGACATCACATTTGCCAGCGCAAGCCTTGCCGCTAGCACGCTGGCGCTGCGCGCGGTGGGGCAGGGGCGGGGCAATGTCGGGATATCCGTAGCGCCCGACCAGGGCCTGCGCGGCGGACGCATCGATCTCGACGACAGCAGCATCTTCATCGACACCGGCGGCCATGTCGCGCTGGCCGCGGGCAGCCTGCGGCTCGACACGTTCAGCGAGATCGGCGTGATCACCAGCGCCAGCGGACGGCCCGCGATCGACGTGCGCGCCGACCTAGTTGATCTTGTCAGCGGTGAACTTCGCGTTAGCGGCGTGGCGGGGCTGGCCGAACGCGGCGGCGACATCCGGGTTCGCGCCAGCGATCTGATCGTGCGCCGCCAAGGCGCGATCCGAACCGAATCGATGTTGGCAGGCGGCGGGGGCACAATCCTGCTCGACGGCGATGTGGTGCATATCGATGGCGGCAGCGTCACCGCGACCGGCCTGTCCGCACCCGGCCAGTCGGTGGGGGATATCGTGGTCCGGTCGCGGCTGCTGAAGATCACCGAAATCGGCCTGCTGTCGACCACGCTGTTCCAGGCGACCGGCGACACCATGCCCACCGGCACGACGGGGAACATCGTGATAGACGCCGGCCGGATCGAGATCGACAGCACAGGGTTGATCCTCGCGCAGAGCCAGTCGAGCACCGCATCGGGGCCGGGCAGCATCACCATCCGCGCCGACAGCATGGCGATCGGTCTGGGGCTGGTTTCCACCGGCACCGCCAGCTCCACCGCCGCCGGATCGATCGACATCACGGTACGCGGCCTGCTCGAGTTAACCGGTTTCGGCGGCATCCAATCGGTCAGCCAGGGGCTGGGGGATGCCGGTTCGATCACCATCCGCGCCGGGGCGATCCGGATGGTCGACGACATGGGGGGGCCATCGATCTCCTCACAGACCGAGTTGCCGCGCGCGCAGGAATTCACCCGGCTGAGCGACTATACCGGCTCTGCGGGCCGCATATCGATCGTGACGGACTCCCTCGAGATGATCGGTCGCAGCACAATCACGACCTCCAGCGCGAGCCTGGGCAATGCCGGAGACATCGCCATCACGGCTGGCAGGATATCGATGTCGGGCGAGGCGGAGATCACCTCTTCGGCCCAGGTGCTGCAGGTTCCGCCATCGCGCGAGGAATTCGAGGCCGATCCCGACCTCGATCCGGTGCTGAGGATCGTGCCGGGTCCGGGCAGGGCGGGGACGATCACGCTCGCCGTCGCCGACACGTTTACCATGGCGGGAGGCACCATCTCCACCGCGACCCAGGGCTTTGGCGATGCGGGAGCCGTCACGGTGGCCGCCGATCGCATCCTGCTCGGCGCCGGGAGCCGGATCAGCTCGGATGCGGGCGGCCTTGCGCCCGGCCAGGCGGGCACCGTGGTGCTCATCGCGCGGCAGATCGCGCTGGCCGACGGGGCGGAGGTCACCACTGGATCGGCCAATGCCACCACCGCCGGCGGCGTCGCGCTGGTGGCGGAAGACAGTATCACCATCACAGGTATGGGCAGCCGGGTGGCGAGCACCAACAGCGCAGCCGGCAGCGGCGCAGCGGGCAACATCATGGTTTCCGCGCCGCGTATCACTCTGGGGCCGGGCGGGCTGATCACCACCAGCTCGCTGGCTGGCGCGGCGGGGCGGATCGACCTGCAGCTTCCCGACACCGGCATCCTGCGGCTCGCGGGCGGGGCGACCCCGGCGGGAATCGCGACGTCGTCGGGCCCCGGCACCGGCGGGCAGATCACGATCAGCCGCCCCTATGCGCTGATCGCGGATGGCGGGCGGATCGAGGCTTTGGGGCAGCAGCGCGGCGCGAACGTCCAGCTCGCCACCGATTTCTTCATCCGATCGGCAGACAACAGCAATCTGTTGCTGGTCGATGGCGATCTGGTGGTCGACAGCCAGGTCGGCAACGTCAGCAGCGGTATCGACACGCCGGACATCAGCTTCGGCGATGCGGCGGGCGTGCTTGCGGGCCAGTGTCGCGCGGCGCGCAGCAGCGGATCGGTCAGCCGCCTTGCGATCGATGCCGTCGGCCCGCTGGCGCTGGAGGGTGCCCAGCCTGCCGCCGACGGAGGATGCCGTTGACCCTCGCGCTGGCGCTCGCGCTGCAGGCCGCGCAGCCTGTCGCACCGCCGTGCGATCCCGCAGCGGCAGCATCGGCCGCCGATGCGGGGATCGTAACCTTCTGCGCGGTCGAGGTGCATGCCGAGCCTGGCGCCATCGCCATTGCGACCACGGACAGCGATGGGCTCGACTTTGGCGGCTTTCAGGTCCGCTATCGCAAGGGCGACCGGCTCGACGGGCAGTGGGTGCGCGAGCAGGTAATCGCCAACGGGCTGATCCAAACCCCGGTGCCGCTCGACCGCATTGCCGCCGCCGTCCAGCAGATCAGCCTGGCCTATGTCCGCAACGGTTTTGTCAATTCGGGCGTGCTGATCGACCCTGCGACCGATCCGACCGGTGCATCGCCGCTGGTGCTGCGGCTGGTGGCGGGGCGGTTGGGTGAGGCGGGCGTGGCCGTGGAGTGGCAGGACGGACACCGGCGCGGACTGAGCGCGCGCTATGTGCTGGCGCGGATGCCCTCGGCGCGCGTCTGGCCGCTCAATGGCCTCGCCATCGAGCGCGATTTCCGCACGCTCGCCGCCGATGATGCGATCGCGACGGTGAAGGCCGATCTGCAGCCCGGCACCCGGCCCGGCGAGGCGCGATTGGCGCTGCTGGTCGATCCCGCCCCGCGCTTTGCGGTGCAGGCGAGCATCGCCAACAGCCGCTCGCCCGCGGTGGGGGGTCTGCGCTTCGGCACCGGGCTGGCGGTACGCAACGCGCTGATGCCCGGCGACCGGATCGCGTTCGATGCCGGGCTCACCGCCGGACTCCCCGATGTGCTGGCGGACTATTCCGCACCGTTCGTCCACCCCGCGCTCACGCTCGACGTGCGCGGCGGGTACAACCGCGCCGCGGTGGTCGATGCACCGCTTCGCAACCTCAACATCCGCGCGCGCGACTGGTTCGTCGAAGGCGGCTTCGGGCTCACCGTGTGGCAGCGTCCGCTGTCGCCCGCCTCGATCGATGGCGGCGCGGAAACCAGCGCGCAGTCGCTGGTGCTGCGCGCAGGGCTGATCCACCGCGAGACCCGCACCTTCCTGCTTGGCCAGCCCTTTTCGTTCAGCCCCGGATCGGTGCGCGGTCTTGCGGAATACACCGCGCTGCGGCTGGGCGCGGAATGGACCCGGCGCAGCTCGGGCACCGTGTGGATCGCGCAGGCCCGCTTCACCCGGGGGATCGAGGGCAGCCGATCGGACGTCGTCGGCATCGTTGCTCCATCGCCAAGGTTTCGCAGCTGGTCGGGCCAGATCAGCCACGCCCGCCGTCTGGGCCGCAGCGGGTTCGAGCTGCGTGCGCGGCTCGCCGGGCAATATGGCGAAGGTGCGCTCTATGCCGGCGAGCGCTTCGTCGCTGGCGGCAGCCAGAGCGTGCGCGGTTATCGCGAGAGCCTGCTGCTCGCCGACCGGGGGTTAACCGGATCGGTGGAGCTGGCGAGGCCACTGATGCTGGGCTCGGGCGCGAGGGGTCCGCTGGGGCTGCGCTGGGGCAGCTTCACGCCCTCGATCTTTGCCGATGGCGCGCTGGCGCGCAACGCCGATGCCGCATTCCAGCCGGTTCCGCGCGAGCTCGCCAGCATCGGCGCCGCGATCGCCTGGACCCCGGCGCCGTCGCTGACCGCGCGCGTAATCTATGGCCATGCACTGATCGATGCGCCGGTCACCGGCAGCCGCGACATCCAGGACGATGGCCTGTCCTTTGCGCTCGCCTGGAACCTTGAGTTTTAGGGACCGGCGGCTTGACCTTGGCCTGCGGACCATTACCAGAGCGAGCCATGAAATTCTTTTCCGACAATGCCGCTGCGGTCCACCCGCAGGTGATGGACGCGATCATCGCTGCCAACCAGCTCGATTCGCCTTATGATGGCGACGCGCTCAGCCAGGCGCTCGACGACCGGTTCAGCCAGGTCTTCGGCACCCGCGTGCGCGCGCTCTGGGTTGCCACCGGCACCGCGGCCAACGCACTCGCGCTGTCGGCGCTGTGCCCGCCGCACAAGGGCGTGATCTGCCACAAGATGGCGCATATCGAGCAGGACGAATGCGGCGCGCCCGGCTTCTTCATGCACGGTGCCAAGCTGATTCTGGCCGATGGCGAGGGAGCGAAGCTCGCGCCCGACGACATTGCGCGGGTGCTGGGCAACATCCGCGACGACGTCCATCAGGTCCAGCCCGCCTGCGTCTCGATCACCAACGCCAGCGAATATGGCCTCGTCTACACGCCCAAGCAGGTCTCCGCGATCGGCGATCTGTGCAAGGCCAAGGGCCTCAAGCTGCACATGGACGGCGCGCGTTTTGCCAATGCGGTGGCCAGCACCGGCGCGCACCCTGCGGACATCACCTGGCGCGCAGGCGTCGACATGCTGAGCTTCGGCTGCGTCAAGAACGGCGGCATGAACGCCGAAGCGATCATCGTGTTCGAGCCGACACTGGCGCGCGAGCTGCCTTATTTGCGCAAGCGCGCAGGGCAGTTGCAGTCCAAGGGGCGGTTCCTCGCCGCGCAGTTGCTGGCGATGCTCGAGGACGATCTGTGGCTCGCCAACGCGGCTGCCGCCAATGCCGGCGCGCAGGCGATCGCTCAGGCCGCCGGCGACCGGCTGCTCTATCCCGTCGAGGCCAACGAGGTGTTCGTCCGGCTCACCGCTGGCGAGGCCGCGTCGCTGCGCACGCAGGGGTTTGAATTCTACGATTGGGGCGAGATGACCGAGGAGGGCGGCGAGGCCCGCTTCGTCACCGCCTGGGATCAGGACGCCGCTACCGTCGCGCCGCTCGCCGCCGCCATCGCTGCCCTGTAATGGCGAGCCCTGCCGCCGCCGCGCCCGAGATACGCGAAGAACCCTCGATGCTGTCGGCGAGGGTGCTGGTGCCGTTCCTGCTGGTGTCGCTGATCTGGGGATCGACCTGGCTGGTGATCAAGGACCAGATTTCCAGCGTTCCGCCGACCTGGTCGGTCAGCTACCGCTTCGGGGTGGCGGCGATCGGCATGTTCGCGCTCGCCTGGTGGCGCGGCGCGCCGCTCAAGCTCGACCGGCAGGGGCAGCTGATCGCGCTCGCGCTGGGGCTGTTCCAGTTCTCGGCCAATTTCAACTTCGTCTACCGGTCGGAAATGTATATCACCTCAGGGCTGCTCGCGGTGCTGTTTGCGATGCTGATGGTGCCCAACGCGATTTTGTCGCGGGTGTTCCTGGGGCAGCGGATCGCGGGCGGATTCGTGCTCGGCACCGGGGTGGCGCTGGCGGGGATCGCGCTGCTGTTCGTGCAGGAATATCGCGCGATGCCCGCGGACCTTGGCGATGTCATGAAGGGGCTGGGCCTGGCGCTGTGCGCGATCCTGTCGGCCTCGATCGCCAATGTCATGCAATCGGCCGAGCGGGTGCGGCGCATGCCGATCCTCTCGCTGCTCGCCTGGGCGATGCTCTGGGGCGCGCTGGGCAATGCGGTGCTGGGCTGGGCGCTGTACGGCCCGCCTGTGATCGAGACCCGCACTGCGTATCTGGGCGGGATCGTCTATCTGGGGCTGCTGGGCTCGGTGGTGACCTTCCCGATGTATTTCGCGCTGATCCGCGACATCGGCCCGGCCCGCGCTGCGTATAGCAGCGTGCTCGTCCCGGTGGTGGCGATGATCCTCTCCACCCTGTTTGAAGGCTATGTCTGGAGCGCGCTGGCCGCTGGCGGCGCGGTGCTGGGCATGATCGGCCTGGTCATCGCGATGCGCGCGCGCAGCCCCAGGACGCCACGGCTGACCGGGTAGATCCGCGCGCGACATTGCCGTTGCCGAAAAGACCAGCGGCGCGGATGAGCGGGCCCACCCGTCGGCCCGCAGCTGTTTCGGCGGATCCTTGGTTGTCAGATCGATCGCCCGGCCTATCTTCTTGATGGACTGCGTTACAGGAGAACCCGACGATGAAAGACCACCAGACTGCCATGGCCTGCCCGCTCGACGGCACCACGCTGGTCATGAGCGAACGTTCGGGTATCGAGATCGACTATTGCCCGACCTGCCGCGGTGTATGGCTTGATCGTGGCGAGCTCGACAAGATCATCGAACGCAGTGCTCAGATTGCCCCTGTTGCCCCGCAACCAGCCCGCGCCGACCCTTATGCCCAACGCCAGCATCCCGGCAGCCACCATGGCAGCTCGCCTTATCCTGATCGTAAGCGCAAGAAATCGTTCTTCGAGGAATTGTTCGACTGAGGCGAACAGACGTAAAGTTGCCCGTCGCGCGGTTATCCCGATCGACGTGACCATCTGTTCCAGAGGATCGGAAAGATGGTGGGCGCGGCAGGGATTGAACCTGCGACCCCACCCGTGTGAAGGGTGTGCTCTACCACTGAGCTACGCGCCCGCCTGCGGCTCTGCCGGTTGCGGCGGCCAGTGCGGAGCGCCCCATTGCCAGAAGCGATGTCGATTGGCAAGGGGGCGAAGAGATCACGAAATCGCGCGCAGTGCGGTCACATTGGTAGCATCGGATGACGCTGCCTGATGGACGGCAAGCCCCTCGAACAATGTGTCGATGACAATCCGCAAATTGTCCGGGGTTGCGATGCGGATCATGTCCATCATCACCGTCGGGTTGCAGAACGGCTGGACCATCAGGTTGGTCAGCGACACGACATGGTCGAGATCGTAGCCCGGGAAATAGCCTTCGGCCATCGCTTCGCCCAGGATCATTGCCATATAATGGTCGGCCAGGTCGACATAGCCGCGGATGACCTCCCAGTGCTCTTCGCCCAGATCCATGTTCGCCTTGAACAGCGCCGGGTCTGCTTCAAACCGCGCGCGCTTGACCGCGACGCGGCGGGCAAAGAACTGGAACAGCTTTTCGCGCGGCGGCAGGTCCGATGCCACGACCTCTTCCATGATCTGGTTGAGCTCCTCGAACCAGCGCCCGGCGATCGCTTCGAAGAACGCCTCCTTCGAGGGGAAATAGCGATAGAAGCTGGATTGCGACATCCCGCAGGCCGCGGCGACCTCGCTCAGCGACAGGTTGATCGCGCCGCGCGCGCGAACCATTTCCTCGGCCGCATCCATGAGCTGGGCGCGGATGGCATCATGGTCATTGAGGGGGCGAGACATGGAATCAGCCTGACTGACTTATGGGGATAAGGCGGTTATACGATAAAATTCCAAGATTATCAAATGTTGCTTTATGCCGCGAAAGGGTCAGGCAAGCGCCGCGCGTTGCCATTGCGGCAGGTCGAGCGCGGCAAGATCCTCGGTCCGGCGGTGCTCGACCGACAGTCCCAGGTCCTCGTGCGCGATCTTCTGGCGCTTGGGGTCGGCCGCTGCGATCGGCAGCACGACGATCCGGCGGTTGACCTTCTGACGCCAGTTCATCCGCGCGGTGTTTTCCTGGCCGACATAGCAACCCTTGTCGAAGCTCACCCCGTTGAGTTCCACCGCATTGGTCTCCAACCACAGGATATCACCCAGCTCGCCGGCGCCTTCGGCAACGCCGAGCGCCAGCCGGTGCGCGCGCCAGCGTTCGTCCGCGCCTGTGTCACCCGACTCCGGGGCCAGCCAGCGCCAGCCCAGCGCGGCAAGCCTGGGGTCGGGGCTGGCGCCCTCGACCGGCTCGGGCGACCAGTGGACGCACAAGGTTTCTTCCCGGGCGATAGAAATCCTGCGACGCAGGCGATAGAGAGTGAGCCGTTTTGCAAGGTCACCTGCCGCATCGCGCGCACAATCGATCAGCACATCTGCCCCGTCATCCCACAGCAGAAAGTCGAACAGAGTCTTGCCCTGGGCGCTCAAAAGCGCGCCATATTGCGGGTTTCCGGGCAACACCCGCCGCATGTCCTGCGTCACCAGCCCCTGCAGAAAGCCGCGCACGTCTTCGGCCGGGTCGGTGGGGGAGAGGCGGACGAGCGCGCGCTGGGTCAATGTGCTATGGCTGGACATAGACAACTACATGCGTATCAACCGCAACTAATCAAGCGGAGACGGACATGACGGGAAGCTTCGACCTTATCATCAAGAACGGCACGGTGTACCTGCCCGGTGGCCCGGTGGCGGCGGATATCGGCGTCATCGGTGGCAAGATCGCAGCGATCGGGGCGTTCGCTGCCGATGCGGGCGAGGTCATCGACTGCACCGGCCTGCACGTTCTGCCCGGGGTGATCGACAGCCAGGTCCATTTCCGCGAGCCAGGGCTGGAGCACAAGGAAGACCTCGAATCGGGCAGCCGCGCCGCCGTCATGGGCGGGGTCACGGCGGTGTTCGAGATGCCCAACACCAAGCCCAACACCGATACCGCCGAACGGGTCGCCGACAAGCTGGCGCGCGCGCACCACCGGATGTGGTGCGACCATGCGTTCTATGTCGGTGCAACCAGCGCCAACGCACCGATGCTCGCCGAGCTGGAGCGGATCCCCGGCACGGCGGGGGTCAAGATTTTCATGGGTGCCTCGACCGGCGATCTGCTGGTGGCGGACGATGGCGCGCTTGCGCGCGTGCTCGCGAGCGGCAAGCGCCGCGTCGCGATCCATGCCGAGGACGAGTTCCGGATGAACGAGCGCGCCGGTTACCGCGTCACCGGCGACCCTTCGTCGCACCCGGTTTGGCGCGACGACGAAAGCGCGATGCTGGCGACAAAGCGCATCCTGAAGCTGGCGCGCGCGGCGAAGCGGCGGATCCATATCCTGCACATCACCACCCCGGCGGAGCTCGAACTGATCGCGCAGCACAAGGACATCGCCACCTGCGAGCTGACCCCGCAGCATCTGACGCTTGCGGGGGAAGAGGCCTATCCGCGGCTTGGCACCTATGCGCAGATGAACCCGCCGATCCGCAGCGGCGCGCACCGCGACGGGCTGTGGAACTGGCTGGCGCAGGGCGTTCCCGATGTCATCGGATCGGACCACGCTCCGCACACCATCGAGGAAAAGGCCAAGACCTATCCCGACACGCCCAGCGGCATGCCCGGGGTGCAGACGCTGCTGCCGCTGCTGCTCGATCACATGCACCATGGGCGGCTGTCGATGCAGCGGCTGATCGATCTGACGTCTGCGGGCGCGCAGCGGATCTTCGGGCTGGTCGGCAAGGGACGGATCGCGGCGGGTTATGATGCCGATTTCACCATCGTCGATCTCAAGAAAAAGTGGACGGTGACCGAGGACTGGCTGCAATCGCGCTGCGGCTGGAGCCCGTTCACCGGCATGGAGCTCACCGGCAAGCCGATCGGAACGGTCATCCGTGGCAACCGGGTGATGTGGGAAGACACGCTGGCCGACAGCGCAATCGGCGAGCCGGTGCGGTTCGAGGCGACCGAGTTCTGATATCGCCGCCGGTCACCCTCACCCTTCCGGCGCTTCGCGCCTCCCTCCCTCTCCCACCGGGAGAGGGAAGGGTGAGGGTGACCAGCAGGCCTACTCCACCCCGGTGCTCAGCCCGAGCTCTGGAATCCCCACCGATCGCCGCCCGCCGAAATCGGCGCGCACGACGATGACGCCCTGCTTTTCCATGTAATCGATCAGCCGCCGGATGCGCCCCGGCGAGCTGGTGCCATAGGCGCGGCCCAGGGCGGCATCGTCGGGGCAGGGCTGGCCTTCCATCGCGGCGCGGGCGATCAGCAGGAAGGGGGCGTACATGTCCTGCGGAAGCCGCGCGGCGGCATCGATCGCGGGTGCCCAGGCGGGGTCGGCAGGATCGAATACTCCGCCACGTGCCAGCGCCAGCCGCTGGCGGAAGCCTTCCAGATCGAGCGGCGCGCGCACCAGCCGCTGCATCCGGCAGCGCACCGAGAAATCCTGATAGAGCAGCGCATCGGGCTGGGTGGAGGCGCTGGCCTCGGCGAGCATATCGCGCAGGACCGCCACGATCACCGCCTCGCTGTCGATCGCGTCGGCGGCGTCCTCGGCCTCCTGGCGCGCGGTGAAGATCGCAGGCTGGGTCGTCGGCTCGGGTTCGGCGATCGCGCGGATCAGTTCGTCGGCTGCGATCGGGCGCGGGCGGGCCGGGCGGGCGGGGGGCAGGGCGTCGGCCTCCATCTCGGCGAACAGCATCGTGCGCATGTCCTGCGGCTCGGCCTCGGGCATCGGCAGCAGCGTGTGGGTGCCGGTGCGCGACACGGTCTGAGTCGCGCCGATGCGGATCGCCACCGGGCGGCGCGAGATCGCAGGACCCAGCCCCAGAAAGCAGCCGCGCTGCAGGTCGCGGATGCGCTCGGCCTGGCGGCGCTCCATGCCGAGCAGATCGGCGGCGCGCGCCATGTCGATGTCGAGAAAGGTGCGCCCCATCAGGAAGTTGCTGGCTTCGGCGGCCACGTTCTTGGCAAGCTTGGCGAGACGCTGGGTGGCGATGGCGCCGGCGAGGCCACGCTTGCGGCCGCGGCACATCAGGTTGGTCATCGCGCTGAGGCTGGCGCGGCGCACCGGATCGGGGACATCGCCCGCGACCGAAGGCGCGAACATCTGCGCCTCGTCGACCACCACCAGCGCCGGGTACCAGTGCTCGCGGGGGGCATCGAACAATGCGTTGAGGAAGGCGGCGGCGCAGGTCATCTGCGCTTCGAGCTCGAGCTGTTCGAGGTTGAGGATCACCGAGGCGCGGTGTTCGCGGATGCGCGCGCCGATCCGCGCAATCTCGCGCTCGTTATAGTCGCCCGCATCGATCACGACATGGCTGTAGGCGTCGGCCAGGGTGACGAAATCGCCCTCGGGATCGATGATCACCTGCTGGACCAGCCCTGCGCTTTCCTCGAGCAGCCGGCGCAGCAGATGCGATTTGCCCGAGCCCGAATTGCCCTGCACCAGCAGCCGTGTCGCCAGCAGCTCTTCCATGTCGATGCAGACAGGCTGTCCTGTCTCATCCCGGCCAATGTCGATCGATGCGCCCACGCCTGTGGCCCTATCGCCATGCCCGGCGAGTTGCAACTGCACCGGCAAGCTGGCTGGGGATAGCCGGGCCGCCTTGCGGCTTTGGCGCGCTGCCCGGAACGACAAAGCCCCGCCGGTGAGGGCGGGGCTTTGCGTGAAATCCCAAGGGAACGGGCAGATTAGCCGTTCAGCTTGTCCTTCACCGCCTTTGCGGGGGTGAAGCCGAGCTTCTTGGATGCCTTGATGGTGATGGTCGCGCCGGTGCCGGGGTTGCGGCCTTCACGTTCCGGGGTCGACTTCACCTTGAACTTGCCAAAGCCGTTGATCGAGATTTCTTCGCCGGCAGCAGCTGCATCGGCGATGGCGGCGAACACGCCGTCAACCAGCTTGCGCGCGTCAGCCTTGGTGACGTTGTGGTCGGTGGCAATCTTCTCTGCAAGGTCAGCATTATTCATGGGTAACGTCCTTCTGATTGGATTCGGTGGCGGGGGTTTAGCGACAGATTTGCGGCTCGTCACGGGTATTGCGGGCAATTTCCTCCAAAATGACGACGATTGGTCGTAACTGAGAACTAATATCAATTACAGTGATCGATTTTCTCGATCAAGCTGTGCGATAAAATCACATGGAATAATGCCAAACCTGCCCGTAATCCTTGGGCTTCAGGCCAAAAACCAAGCTGAGGATGAACCATGGAACTCAAGGGATCGAAGACCGAACAGAGCCTCAAGGATGCGTTCGCCGGTGAAAGCCAGGCCAACCGCCGTTACCTGTATTTCGCCCAGAAGGCCGATATCGAAGGCCATAACGACGTCGCAGCGGTGTTCCGCTCGACCGCTGAAGGCGAAACCGGCCATGCGCATGGCCATCTCGAATTTCTCGAAGAGTGCGGCGATCCTGCCACGGGCGAGCCGATCGGCAGCACCGTCGACAATCTGAAGTCGGCGATCGCGGGTGAAACCCACGAATATACCGATATGTATCCGGGCATGGCCAAGACCGCCCGCGACGAAGGTTTCGACGAGATCGCAGACTGGTTCGAAACGCTCGCCAAGGCGGAAAAGAGCCATGCCGGCAAGTTCCAGAAGACGCTCGACGCGCTGCTGGCCGAAGCCTGAGTTTCAGTTGAACGACAACTCGGCCTGTCCGCTGCGTTCCGGCGCGGTGGGCAGGCCATTTTTCTGACTTCGTACATCCTCCCCGCACCGGGGAGGTGGCAGCGCGCAGCGCTGACGGAGGGGGATGCGATGTCCCGCGGCGATCGTTCGTTCGTGCGATCCCGCTGCCCCTCCACCGCTTCGCGGTCCCCCTCCCCGTATCGGGGAGGATTTTGTGGGTGATAGCATATGGCAACCGGGTACAAGGAAGGCAGTCTGGACGCGCCGACGCGGCATGCCTTGCCGTGGCGCGAGGAGAGCTGGTACGACGAGGCCGCGCTCGATGCCGAGATGCGCCGGGTATTCGACATCTGCCATGGCTGCCGCCGGTGCTTCAACCTGTGCGACAGCTTCCCCAAATTGTTCGACATGATCGACGAGAGCCCCAATGAAGAGGTCGAGGATCTCGACGCGGGGCAGATCGGCCAGGTCGTCGATGCCTGCACATTGTGCGACATGTGCTTCATGGTCAAATGCCCCTATGTGCCGCCGCACGAGTTCGACCTGGATTTCCCGCACCTGATGCTGCGCTATCGCGCGGTCGAGCATCGCAAGGGGCAAACCTCGAAAGCCGACAGCCTGCTCGCGCAGACCGACCGCAACGGCAAACTGGGCAGCGTCTTTTCCGATGTCGCCAACTGGGCCACCGATGGCGGCAACGCCACGACACGCGGCATCATGCAATCGATGCTGGGGATCGATGCTCGCGCGCATCTGCCCGCATTTGCCGACATTCCGTTCACCAACCGCGCACCCGCTTTGGTGCGCGCGCCCAATCCCGATGCCCCCGGCTTCGGCCGCCGCGTCGCGCTCTATGCGAGCTGCTACGACCAGTTCAACGACCAGACCCCGGGTGAGGCCGCGGTCAAGGTGCTGGCGCATAATGGGGTGGAGGTGCGTATCGAGCATCCCGAATGCTGCGGCATGCCAAAGCTCGAGAACGGCGATATCCCCGCTGTCGCCAGCGCCGCCGCACGCGTCGCCGCGCATTTCGCGCCGCTGATCGACCAGGGCTATGACGTCGTCGCGATCACCGCGAGCTGCGCGCTGATGATGAAGTTCGAATGGCCGCTGATCGAGCCGGACAATGCCGACATCGCCAAGCTGTCGGCGGCCACCCACGACATCAGCGAATATATCGTCAAGCTCTCCAAGACCGCGGGGCTGACCCCGGTCGAGGCGATGGACGCCAGCATCGGCGTGCACTTCGCCTGCCATTCGCGCGCGCAGAACATGGGCCCCAAGGCGATGGAGATGCTCAAGCTCATCCCTGAAGCCAAGCCCGTGATGACCGAACGCTGCTCGGGCCATGGCGGCAAATGGGGCATCTACTCCCAGAATTTCGACACCGCGGTGAAGCTGGCGCGGCCCACGGTGCGCGCGCTGGAAAAGACCTCGCCCGACTATATGGTAAGCGAATGCCCGCTCGCCGGGGAGCATCTCAAGCAGACGATGGAGATGGGCGGCTCCAAGAAGGTGCCAGAGCGGATCGGCCATCCCGTCGAGCTGATGGCCAAGGCCTACGGACTTTAAACCACATGGAAACAATCATGCCCAAGGATCGCCGTTCCATCACCCGTGACGACATCATGGATCTTGCCGACTATGAGCTGATCCGCAAGGACAAGCGCCAGGAGAGCATCCTTGCCAAGAAGTACTCGCGGCTGGCCATCGGCCCGCACGCGATGATTACCTTCGAGAGCTGGGACAGCATGTGGCTGCAGATCCAGGAGATGCTGCGGATCGAAAAAGGCGGCGATGAGCAGCTCGCCGACGAACTGGCTGCGTACAACCCGATGGTCCCCAATGGCAGCGAGCTGACCGCGACCTTGATGTTCGAGATCGAGAATCCCGAGCGGCGCGATGCGTTCCTGCGGACGATCGGCGGGGTGGAGAGCCACATTTTCCTGACCATCGGCAATGTGCGGATCGCCGCGCGCCCCGAACAGGATGTCGAGCGGACCAGCGCGTCGGGCAAGGCGAGCGCGGTGCACTTCCTGCACTTCGCGATGGACGACGCTGCGCTTGCCGCATGGCACGATGCAGGCAATGTCGCGATGGTTCAGATCACCCATCCCGCCTACGGCCATGCCGCGCTGATCGGCGCGGAAACCCGCAATTACCTCACCCGCGCCTGCCTCTAGAATAAACGGCGGCGGCGACGGCGTTCAGCGAGGGATGGGATAGGCGCGGCCAGGCTTTGCGTTGAACTGGCGCCCACCTCCGGCCTCCGCGCTGTCGGGAACGGCGGTGTTGACGGCGGGGTCGGCAAGGCCGGTTTCGACCGGCACGGCCTCGATCATCGGCGCGCCGAAGTCGACATCGCCGGTATCTTCCGGGAAGACCGCCGCAGGACGCGGGGCCGAGGCCACCGCTGCCGGGGGCGGCGGTGCGGCCACGGGTGCGGCCACGGGTGCGGGTTGTGCAGGTGCAGCTGGCACAGGGCCGGTGCCGGTCGTCACCGATGAGGCAAATATCGCGGCAGCCAGCATGATGCCGCCCGATCCCAGCATGACCTCTTTGAGCATAAACCTGACCAAATCCCGATGATGTCGCAAACGGACCTCGGCATAGCAGGGTCCGGTTAACAGTCCGTAGCGATTGGCGGAGAGACTTCATGAAAATGCCGCCGGAGGCAGGGCCACCGGCGGCATGTCTTTCCTCCCCAGGAAAGCTCGGGCCCGGGCAAGGGCGGGCAAAGGGGCGGGCATCGCGGGGCCGGTCTGGGCAAGCAAGGGTGGCGGGGTTGCCCCGCTCACCCCCATCCTCTCCTGCTATGTCTTGGCCACCGCGTGTCTCGCCCAAACCCCTAGCTGTGCCCGCGCAAGGTGACACTACAAATTGACAGAAAAATCGCGAATATTGCGACCATATCCGGGTTTCGGCTTGTCATTTTGTCACGATTATTACACGCTTTTCGGATGGTCGATGCCTCCCTTCACGCGGGCCCCGCGCTCCGCCGTCTGCGCCGCAATGCCGGTCTCACCCAGGCCGCGATGGCCGAGCGGCTGGACATCTCGCCCAGCTACCTCAACCTGCTCGAACGCAACCTGCGCCCGGTCAGCGCGCGGCTTATGCTGGCGCTGGCCGAGCGGTTCGATGTCGATCCGCGCGATCTCACCGGCGACGAGCCGGGCGGCGGTCTGGGGCCGATGCGGCGGCGGCTCGCCGACCCTGCCTTTGCCGATCTGGGGATCGAGCCTGGCGAGATCGAGGACTGGCTGGTGTCCTCGCCGGGCACCGCAGCCGCGTTCGCGCGGTTGTTCGACCGGGTGCAGGGCGGGGCTGGCGCAGGTCCCGTGGCGGGCGCGGTCGATGATCCGGTGGCGCGGGTGCGAAGCGAAATCGAACGCTGGCGCAACCATTTCGCCGATCTCGATCACGCCGCCGAGGAACTGGCCGATGCCCTGCGGCTGCAGAGCGGCGATCTGTATTCCGCGATCGCCGAGCGGCTGCGCACCAAGCACCAGCTGGCGATCCGCATCCTGCCCGAAAACGTGATGCCCGGGCGGCTGCGGCGGCTCGACCTGCATGCCCGGCAGCTGCAGTTGTCCGAAATGCTCGACATGGCCTCGCGCACTTTCCAGGCGGCCTATCTGCTCGGTCAGCTCGAATACCGCGCCGATGTCAATGCGCTGGTCGCAGGCGCGCAGTTCGGCGATCGCACCGCCGAGCGCCTCTACCAGCGGCATATCTTCAGCTATTTTGCCGCAGCGCTGATGATGCCCTATGGCCGGTTCCTGCGCGCGTGCGAGCAATCGGGCTATGACATGCTGCTGCTTCAGCGGCGCTTCGGCGCGGGGTTCGAGCATGTCGCGCACCGGCTGACCACGCTGCAGCGCGTCGGCCAGCGGGGCCTCGGCTTCTTCATGGTCCGGGTCGATCGCGCCGGCCAAGTCTCGAAGCGCTTTGGCGGCGCCAACCGCGCCCCGCTCGCCGATACGGAGGTGACCTGCCCCCTGTGGCACCTGCACCAGGCCTTTTCGCGCCCCAGCCAGGTGCAGGTGCAACTGGTCGAGCTGGAAGATGCCAGCCGCTGGCTGACGCTGGCGCGCAGCGTGCAGGGCGCGGGCTATGGCGCGGGCGGCACCACGGCGGAATTCGCGATCGGGCTGGGCGTCGCGATCGATCAGGCAGCGACGTTGTGCTATGCGCGCGGGCTGGACCTGAGCGCGGCCGGCGCGACGCGGATCGGACCGGGCTGCGCGATGTGCAAGCGCGGCGATTGCCCGCAGCGCTCCAAGCCGCCGCTCGGGATCCGGCTCAAATTCGACGATCGCGAACGCGGGGTCACGCCCTTCGACTTCGTCACCGACTGACCGTCAGGCTCCGGCGGACGGAACCTACTGCTGTCCGGCACGTAAGCGCCCCACACATCACGTGTTTGGGGATATGCTATGACACCGACCGATCGCACCGAAACCATCGTGACCGAACAGCCCGCACCGGGCACAGCGGCCCCCGCGCCGGCACAGACCCACACCACCGTCATCGAAAGCCGCTCGGGTGGCGGATCGGGCATCATGATGGCGCTGGTGCTGCTGGTGCTGGTGGTAGGCGGGTTCTTCGCGTTCCAGTTCATGAAGCAGGGGGAAGTTCGCACCGATGCGGTGGCTGGCGCCGCCGGAGAGGTCGGCAACGCCGCGCAGAAGGTCGGCGATGCCGCGCAGGAAGCCGCACAGAAGATCGGGGAGTAAGCCGAATACAGCCGTTGCGGGGCACGGGCGCAGGCCCGTTCTCCTGCACGCCAGGCAGCAGGTCCGGCACAAAAGGCGTAAAGACCTTTGACACTTTGATCGAAAATCAGCGGCGA
Source organism: Blastomonas fulva (assembly GCF_003431825.1). Lineage (GTDB taxonomy): Bacteria > Pseudomonadota > Alphaproteobacteria > Sphingomonadales > Sphingomonadaceae > Blastomonas > Blastomonas fulva. The sequence goes on along the minus strand of NZ_CP020083.1, from coordinate 602,171 downwards.
TGGCCCAGTTGCGGCTGTAAAATTAACCGACACTTCACGACTGACCGGCTATAGCCGCAGCCATGTTCAGGCTCTTCAAACATTACGTGCCGCACGCGGTGCTGTTGCTCGGCTTCTTCGACCTCGCGCTGCTGGGTCTCGCGGCCGAAATCGGCTGGGTTTGGCGCGCGCACGAGATCGGGATGGACATCGAGCCGCTCTCGCAGCGGCCGATGCCGATCATCACCTTCGCGCTGCTCGTCCACATGGCGATGATCGCGGTCGGGGTCTATGGACCCGATGCGCTGCAATCGATCCGCTTTGCCGCGGCGCGGCTGCTGGTGGCGGTCTCGCTGGGCGTGATCTTCCTCTCGGTCACCTATTTCATCCTGCCCGGAGCCACCCTGTGGCGATCGAACAGCCTGTACGCGATGGGCCTGTCGATCCTGTTCCTGATCGGCATTCGCATCCTGCTGGGCGGGTTGCTGGGCACCACCGCGTTCAAGCGCCGGTTGATGGTGCTGGGCGCAGGCAAGCGCGCGCAGCGGGTGCAGGATCTGGCCGACCGACCCGACGCCGGTTTCGTGCTGGTCGGCTTCGTCGCGATGAACGATGGCGCGCTGGTGGTCGAGGAAGCGATCAACCGCGATGCGATCAAGAACCTCGCCAAGCATGTCGAGAATCTCAACGTCACCGAGGTGGTGCTGGCGCTCGAGGAGCGGCGCAACGCGCTCCCGGTCAACGACCTGCTCAGGATCAAGACCACAGGCGTGCATGTCAACGATCTGTCGACGTTTCTGGAGCGCGAGACGGGCCGCGTCGATCTCGACACCGTCAATCCCAGCTGGCTGATCTTTTCCGACGGATTTTCCGCAGGACGGCGCATTTCGACGATCGCCAAGCGGCTGTTCGATCTGGTCGTCAGCTCCATCCTGCTCGCGCTGACCGCGCCGATCATCCTGCTCTTCGCGCTGCTGGTGAAGCTCGACAGCAAGGGGCCTGCGTTCTTCAAGCAGGAACGCGTCGGGCTCTATGGCCAGCCATTCGAAATCATCAAGCTGCGCTCGATGCGGATCGATGCCGAGGTCGATGGCGCGCAATGGGCGCAGAAGAACGATCCGCGCGTCACGCGATTGGGGCGTTTCATCCGCAAGGTGCGGATCGATGAGCTGCCCCAGGCGTGGAGCGTGCTCAAGGGCGACATGAGCTTTGTCGGCCCGCGCCCCGAACGGCCCGAGTTCGTGGCCAGCCTGGAAACCCAGATGCGCTATTACAACGAGCGGCACATGGTGAAGCCGGGCATCACCGGCTGGGCGCAGATCAATTATCCCTATGGCGCCTCGGTCGAGGATTCGCGGCACAAGCTCGAATACGACCTGTATTATGCCAAGAACTATACCCCGTTTCTCGATCTGCTGATCATCCTGCAGACGCTGCGGGTGGTGCTGTGGCCGGACGGCGCGCGTTGAACCGATGGCCAACTGGCATGACATAGGGCTCTGGGGCCATTCCGCCGCAGCGGCGCTGACCATGCTGGTGGCGGCCTGGCTGTTGCGGCGCTGGGCGGGCCTGCGCGATACGCGCCCCTCGCTCGGTGATGCCGCGCTGCTGCTGGCGCTGCTGGCGACCAGCCTGTGGGCCTTTGCCGCAGCCAGCATGGGCGGGAACCATGCCATTGCCGGGCTGGGCGAGACGATGCGCAACCTTGCCTGGCTGGCGTTCCTGTTCCAGATGGTCCGCTCCGCCCGCGCGCAGCCGCGCACGGTCACGGCCGTGTACATGGTGCTCGTCGTGGTGCTGGTCGCCCAGCCTCTGGTCGATGTCTGGCATGTCGCCAACCGGGGCGTGCCGCAGCTCGACGAGCTCGGCTATTCCGCCGCGATGCTGCTGCGGATGATCTTCGTCGTCGGCGCGCTGGTTCTGGCGAACAATCTCTATTCGGTTGCCGATGCCGAGACCCGCGCCAGCCTGCGCCTGCCGCTGACTGCGCTTGCCGCGATGTGGCTGTACGATCTCAACCTCTATACCGTGGGTTATCTGGGCCGCGCCCTGCCTGCGGATCTGGTGGCGCTGCGCGGAGTGATGATGATCCTGGCGGTGCCGTTCTTCGCGCTCGCGGCCAACCGCCCGGGCGGGTGGAAGCTCACCTTGTCGCGCAAGGTCGCCTATCGCTCGCTCTCGGTGTTCGCGAT